>JAIBCN010000043.1 GCA_019694155.1 Vicinamibacteria bacterium | reverse complement strand
CGGAGGCCGACGAGCATCTGGACGATGCGGGTGAGCTTGTGCTTCGCGCGGGTGGCGTCCGCGGGGCTGACGCGGCCCGTGACGCGGAGGACGTCGATGGCGGCGGCGCATTCCATGGCGGAGCCCTGGGCCATCGAGAAGAAGTGGAGGCGGTCCCGGCGGGTGCGCCGGGCGTTGCCCTCGGCAAGCGTGAGCGCGATCGAGGAGGAGGCGCGTTCGAGTTGATCGCGAAGAGCGGGGCGTGCGGTCTTCGTGAGGGCGGGGACCATCGCGGCGAAGTCGAGGGCGACCTGGAAGGCGTCGAGGCGTTCGTGGTCGAGGAGGACGGGCGTGGCGTTCGCGTTCGCGTCAGGCGCGACGGGAGTGGCGGGCTCGGCGGTTGCGTCTTCGGGCGTGAGATTCAATGCGGGACTCCTTTGGATGGGAACGGCCCAAGCGCCGTCCTCACCCGAAAGGACGGCGCTTGCCTCCACGCGTGGAGTCCCGCCGTCTCACGCCCGAAGCGTAGCAACCGCCGTGACCGCCACGCGGGGTCGCGGTGTCGTGCGCGGGGAACCGCGTGCCCGTACTCGTCGTTGCGTGCTCGTGCTCGGCCGTCACGAGGCAGGGTCCAATCAACGTGTTCGGTGAGTCAGCGCTACGGCCGAGGATGAGCAGGAGTACGTGTACGGCACTCAGAGGCGGTCTAGGGCTTGACCCAACCCGCCTCGACAAACGCGTCCCGGATCATTTCATCTCCCGGAACCCGGGAGCGTCCCCCTGCGGCGGGATAGGTGCGTCAGGTCATGGCGTACGAGGTGTTCTCCCGTGCCTTGGGGTCGATGTCGAGGCCTTTGATGCGCACCGTCGGACTGCCGGGCCATCTCAGGGCCCTCGCCTGATCTTCGTTCTCGACGATGACTTCCTCGATCGTGATGTCGATACCCAGGCGGGCCGCGACCTGCTTCATCCGAGCGATGGCATCACTGCCGCAGTCGTTGTCTCGAAGCACGGTGACGATCTTCATTGTCTTCCCCTTGTTCGCATCTGCCTTTTCGGAAGTGTGCTCGAGCGCATGACTCGTGGCCGCCAGGAGAATCAGGGTCGAAAGACGAGCCAGAACCCTCGGTGCATTGAACAGACTCATATGTGCGTTTCCTTTGTCTCAAATCTAATGCGTGTTTCGTCCCGGGGTCCAACTAGGCCCTCGAAGGAGTAGCGTTCGCGCATGCTGCATCAAACTGCCGCTTGGTATGCCCTCGCTGCCCTGCTCGAAATCGCTGGCTGCTTCGCCTTCTGGGCCTGGCTGCGGCTGGACCGCCCCGGCCTCTGGATCGTCCCCGGCCTCCTGAGCCTCGCCTTGTTCGCGGCCTGCCTGACGCGCGTCGACGCCCAGGCTGGCGCTGCCGGCCGCGCCTTCGCGGCATATGGAGGCGTGTACATCGTGGTGTCCCTGCTGTGGTTGTGGGCGGTTGAAGGGCTCCGCCCCGACCGCTGGGATCTGACCGGCGCGGGGATTTGCCTGATCGGGGCCGCGGTGATTGTGCTGGGTCCGCGCGTCTGACTTCTCACCCGATGCGGTGCGCTCAACGCTTCGGGCCGATACCCATCTCGGAGGCAAGCACCTCTTTGACGCCCGACCTGCCGGTGAGCTTCACCCACACCGTGTCGTCCAGCCGCCATTCCAGCGAGAATTCGGCGAAGCCGCAGCAGCGGCGTTCGAGGCTGATCCACTCGGCCACCTGCAGGGCGGTGGAAGGATCATTCGGCAGTTGGACTGCGAAGCCGTTGTCCAGCTCCAACGTCTTTTGAATCTTCCCCCGGACGATCCCAAGGAGTTCGGTCTGCCGCTTTCGCTGGGTTGCGTCCAGGGCCTTGGGCGTGCAGGCGATCGGGGGATCCGTCTGGGCGACGGGCGCGATGTTGAGCATGGCAATGGACATCAGGATGGGGGTGAGCATGAAGCTTAGTTCCTTCTTTCGTAAGAGAGTTGTGACCCGCGACGCGGTTGCGTCGGAACGTATAGGCGCCGGGGCGCCCGGGCGTGACCGGGCGGCATCTAAGCGTCCTGGCGGCTGACCGGCCCGACAGGTACGAGCGCTCCCACCGCGAGCCCGAGAGCTGTCCATGCCGGCCCCGAGAGCCCCATCACGAGCGAGCCGAGCGAGCCCAGGAGCAAGGCGGTCGAACCTGCGACCACCCGCGAGCCCTGTCTGAAGAGAAGCCTCATCACGATCCCTGCGCCAAACCCGGCCCCTGCGGCCACGAAGGGAATCCAGCGAAGCCGCGGGGAGACGCACATGTCGTTCGGGCACGCCATGAGGCCGTGGCAAGCCAGCGGCAACGCGAATGCCAGCGCGCCTGCAATCAACCCGGGCCGAAGGGCCGTCTGCGACCCTTTCCCTGCGAAGCGGGCTAGGGCGATCGCGGCGGCGAGGGCAAGTCCACAAAGAATGCTCGCGGTCGGAGTGGGGCAGCACCCGGTCGAGAGCAGCATGGCCGGGGCCGCGACGATGCCCGCGAGCGCCAGCGCGTTGCCGGCACGGGCGCGCTCATACGAGCTTCGGGCGCGGCGGCGGATATCGGCGTCGGGATCGGTTGGGAGATTCATCGGAGTCTCACAATCGCGCGCAGGCGTTCAAGCGCGCGCTGCACGCGTTTTCGAAACGCGACGGCGGAAGCACTCGTCGCGCGTTCATCGTGGGCAAAAAGGACCAGGGTCTGACGATCCACGGTGGAGAGCCGGGCGAGACCCCATTCAATCAACTCGTCCGCCTCGCGCGCGGCCAGGAAGTCCTCGGGCCCCGACGGCTGGGCGCCTTCGTGGCGCTCGAGCGAATCTTCACGACGACGCCAGCGTTTCCGTCGCCATGTGCGGATCTCGTGATAGGCGACGCCGATGGCGAAGGCCGCGGCATCGCGCGACGGATCGAACTCATCCGCCCGGACAAAGAGCTTGAGCAGCGCCTCTTGAGCAGCGTCATCGGCGTCGATCTCCGGGAGGTGTTGTCGGGCAAAGCGGCGATAGACGGGCCAGAGAATGTCGAAGACGGGCGTGAAGGCCTCGCGATCGCCGCCAGCCAGCGACGACAGGCATTCCTGCAAACGAGCACGTCGCGAGGCCTCCACGCTTACGTCAGCAGCAACCGCAGCCCGGGCAACACGCGGACACCACCGCCTTGAGCGGCTCCGCGGCCAGAACGAGGGTGGGGAGGGCCAGAGCGACGAGCGCCAGGGCGCCCTTGAGGACGTTCTTCATCTCTACATCTCCTTGAGGAGTGCGGTCGCCAATCGACCGCGTTCAGAACGTATAGGCGCAAGCGGGGTAAGGCGTGACATGGATCCTTCTGATTTTCCGCCAAGTGACGCCACGGCGGAAGAGCATGACGGTCGGCCTCCGCGCATGCGGGCGCGGCTTGACTGGCATGCTATCGTTAATCGACGATCAACGATAGGCATGAAACGGAAGCGATCATCCGAAGCCGCCTGCCCTCCCGACAACGCGGAGGCCACCGAGAAGGCGATTGGCCCCATGAACGGTCCCTTGGCCGATGCCGATCTGGCCGCGTTTGCCAAGGCGGCTGGACACCCGACCCGGATGCGGATTCTCCGAATGCTGGCCCGCAAGGACGCCCGCATGTGCAGCCACATCGTTGATGAGTTGCCGCTCGCCCAGTCCACGGTCTCCGAGCACCTGCGCATTCTGAGGAGCGCCGGCCTCGTGAAGGCGAACGAAAACGGGCCAAGGGTCAGCTATTGCATCGTGCCGTCGGCCTTAAGGCGATTTAAGGAGCTGCTCAATGCTCTCTAGAGATTCCAAAGCGGCAGCGCACAACCTGCCGAAGCACGGTCGCCTGTGACCGAGCCGAAACGCCTGGCCGTCTTCGAGCGCTACCTGAGCCTCTGGGTCGGTCTGTGCATGGTGGTCGGGGTCCTCCTCGGCCGCGCGATGCCCGGCCTGATGGACGCGCTTCGCGGGCTCGAGTTCGGCCAGGGCAGCCAGATCAACATCCCAATCGCCATCCTGATCTGGCTGATGATCACGCCCATGATGATGAAGGTCGACTTCGGCGCGATCCGGCAGGTCGGCCGCCGACCCCGGGGCCTTTTCATCACGCTGTTCGTGAACTGGCTGGTGAAACCCTTCTCGATGGCGGCCCTCGCCTGGCTGTTCTTCCGCTACGTCTTCAGCGCCTGGATTCCACCCGCGGATGCGGATCAGTACATCGCCGGCTGCATCATCCTCGCCGCCGCTCCCTGCACCGCCATGGTCTTCGTGTGGAGCTACCTCTCGGACGGGGATCCCGCTTACACGCTGGTCCAAGTCTCGGTAAACGACCTCCTGATGCTGGTGCTCTTCGCGCCCATCGTCCGGTTTCTGGTGAGCGGCGCTTCCTCGCTGCACGTGCCGTTCGCCGTCCTTCTGTACTCGGTGATCGTCTTCATCGTGATTCCGCTGACCGTCGGAGTTCTGCTGCGGCAGTGGTTCTTGCGTACGAGAGGTCGAGCCTGGTTCGAGGATGTCCTCCTGCCCCGGTTCGCGCGCGTCAGCATGACGGCCCTGCTCGCGACCCTCGTTCTGATCTTCGCCTTTCAAGCCGGGAACATCCTGACCAAGTCCCTGCACGTGGGCCTCATCGCCGTCCCGATTCTGATTCAGGTGTACTTCAACTCGTCCCTGACCTACAGCCTCATGCGCTACTTCAAGGTCGAGTATGCGGTGGCGGCACCCGGCGCGCTGATCGGCGCGAGTAATTTCTTCGAATTAGCGGTGGCTACTGCCATCGCCCTGTTCGGCCCGGAGTCCGGCGCGGCTCTGGCCACCGTGGTTGGAGTCCTGATCGAAGTTCCCGTGATGTTGTCGGTCTGCGCCGTCTGCAACCGGACGCGTCACTGGTTCCCCGCGCCGCAGGGCGCTTCGTGAGTGGAGGAAGTCATGACTAACATCACCGTTTTCCGTCATGTCCCCAAGCCCATCATCGGCATGGTGAGCGGTGTCAACGACCGCCGGTTTGCCATCATGGAGGACAGCCTCGACTGGCTTGAGACCACGGGAATGCTCGTCGAACGGTTCGATCCGTCGGTGGAGCGTGACGAGGTCGCCAAGAGACCGACCGCACAAGACTTGCTCTCGAAGGGCGACGGTTGCCTGCCCCTCGTTCTCGTGAACGATGTCGTGGTGCTCCAGGGTGTATATCCGTCGCGCACCCAGCTCGCGCGGGCGGTGGGCACCCAGCGGCATGGAGCGCGCCAGTCCGGCCGCCACGCCGCGTGAGCGATGAGTCGCGCGTGCCCAACCGCCAGAAGGCCGAAGCCTGGTTCTGAGGAGGACCCATGAATCGAGTTGTCTTTGCCTGCGTTCACAATGCCGGCCGGTCGCAGATGGCGGCCGCGTGGTTCAACCGGGTCGCCGACCCCGCGAAGGCGCACGCGATCTCGGCGGGCACTCAGCCCTCGGACCACGTCCATCCCGTCGTCGTCGAGGCGATGAAGGAGAAGGGAATCGACCTATCGAAGGCCGAACCGCAGAAGCTCACCGCCGACCTGGCGAAGGGCGCCGCGTTCCTGATCACCATGGGCTGCGGCGAGAGCTGCCCCTACGTGCCCGGCGTGCCCATTCTCGACTGGCCTCTGCCCGACCCCAAGGGCCAGGGCATCGAACCGGTGCGGCTGATCCGCGACGAAGTCGAATACCGGGTGCGCGCCCTTGTCGCAGAGCACAATTGGGCCTGACGCACCTCGGCAGAGACGCACCGGCACCTCGGCTAGATCTGCTCGAGAGTCTTCCACTGGAGACGCGCGCGGAGTGCCGCGGACGCCTGTCGGCGCTTTTCGGCGCTGAGTGTCCGGTTCTTCTGCCAGGCTTTCGCGGCAACGTCCGTCAGGTTCTGGATCACTTGCTTCCGCGACCCGTCGGCAATGGCGGCGCTCGACTCTGGATTACCAAGCGCCTTGTCCAGCCCGCTGACCCACGCGAGCAACGAAGCGGCCGCAGGCTCAGCAAGCGACGAGACATCTGGTGCGTCCTTCGTTCCCTCCTCGATGGTCCGGCATACCGCATCGACCCAGGCGTTGTTCTTCGCCGCCGCGTCGCCATAGAGGGCTCTTGCCGCTTCAGCGGACTGTGACGACGTCGACTTGATTTGGCCCAACCGGTTCTCTGCCGCCTTCCGACGGGCGCCGGCCTCAGCCAGGCTTGTTTCGAGCGTGGCCGTTGCCGCATGAAGAACGGCAGCGCCGGTAAGCATCGCCACTACGACCGTCAGTCTTTGGATATTCCGAGTCATGTTTTCTCCTAACTCGCCTGGGCGAGTGTGTTCACGCAAAGAACTCAGACCGCGCATCGTCCGCCCGGTTTGCGAATGGAGCGGGCGCGCGCCGCGTCGGCAGTGAGTTGGGGCACGTCGCGAAAGCAGCTCTGAAGGCATTCCAGTAGCTTGACGTGGAAGGCGGCTTGTGCCGGAGCCAGAGTGTAGTAGCTCCACGAGCTGGCCCGTCGCACGGAGACGAGCCCAGCTCTTCTAAGGTACGCAAGATGCCTCGAGATCGTGGGCTGCGGCAGCTTGATGACCGCAGTGAGAGCGCACACGCAAAGCTCACCCGGTTGAACCAAGGCAAGGATCCGGAGACGGATCGGGTCCGAGAAGGCCCGGAACATCAAGTCGACAGGGGTCTGGGTCGCGGCCAGCATATTCGCTTAGGCGAATTAGACAGACGCGCAATGACATTGCCGTGACCTCTCCGTGACGTCGTGTCGACGTAGCCGCACCCGCCGGCTCGAGGCTCGGGGTTGACGGTGCGGGGCTGAGAGCGCCGGCCGGAACAAGGGCGCACCTTTGGGTGCGCCCTTTCTTCGTTGCGAGGGCCCACTCCGTTGGTGGTGGCCCGAAGCAAGCTCGTCGCGTCACTGCCAGTCCGAGCCCGGCGTGGCGTACTCGTACTCGTGAGCCGTACTCGGCCGTAGTGTCGCTTGGTGCAGAACGGTAGATAGGTGGCGAATCGCCCACGACATCGCCGGATCGTGGCAAGATGGACCAAGCCGCACTGCGCTTCGCAGCACGAGCCCGAGAAGGATCCCTCCCTCGATTGAGCCGAGTGCCACGCCCGGAGAAGACCACGAATTGCGAACCGAAAAGATCACAATCGCGCAACTCGAATCCTTCCCCCTAAAGGCTGCGGACATCCTGCGCTGAAAGATGGACGCCTCGGAATTCAAGGAGTTCATCTTCGGGATGCTCTTCTTGAAGCGGCTCTCCGACGAGTTCGACTCCAAACGGGATCAGCTCCGTAGGAAGGACTTTGCCCACCTGAAAGCTCAGCCTGAACTGGTCACTGAGCTTCTGGAAGACAAGACCTCCTATGGCGAGACGTTCTTTGTCCCGATCCGCGCTTGCTGGCATGAGGTCTGGAAGGCCGAGAACGGCGATCTCGTGCCCGCCCTCAAGGACCTCAAGCACAACATCGGCAACATGCTCAACAGAGCGATCGCCGCCATCGAGGATGAGAACAATGCGCTTGCCGGTGTGCTGAAGAACAACATCGATTTCATGCGGTCAAGGGCAAGACTCGCGCGGTTGAGGCCCTCGCCGCGGCGGAGCGACGAGCGGCGGGAGCCTGGCCCGATCCTGAGCGTCTCAAGCTGAGACGTGGAGCGCAGTCCTGCCCCTTGGAGCGGCACGATCAAAGTCGTCATCAATCAGAGACTGGATCTCATGAGAGTGGAAACCTTCGGGCGCGGAGCCCGGCCCCGAGAGATTCAGGGCCTGCGGCGTCGCGACTGGCTTCGCGACACAGATGCGTCCCTCGTCCCAAAAAGGTCGCGGCGACTCCGCCCGAATCCTCACCGCCACCGACTTCAATCCCGTGTGACGAAACCGATTGCCTTCGGCGCGCCCCGGCGCCGTAACGGACGGATGGTCGCGTCCACCGAGCCTGGCCTAGACGTGAAACCGCTGGTGGATGCGCTGGCTGAAGCGCCGATCAACGTCACCTGGCGGTCGGCGCCTAACACAACTGAGGATTCTCGTTCATGGCAGCTGGGCCAGGAAACGGAAAACGGTACCGAACATCGAACCGTGCAGCGTGTCGGCATCGTGGAACTCGGCGCCGAGTCGGCGGTTGACGTCGCCTAGGCGATTTGACGGCAGATGCGGGAAGATGTGGTGCTCGAGGTGGTAGTTGAAGTTCGCGTCGTAGAGGAAGAACTGATCGAGACGCGAGGGCAGGTGTGAGCGCGCGAAGTCTTCGGTCTTCGTCTCGAAGGGCTGATGGTGCTCGGCAATCGTGCGAACGCGCGACAGGAAAAGCGCGATGAGGACGGCGCCCATGGGATACACGAGAGCGAGTAGCGGGTGGCGCCAAAGGCCGGTGGCGAGGGTTGCGATTCCGAACTGCGCGGCGACGACGCAGGCCACCCAGTCGAGCCCGACACGCGGCCCCGCTTCCGATGCGGCGGCCCGTGCCGCGGTTCCCTGGGAGCGTCTCCCCACCCCTCCAAAGAGGCCGCCCAATTCACGCTGCATGTAACCGAGGAGCCGTCCGCCAATGAGTGGGCTGATCACGAACCAGATGTACTGCCCGCGCGACACGGGAGCGTCAGCGAGATAGTCCGAATACTGGGGATCGATGCTCGCTCCGTTGAGGCGATGGTGGCGCATGTGAATGTGGCGATAAACCTCCGGGTGCGCGCCTGCGAGCCATCCGCAAAAGGCGAAGACGCGGTCGTTCCACTCCCGCGAGCGAAACAGTGAGTTGTGTGAACAGTCGTGAAGCACAAACTGGAGCTTGTACAGGGCCGTTCCCACGGCCGGTATGAGCAACCCCAACGAAGCCGGGCCTAGCCACGTGTAGACGTAAGGGGCGAGGCAGAGAAGGCTGAAGAGTGGAACGAGGACGCGCGCGGTGACCTCAGCGCCGTAACTATTGCTCAGCTCGAACCATTCTGCGGGAACCCGGTCCTTGAGGCGCACGCGCCACTGCGTCGACGGAGCCCAGCCCTCGCGGAAGGCCAGCGCGGCCTCCGGCGCCCAGGCGACCGGGCCGAAATCGAGGTCTCCGGGGGCAGGGAGTCCGCGCCGTGCCGTCTCCCCATGATCGCTCGCCGGCGTACGGTCGAAACAGTCCAAAGCACCGACTGCAGGCCGATCAGGGCAAAGCGGCGGTTCGAGTTTGGGCTCAATTGACGGCAGGAGGGACCCCATGGGACGAGGCCGTTCGACGGCCCCATCGAGGCGTGTCGTTTCGCTGACGCGGTCGTTACTCATCCGCCGCCCTCCCGCTCTTCGTTCGAAGCAGGGCGCGGCTACGCCGCTCTGAGGGCCGGATTCGGCAGGCCCGAGGCAAGCTCTCCAAGAAAACCATAAACGCTTCCACGCAAACCAGAGTATATCTGTTCGGCCGGGGGCGGTCCGCGCCCCTGAGGAGGGCGCCCGAGTGGCGGCCGGCCACTGTCCGACGACCTACGCCCGGAGAAGCTGAGGGTGCAACATCGCGGCCGAAACTCAATCGATCAGAGAAACCGAGGACGGCGCTTCTAGACGCACCATCCGATAGAGCGGAAGCAAGGGTGGGATCAGATCGCCTCTGACCGCCCCGACAGCAACGGCTACGGCCGAGCACGAGAAGGAGTACGCGCACGGGTGCCACCAACGCCGAATTCGCGTTCGCCCGATGGGTTGCGCCCGAAACTCGAGGTGATTCTCTCCAACGCAACCGTTGCGCTAGACTGCCTGCCCGTCATGCTTCGGCTCCTCACCTTCTCGCGGCTCGTCGCGCTGGCTCTGCTCCTTTGTATCGGGCAGGACCTCGCGGGGGACCTCGCCTGTGACCAGAGGGTGGCTGCGCCTGCCGGCACGGCGATGACGAGCACCTCGACGGATGGCGATGAGTGTCAGAGCCTGTGCGTGCCTGACTGTTTTTGCTGTTGCCGGGGCGTCAGCGCTGACGTTTCGGCCTTGCTGATCGTCGATGGCCAGGTAGCAACCGCGCCGTCATCGCCATACCGGCTTCAGCCCACGGGCGTCCCCGGCTCCATCTTCCGCCCTCCCCTCCACCGCGCCTAGTTCGCGGGAATAGCCGTCCGTAATTCGGGCCCCTCCTCGGAGCGCGCGCCCGGTTCGGCGGAAGGTACGAATAGTCCGTTGTGTGGAGGGCGTGCATGCTGTTTCGTGGAGTTGTCTTGGGTTCCGT
>JAIBCN010000244.1 GCA_019694155.1 Vicinamibacteria bacterium | reverse complement strand
ACGGTTTCCGTGAACGACGTGGTGCTCACCGAGGGCAACGCGGGCATCGTCAACGCCAACTTCACGGTGAGCCTCTCGTCGGCCAGCCCTCTCACCATCACGGTCACCGCGACCACCGCCACCGGCACGGCCACCGCCGGCTCGGACTACACCGCGACAGGCCCCACCCTCCTCACCTTCGCTCCCGGCATCACCACCCAGACTTTCACCGTGCCGGTGATCGGCGACCTGAACCTCGAGGCCAACGAAACCTACTACGTGAACCTCTCCGCACCCACGAACGCGGTTCTGGGCGACGCCCAGGGAGTGGGGGTCATCAACAACGACGACTCCACGATCAGCGTTACCAACGCCGCCATCGTGGAAGGCACGGGCGGCGCCGCCCCGAACCTGAACTTCACCGTGGTCCTCTCCGCCACATCCATCTACACGATCACCGTGGACTATGCGACGGCGGACGGCACCGCCACCGCGGGTTCCGACTACACCGCGGTGAACGGCACGCTCACCTTCGTTCCCGGGGCGGCCTCGAAGACGGTGTCGGTTCCCATCTCTCCCGACGCCACGGTCGAGCCCGACGAGACGCTGTTCCTCAATCTCTCGAACGCCACCGAGGCCACCATCGCCGACAACCAGGGCCTGGGGACAATCCAGGCCGACGACGGACTGCGCGTCTCCATCGCCGACAAGACCCTCACCGAGGGCAATGCCGGCACCTCGCCGATGGACTTCACGGTCTCCCTGAGCGCGCCCGCCCCCGGTACGGTCACCGTCAACTACGCGACGGCGGACGGCACCGCCACGGCGCCCGGCGACTACACCACCACCAACGGCATGCTCACCTTCACCGTGGGGCAACAGACCAAGACGATCAGCGTGCCCATCGTCGGCGATGCCGTCCAGGAACCCTACGAGACGCTCTTCGTGAACCTATCGGGTCCGACGGGTGGCGCCTCCATCGGCGACGGGCAGGGCCAGGGCACCATCGCCAACACCGACGGCACCACGGGCAAGTCGCGCCTCATGTTCCACAACTTCGTCAGCAACCGCCTCTACCGGTGGCACATGACGGGTGGCAACACGCTCGACACCTTCAACTGGGTAACGCCCTGGGCCACCGACCCTGGATGGACGGTGGGCGCGGTCGCCGACTTCGACCAGGACGGCCAGCTCGACTACCTCTGGCACAACGTCAACGACGGCAGGATGCTCTTCTGGTACATCGATGGCGACAACCTCAAGGGCTACCAGTTCCTGCCGTACACCATGGGCCCGCCCTGGAGGGTGGCGACCACCTTCGACGGGGACAGCAACGGAACCCAGGACATCGTCTTCTACAACTCCAATACCGGCGTGGTGCGCGTGATGCGGCACGACAACGCCATCCTCCTCGGGCAGTACGACATCACCACCACGCTCTCCGGCGCGGGAAGCGTGCGGGTCGTGGCGGCGGGTGACGTGAACGCCGACGGTGACGACGAACTCGTTCTGTACAACTCCGCCACCGGCGCCATCCAGGCCTGGGACGTGAGCGGTGTGACCGTGACGGGCACCCTCAACTACCCGAGCGCCCAGGTCACGAACCCCGCCTACACCCTCGTGTCCACGCGAACCGACTTCAACAACGACGGCCTCCCGGATCTCCTCTGGCACAACCCGACACCCACGGGCATCTTTTCCGTCTGGTTCATGAACGGGATCAACAAGAACGGGGCGGGGTCCTTCCTGCCCTTCACCGCCACCGATCCGGTCTGGAAGGTCGTGGGTTCAGCCAACATTTGGTGAGCCGGGTCACACCGATCTGATCCAGGAATCCGTCGGGTTTGTGCCCCGGCACTGGCGCGAGCCAGAATCGCGTTTATGAGCCAGATGGAAACCGCCGGACGAAGGCCGGGCCGCGCCGCCGCGGTCTTCGGGGCGCTGCTGCTGTGCGCGTCCGCCGCGCCGGCGCACGCGCAGGACACCCAACGTTCTGAGGCCGCAATCCGGGCGATGTCGCTCGCCGCCGGAACCGAGATCAGCGTCACCCGTTCGCCGCAGACGAAGCTCGCCACCTTCCTCGCCGCCCCCCGCGGGCGTTCCATCCCCGTTCCCGACCTTCTCTCCGCCACCCCCGCCGACCGGGCCTTGTCCTTCGTGGCGGCCTACGGGGAGGCCTTCGGTCTGCGTGCGCGCGAGGACGTGAGCCTCACCCGCGTGAACCGCGACCAACTGGGGATCGACCACGTCCGCCTGCGGCAGGTGCGTTCCGGCATCCCGGTCACCGGCGGCGAAGTGATCGTGCACATGCGCGGCGACCGCGTGCTGGCCGCGAACGGGAAGACGCTCGGCGGCCTCGACTCGGTGAACCTCGATCCCACGGTCACCGCCCTCGACGCCATCACCGTCGCCCGCGGCCTGGTCGCACGGAAGTTCAATGCTCCGGACGCCGCCTACAGCGAACCGCGGTTGGAGATCTTCAACCACGGCCTGCTGAACGGCCGGGATTTCCCGACCCGCCTCGCCTGGTTCGTGGAAGCGACCGGCCCCCGCCTGCGCCAGTTCATCTGGATCGACGCACGAAGCCGCATCGTCCTTCTCGACTTTTCCCAGCTCACCGACGCGAAGAACCGCTCCGTCTACAACGGCAACGGGAACAGCATTCTGCCCGGCACCCTCATGCGTTCGGAGGGCGGCAGCGCCACCGGCAACTCGGACGCGGACAAGGCCTATCAGTACGCGGGCGACACCTACGACTTCTACCTCTCGAACTTCGGCCGCGACAGCTTCGACAACGCGGGCGGACAGATCATCTCGACCATCAACTACTGCGAGGGCGCCTGCCCATACGACAACGCTTTCTGGAACGGCTCCCAGATGGTCTATGGCGCCGGCTTCCCGCAGGCCGATGATGTCGTGGCCCACGAGCTGACCCACGCGGTGACCGAGCGGACCGCAAACCTCTTCTATTACATGCAGTCAGGGGCCTTGAACGAGTCCTTCTCCGATATCTTCGGCGAGAGCATCGATCAGTCCAATGGAAACGCGGAACCGGGCGGATCGCGGTGGCTGATCGGCGAAGAGCTCGTCGGCACGGGCGTCCGCAACATGATGACGCCCACCCTCAAAGGCGATCCGGGAAAGATGACTGACGCGGAATTCCGCTGCGATATCGACCCGGCCGCCGAGGACGCGGGCGGCGTGCACACCAACAGCGGCGTGCCCAATCACGCCTTCGCCCTCATGGTGGACGGCGGCGGCTACAACAGCATCACGGTGTCCGGCATCGGCCTCACCAAGGCCGCGAAGATCCAGTATCGCGCTCTGACCCAGTACCTCACCTCGGCCTCCGACTTCCTCGACAATTACGTGGCCCTGCAGCAGGCCTGCACCGATCTCATCGGGACCTCCGGAATCACCGCGGGCAACTGCAGCGAAGTGTCGAAGGCCCTGAACGCGGTGCAGATGGCGAACCCCTGGCCCTGCACGCCCACCCAGGCCACCCCACCCGCTCTGTGCCCGGCCGGCCAGGCCCCTTCGAACGTCTTCTTCGACAACTTCGAGAGCGGCCTGTCCAACTGGTCGATCTCCGAGCCGGCCTCGCCGGCGGCCCCCATCAAGGGCTGGTGGTCCCGGGCGAGCGACCCGGGCAACGCCTTGGGCGGCACCGTCTACGCCACCTCGGGTGTCGACAGCCTCTGGGGCTATGACCGCGACGCGGTCGCCGACGCGCGCATCTCTCTCGCCTCCAATCTGCCCACGATTCCCGCCAACGCACTCCTGCAGTTCAATCACTCCTACGGCTTCGACAGCGGGGTCTCCATCAATTACGACGGAGGCATCGTCGAGTACAGCACGAACGGGGGCGGCAGCTGGCTGAACGCCTCTTCTCTCCTCGCGGGCGGCGCCGCCTACGGGGGAACCATCAGCAACTCCTACCTCAATCCCCTGGGCGGCACGAACGCCTTCGTGAAGGACAGCTTCGGCTACACCGCGTCGCAGTACAACCTGTCGAGCCTCGCCGGTCAGAGTTCCGTGCGCTTCCGCTTCCGGATGGGCACGGACAACTCGCCAGGATTCGACGACTATGGATGGTTCATCGACGACTTCCGCGTGTACACCTGCGTGGCCGTGGGCGTTTCGATCAACGACGTCTCCGTCTCCGAAGGGAACGCGGGGACCACCAACTTCACCTTCACGGTCTCGCTCTCCGCCCCCATGGCGTCCACGATGAGCGTCAACTACGCCACTCAGGACGGCACCGCGATCGCGGGCTCGGACTACACCGCGGCCTCCGGAACCGTGACCTTCCTGCCCGGCGAAACCTCGAAGCCGGTCGTGATTTCCGTCCTCGGCGACACCGTGGGCGAGCCGGCGGAGACCTTCTACGTCAACCTGTCGGGATCCACGGGCGCGTCCATCGTCGACGGCCAGGGCCAGGGCACGATCCTCAACGACGACAGCACGGCCGTCCTGTCCGTCCAGCCCAGGTCCATCTTCGAGGGCGACGGCATCGCCACGTTCTATGTCTCGATGACGGGAGTGCCCGTGGGAACCGTCACCGTGAACTACGCCACGTCCAATGGCACCGCCACGGCCGGATCCGACTACACCACCTCGTCCGGGACTCTGACGTTCCCGCTGGGCCAGACCGTTCAGACCTTCAACGTTCCCATCCTCGACGACGCCTCCGTGGAAGGTGACGAGACGTTCACCGTCACTCTTTCCGGCATCACCGGCGGCACCCTCGGAACCGCGAGCGCTCAGGGCACCATCATCGACGACGACTTCACGGGGCCGGGCGTGTGGACCCCGACCTCCCTCGTTTCGCCCCCGGCGGGACGCGATCGTCCCTCCATGGTGTGGACGGGCACGCGCGCCCTCGTCTGGGGCGGAAGCGACGGGGCCGGCGGGTATCCCGCGGGCGGCATCTTCGATCCAACCGCCAATGGATGGGCTCCCCTCCCGAACACAGGGGCGCCACCCAGCGGACGCAGCGGTCAGACCGCGGTGTGGACGGGAACGAAGATGATCGTCTGGGGCGGGGCCAACGTGAGCGGCAACCTCAACACGGGCGCTGTCTTCGACCCGGGAACCGGCGTCTGGTCAGCCACCGGGGCGAGCGGCGCGCCCAGCCCGCGGACCAATCACACCGCAGTGTGGACGGGAACGAAGATGATCGTGTGGGGCGGCTATGACGGCGTGAACAACCTGAACACGGGCGGCGTCTACGATCCATCGGCCAACACCTGGACAAGCGTGACCACGGCCGGAGCGCCCAGCGGACGCTCCTGGCACACCGCGGTGTGGACAGGAACGCGGATGCTCGTGTGGGGCGGGTACGACACCCTGGGCGCCATCACCAACACGGGCGGCGCCTACGACCCGGTCACCAACACCTGGACGCCCATCAGCACCACCGGCGCTCCCGCCGGCCGCTACGTGCACACCGCCGTCTGGACGGGCTCGCGAATGATCGTGTGGGGCGGCTACAACCCGGCCACGCTCATCTTCCTGAGCACGGGCGGCGTCTACAACCCGGCGACCGATACCTGGACCACCGTGACGAACACGGGCGCCCCCGCGGCGCGCTGGTTCCACACCGCGGTGTGGACCGGATCGCACATGATCGTCTGGGGCGGGCGCCAGGGCACGTCGAACTTCGCGACCGGCGGTCTCTACGATCCGGCCGGCGACTCATGGCAGAACGTCCCCACCTCGGCGGCGCCCACCCGCCGCTACCAGCATGCCTCGCTGTGGACGGGAGCGAAGATGTTCACATGGGGAGGCTTCGACGGCACGCGGCCGACCTCCGGCGGTCTGTACGAGCCGCCGGCGCCCGCCGTCACCACCGACGCCGCCACCGGGGTGACCCTCACCGACGCAACGCTCAACGGCACCGTCAACCCGGGCGGCCTCGCGACAAACGCGTACTTCGAGTACGGTCTCGACACCACTTACGGGACTTCCACGACACCCGCGAGCGCGGGATCGGGAAGCGCGCCCGTGCCCGTGACCTTCGCGGCCACCGGCCTGCTTTGCGGACAGACGTACCACTACCGCGCGGTCGCGTCGAACAGTCTGGGCACGGCGAGCGGCCTCGATGTTTCGTTCGCCACCGCGGCGTGCCCGCCCACTCTTTCGATCAACGACGTCTCCATCCTCGAGGGCAACGCGGGCACGACCAACGCCGTGTTCACGGTGACGCTCTCCGCGGCGAGCGCCTCGACCGTCACGGTGTCGGCGGCCACTTCGGACGGCACCGCCACCGCGGGGTCGGACTACACCGCGACCGGCCCCACCCTCCTCACGTTCGCTCCCGGGGCGCTCACCCAGACCTTCAGCGTCCCCGTCCTTGGCGACTCGGTCGATGAGGCCAACGAGACGGCCTCCGTCACTCTTTCGTCGCCGACGAACGCGGTGATCCTGGACGGCACGGGAGCCCTGACCATCCTCAACGACGACGGCGCCGCCACGTTCTCGGTGTTCGATGCGTCGACTTCGGAAGGGTACCTCTCGGGCAGCACGCTGTCCTTCCCCGTCCGGCTCTCGGGGCCGCTTGGGGTGCCCTCATCCGTGAACTATTCGACTTCGAACGGCACCGCTCTCGCCGGGTCCGACTACACGACGGCCACAGGAACCCTCAACTTCGCCGCGGGCGAGGTGGTGAAGTTCGTGCCCGTGACCGTGCTCGGCGACGCCGTGGCGGAGCCGAACGAGACACTGACCCTGACCCTGTCCGCCCCCACGGGCGCCACCATCCTCGACGACACCGGCGTGGGAACGATCCTAAACGATGACGGGCCCACCATCAGCGTGACCGACTACGCCATCGCGGAGGGAACGGGCGCGGGGGTGACGAACCTGACGTTCACGGTGATCACGTCGCAGACCTCGACCCTGCCCATCAGCGTGACCTACGCGACCGCGAACGGCACCGCCACGGCGCCCGCGGACTACACGTCGACGAGCGGCACCCTGATCATTCCACCCGGCGCGGCCTCCCTGGCCGTGCAGGTCCCGGTGGTGCGCGATGCGGTTGTTGAACCGAACGAAACCGTGCTCCTGAACCTCACGGCCGCCACCAACGCCACCTTGTTCCGCAGCCAGGGCGTGGGAACCATACAGGCCGACGACGGCCTGCTCGTCTCCATCGCCGACAAGACCACCGGCGAAGGCAACGCGGGCTTCACGCCAATCTCCTTCACCGTGTCGCTCTCCTCGCCCGCGCCCGGCGCCGTCACTGTGGACTACGCCACCGCCGACGGCACCGCCACCGCTCCTTCCGACTACACCGCGGCCACCGGCACCGTCAGCTTCGCCACGGGCGAGCAGACCAAGACCGTCACGGTCCAGGTCGTGGGCGAGGCGTTGCAGGAGTCGTACGAGAACTTCTTCGTGAACCTCTCGAACCCCACGGGCGGCGCTTCCATCGGCGATGGCCAGGCCCAGGGCACCATCACCAACACCGACGGCGCCACCGATCGCTCCCGTCTCATGTTCCACAACTTCGTCACCAACCGTCTCTACCGGTGGCACATGAAGAACGGAAACACTCTCGACACCTTCAACTGGGTCACCCCGTGGGCCACCGATCCCGGATGGACGGTGGGCGCCGTCGCCGACTTCGATCAGGACGGCCAGCTCGACTACCTCTGGCACAACCTGAACGCCGGCGACGGCCGGATGCTCTTCTGGTACATCGATGGCGACAACCTGAAGGGCTTCCAGTTCCTGCCCTACACGATGCTCCCCCCGTGGACCGTCGCCACCACCTTCGACGCGGACGGCAACGGCACCCAGGACATCGTCTTCTACAACTCCACCACCGGCGTCCTCCGCGTGATGCTGCACGACAACGCCACGCTACTCGGCCAGTACGACATCGCGACGCTCCTTCCCGGCGCGAGTACGCTGCGGGTGGTGGCCGCGGCCGACGTGGACGCCGATGGCGACGATGACCTCGTGCTCTACAACTCCGCCACCGGCCAGATCCAGGCCTGGACCCTGAGCGGAGCCACGGTCACGGGCACCATCGTCTACCCGAGCACGCAGAGCACGTCGCAGGCCTACAACCTCGTTTCGACGAGGACCGACTTCAACAACGACGGCCTCCCCGATCTGCTGTGGCACAACCCGACGCCCACCGGCGTCTTCTCCGTATGGTTCATGAACGGGACCGCCAAACTGGGCTCGGGCTCGTTCCTGCCCTTCACCGCCACCGACCCCGTCTGGAAGGTGGTCGGCTCCGCCAACATCTGGTAGGAGCGGCCCCGCCGCCCCTGTTTTTGCACGTGGTAGGCTGACCGGGATCCCCAGTCGCCGCGTGCCCCGTCTGCGCATCGAGAAGGCTCTCGACGTGTCTCTACGACCCACCTGGAGCAGCATGAACAACATCAATCGCTCGATCCTTTTCGCAATGGCGTTGACGTCCATCACCGCCGCCTCCGGAGCGCCGGTTCGGGTCCTCCCCGACACGCCCGAAACGCCCCTGGCCGCACCGGTGTCGCGCACCACGGCGGCCACGCCCTCGATGTTGCCGGAGGTGTGCTATGCCCCGGGGACCCCGGAAGACGTCATTCTTCGGAACATGCAGCGTCGCAGCCTCCTCTCAGGACTGCAAAACCCCATGTTTCAGTTCTCGGATGGCAGCCGCTGGACCACCACCGCGACCGACGGCGGTGGGCTCACCCAGGGCCAGGTGACCACGCTGACCTGGAACATCGTGCCCGATGGAACGCCCATCGGGGCCCTCGGGGGGATCGCCGGAGAGTCCACGTCGGCGAGCAACCTCAGGGCCTTCCTCGATGGAATCTACGGAAACGAGGCCACCTGGATCGCGCACTTTCAGGCCGTGTTCGACCGCTGGAGCGCGCTCACCGGCGTCACCTACGTGAAGGTGAACTACGACGACAGCTCCTCTCTGGCGAACGGCAATGTCTCTCCCTTCAATCCCGGAGCGCTGGGCGTCCGCGCGGACATCCGGATCGGCGGACATCCCCTCGACGGCAACTTCAACGTTCTCGCCTACAACTTCTACCCCAACGTCGGCGACATGGTGATCGACACCGGCGACAGCTACTACAGCGGCGGCGGCCTCGCGAACGGATCGCTCGGCTTCCGGAACATGCTGGCCCACGAGCACGGCCACGGTCTCGGCTTCGCCCATTCCTGCCCCATCAACCAGACGAAGCTCATGGAGCCCACCATCTCCACCGCCTACACCCACGCCCAGCTCGACGACCAGCTCGCGGGGTGGCGGGGATACGGCGACGACAAGGAGAACAACGAGACCTCCGCGACCGCGGCCAACCTGGGCTCGCTCGGAAACGGAGTCACCACGCTCACAGAGGTGTCGATCGACGACGACGCGGACGTCGACTACTACAAGTTCACGGTAGGCGCCGGAAAGTACGCTGCCGTCACCCTGACCCCCACGGGCACCACCTACCTGGCCGGCCCCCAGAACGGCGATGGGTCGTGCAGCGCGGGCACGAACTTCAACGCGCTCGCCGTCAATGACATCGGAGTCGAACTCCGGGCCACCAACGGGACCACCGTGCTCGCGTCCGCCAATGCCTTCGGAGCAGGCGTGGCCGAGAACATCGCTCCGACCTCGCTCGGCGGGGCCGGGACTTATTTCATCCGCGCGTTCGGCGGCGCCATCAACAGCGTCCAGGGCTACCAGCTTGCCGTCACCATCAGCGACCAGCCGGTGAACGCAAGCATCAGTGACGTCGCGGTGACCGAGGGCAACGCGGGCACCACGAACGCCACCTTCAACGTGACTCTCGATGCCGCCTCCGCGAGCACCGTGAGCCTGAACTACGCCTCGGCGGACGGCACGGCAATGGCGTCCACGCAAACACGCAGCAACGTCTCCGCCATCTCGATTCTGACCTCTCAGACGAACGCGACTCCCTACCCCTCGGATATCGCGGTGTCCGGCATCGCCGGAAACATCGCGAAGGCCACAGTGACGCTGAATTCTTTCTCGCACAGCTGGCCGCGTGACGTCGATGTCCTCCTCGTCGGCCCCGGAGGCCAGAAGATCATCCTGATGTCGGATACCGGCGGCACCAACGCGACGCCCGCCAGCAACGTGAATCTGACCCTGGACGCGACGGCGGCCGGGTTTCTACCGGCGAGCAGCCTCACCTCGGGTACCTTCAAGCCCACCGATCTCTCGGACGGCGAGGGGAGCGACACTTGGGGAGCCCCCGCTCCCGCCGGTCCCTACACGGGAACGCTCACGGATCTGAACGGTACGAGCCCTAACGGCACGTGGAGCCTGTATGTCACCGACGATTCCACGGGCGACGGGGGGAGTTTCGCGGGCGGA
Source organism: Vicinamibacteria bacterium (assembly GCA_019694155.1). Classification (GTDB taxonomy): domain Bacteria; phylum Acidobacteriota; class Vicinamibacteria; order Fen-336; family JAGNNV01; genus JAGNNV01. The sequence goes on along the minus strand of JAIBCN010000244.1, from coordinate 36,266 downwards.
TGGACATTGAACCTCACGATTGCCGGAGGTGACTACACCCCGGTTGCCGGCACCCTCACCTTTTCGCCGGGCCAGACCGCCAAGACGATCGTCGTCCCGATCAATGGAGACGTAACCGTGGAGGCCAACGAGACCTTCACCGTGGCCCTGTCCGCCCCCTCGCCCGGCCTGATCATCGCCGATGGCCTGGGCACGGGCACCATCATCAACGACGACGGCGCGGTCCTGCCGACGCTCTCCATCAACGATGTCGCCCTTACCGAGGGAAATGCAGGCACTTCGAACGCCATCTTCACGGTGAGCCTCTCTTCGGCAAGCGCGTCCGTAGTTACGGTGTCCGCCGCGACCGCGGCGAATACCGCGACTTCACCCGCTGACTTCACCGCGACGGGCCCCAGCACCATCACCTTCAATGCCGGCGAGACATCCAAGACCTTCACCGTGCCGGTGGTGGGCGACACCCTCGACGAGATCAACGAGACCTTCTTCGTCAACCTGAGCAGCCCGACAAACGCCACTATCCTCGACAGCCAGGGGCTCGGAACCATCAACGACGATGACACCGCTCCGTCGATCTCGATCGGCGACGTCGCCGTGACGGAAGGCAACGCGGGAACCACCAACGCGGTCTTCACCCTGAGCCTCTCCACGGTGAGCGGCCAGACCGTCACCGTTTCCGCGGCCACGGCGGCGAATACCGCCGCCGCCCCCGCCGACTTCACCGCCACCGGCCCCACCACGATCACCTTCAACGCCGGCGAGACCACGAAGACCTTCACCGTGCCCGTCGCCGGCGACACCCTCGACGAAATCAACGAGACCTTCTTCGTCAACCTGAACGGCCCGACGAACGCCACCCTCGGCGACGGTCAGGGGCTCGGAACCATCAACGACGATGACGCCGCTCCGTCGATCTCGATCGGCGACGTGGCCGTGACGGAAGGCAACGCGGGGACCACCAACGCGGTCTTCACCTTGAGTCTCTCCGCCGCCAGCGGCCAGACCGTGACGGTTTCCGCGGTCACGGCGGCGAATACCGCCGCCTCCCCCGCCGACTTCACCGCCACCGGCCCCACCACGATCACCTTCAATGCCGGCGAGACATCCAAGACCTTCACCGTACCGGTGGTGGGCGACACCCTCGACGAAATCAACGAGACCTTCTTCGTCAACCTGAGCAGCCCGACGAACGTCACTCTCGGCGACGGTCAGGGGCTCGGAACCATCAGCGACGATGATGCCCCGCCCACCATCTCGATCAACGACGTGGCGGTGACCGAAGGCAACGCGGGCACGACCAACGCCACTTTCACCGTGTCCCTCTCGGCCGCGAGTTCGCTCACGATCACGGTCTCCGCGGCCACCGCGGCCAACACCGCGACCTCGCCCTCCGACTTCACCGCGACAGGGCCCACCACACTGACCTTCAACCCCGGGATCACCTCCCAGACCTTCTCCGTTCCGGTTGCGGGAGACGGCACCTTTGAGTCGAACGAAACATTCTTCGTGAATCTGACTGGCCCCACCAACGCGACCATCCTGGATTCCCAGGGCATCGGCACCATCAACAACGATGATGCGGCGGGCGCCGCCACCCTCTCCATCAACGACGCGACCGTCTCGGAAGGGTATCTCTCGGGCAGCACCATGACCTTCCAAGTCTCGCTTTCCGCTCCGCTGGGCCTTCCCGTCACCGTCAACTACGCGACGGCAAACGGCACCGCGGTCGCCGGGACTGACTACACCACCACGAACGGCATCCTGACCTTCAACCCGGGTGATGTGCTGAAACCCGTGACCGTGCCGATACTTGGCGATGCGATCTTTGAGCCCAACGAGACATTCACCCTGAATCTCTCCGCTCCCTCGGGCGCCACCATCGCCGACGGCACCGGTGTGGGGACGATCCTGAACGACGACCTCTCCACGATCAGCGTCACCAACTACGCGATCAGCGAAGGCACGGGAGCGGGAACCACCAATCTGGCGTTCACCGTGGTCCTTTCCGCCACGTCCGCCTCCACCATCACCGTCGACTACGCCACCGCGAACGGCTCCGCCGCCGCCGGCTCCGACTACACCTCGACCGCCGGGACGCTCTCCTTCCCGCCCGGCGCCGCGTCTCTGGTTGTGTCGGTTCCTGTCGTCCGCGACGCCATCGTGGAGCCTGACGAGACCGTCCTGCTGAACCTCTCGAATGCGACGGGAGCCACCATCTTCGACTCCCAGGGTGTGGGGACCATCCAGGCCGACGACGGCCTGCTCGTCTCCATCGCCGACAAGACCACCGGCGAAGGAAACGCCGGATTCACGCCAATCTCGTTCACCGTGTCTCTCTCCTCGCCCGCACCCGGCGCCGTCACCGTCGACTACGCCACCGCCGACGGCACCGCCACCGCACCCGGCGACTACACCGCCGCCACCGGCACCGTCAGTTTCGCCCTCGGCGAGCAGACCAAGACCGTCACCGTGCAGGTCGTCGGCGAAGCCCTGCAGGAGCCCTACGAGAACTTCTTCGTCAACCTCTCGAATCCCACGGGCGGCGCTTCCATTGGCGACGGACAGGCCCAGGGCACCATCACCAACACCGATGGCGCCACCGATCGCTCCCGTCTCATGTTCCACAACTTCGTCACCAATCGTCTGTACCGGTGGCACATGAAGAACGGAAACACCCTCGACACCTTCAACTGGGTCACCCCGTGGGCCACCGACCCCGGATGGACGGTGGGCGCCGTCGCCGACTTCGACCAGGACGGACAGCTCGACTACCTCTGGCACAACGTCAACGACGGACGACTGCTCTTCTGGTACATCGACGGAGACAACCTCAAGGGCTTCCAGTTCCTGCCCTACGTGCTCGACCCGGGCTGGAGCGTCGCCACCACACTGGACGCGAACGGCGATGGCGCGGTGGACATCGTCTACTACGACACCCGGACCGTGGCCCAGAGCGCCACCAGCGGGAATGTCCGCGTCTTCCTGCACAACAACGCGGTTCTCCTGACTTCCTACGCGCTCAACCAGGTTCTGCCCGTCACGGGCACCACGAGGGTAGTGAATTCCGTGGATGCGAACGCCGACGGCGACGACGAACTCGTCCTGTACAACTCGGCCACCGGACAGGTTACCGCCTGGGACGTGACCGGAGCCACCGTAGGCGCGACGATCACGTATCCGATCCTGCAGAGCACGGCTCTGGCCTACAGCCTGGTGTCGACGCGGACCGACTTCAACAATGACGGCCTGCCAGATCTGCTGTGGCACAACCCGACTCCCACCGGCGTCTTCTCGGTGTGGTTCATGAACGGAACGGCGCGGACTGGAACCGGCGTCTTCTCGCCTTTCACCGCCACGGATCCGGTCTGGAAGGTCGTGGGGTCCGCGAACGTCTGGTAGAGGCGTCGGGAAGGAGCCTCACCTGGGGCGCAAACGGCGGTCCAATCCGGGAGTGGCTCCCGCGGCCGGGAACTGGCTCTGGGCCGTGGTGTTCCTTCATCTCGGGCTGTCGGGGATCCTGTTCTCCACGGCGACCACCGAGCCGTTCGACTACCCAAGGACGCTCGCTCTCCAGTGGGCGGGTCTCCTCCTCTTCGCCTGGATGGCGGGAGGGGTGCTCGCGAGCGCCGGAAGCGCCCAGGCGGTGGGACACCTGCGATCTCTCCGCGGCGACCCCATGGCGGGCGGGGTCTTGCTCTTCGTGGTCAGCGCGGTGCTCTCGACAGTCTTTTCCATCAGCCCCCGCACGTCGCTTCAGGGCGCGATGGAGAGCTACGCGGGTCTGCCGACCCTGCTCGCAGGAGCCGTGCTGTTCTTCGCTACTCGAGCGGCGTGCGCCAACTGGCAGCAGGCTCGATGGCTCGTGATGGCCCCGGTGATCGCGGCCGCCATAGCCGCGTCCTACGCCCTCGTCCAGGCCGCGGGGCTGGATGCGTTCACGTGGAGTCGCGTCGCGCAGCTCGGGACCGCTCGACCCTTCGGAACGATGGGAAACGCGAACGCCCTCGGTTCTTTTCTCGCCGCGGTCTGGCCCCTTCAAGTCTGTCTTGCGATTCAGGCGGAGCGACGGGGGGAAAGGTTCTTCGCGGGCGCTCTCGCCGCCTCGTCGTTTCTGGGCGCGCTCGCGGTCATCCGATCGGCCTCCCGCGCGGGTTGGCTGGGCCTCGCTGTCGGCGCGGTCGGCGTGTGGCTGGTCCTGAAGATCTCGGGAGATTCGCGGAGCGCGCGCGCCTTGCTCCGCCTTGGGCTTCTGGGAGGCATCCTCGCCCTGGGCCTCGCCCTGGCCACGCCCGAGGGCCGGGATCTTCTGCGCCTGCTGCCCGCCCGCGTGTCGAGCGGGGCCGGCATAGGAAGCCGCGCCTTCCTTTGGCGCACTGCCCTCGATCTCTTCATGGAGCATCCGCTCCTCGGTTCCGGCGTCGACACCTTCGGCCTGGCTCTGTCTCCGAGGCGCACTCCGGAATTCTGGGCGATGGAGTGGAACACCACCTTCGTGCGCGCGCACAACGAGGGCTTGCAGCTTCTCGCGACCCAGGGACTCCTCGGCGCCGCCGCGGCGCTGCTCGTAGCCTGGGGATTCGGCACTGCGACCAGGCGAGCCTGGCGGGCGGCGGGTGAGGACGAGCGCCTCTTCCTTGGCAGCGTGGTCGTGGGTGCTCTTTCCCTCCTCCCCCAGGCGCTGGTCGGCATTCTCTACACCGCTCCGGCGATCCTGCTCGTCACGCTGGTGGCGATCGTCTCCGTGACGGCAGGCCGCCGCGACCCGGAAATGGCGGCCGGGGAGACCCGAGGCCTCGCCCTTTCGAGAGCGCTGGCGCTTGCGGCACCCGTGGTGCTACTCACCAATTTGTCGGCCAGGCAGGGCGGCGCGCCTGAGCTCCTCTTTACCCTCGCGGCCTTCAGCGCGCCTCTCGCCGGGCTGCTGTGGATTCGTACACTGATGCCGAAGGGCGAAGAGCCAGCAACGCGGCCCTTCAGTTCGCGCGCTCGGGCCGCTGCCCTCGTCGCGGCCATGCTCGGCGGCGCTCTCCTCTATCCCGGCCTCGCGGCCGACGTCGCGACCGCGCGCGGATCTCGCTTCGCCGCGGTTGACCCGGCCGCTTCCCTGCGATCGCAGGGACGCGCCGCGGCCCTCGAGCCCGGTCGGGCCTACTACTGGCAAAGGCTGGGTCAGGCAGAAGAGGCGGCGGCGCGTGGGGAGGGCGGGCTAAGCGCGCGGGAGCGCGCGACCCGGGCGCTGGAGCGCGCCGTCGAACTCGAACCGCTCGTGGGGCAGTACGACATGCATCTGTGCCGGGTCGCGGGCTCTCGGGCGGCCGCAGGAGAGATGGCCCCTGCCGAGGCCATGGCCAGATGCGATCACGCTCTCCTGAAGGAGCCGGCAAACCCCTACTTCCATACCGCCGCCGTCAACGCCGCCGTGCTGGTCGGCGACCTGGCGCGCGGGCGCGAGCTCGCCGAGCGCGGCTTGAGGCTCTACCCGGATCTCGCGGCCCTTCAGTACCAGGTCGGTTTCATCGCGCTGAAACAGGGCAAGCTCGACGAGGCGGCGCTGCGGCTCGCCGCCGCGATTCAGGGAAACTGGCACGGACAGGACGCCGGCCGCGAGGCGGCGCGCCGCGCACTCGCGGATGTACGGCGCCGTCAGGGCGCCCCGCCAGACCTCGACTAACACAGCTCGCGGTTGCGCCCGCCCTCTGCGGTGTGATACACCATTCGAGGCATCGTGGGGCGGGCTCCGTCGCAGGAGCAGGCCAGACGGAGGGGTTCGATGAAAATAGCGTCAACGGTGGGTTACTCCCGGCCGCTGCTTCTGGCCGCATTGACCTTGTTCCTCGGCGCGCTCGTCCAACCGCGCAGCGGGCGGACACCCGATCCAGAGGAGCAGGATCAGCCTGACGAGGCCATGAAGTACCGGCTCATCGATCTGCGGGATGAGTCGGGAACGGTACGGCTCAATGGCCTGATGCGCGCCCGCCTCCAGGTCGACCGAATGCGCGCCGAGGGCGGCCGTCTCGATCAGTCGGTAGCCGGAATCAATCCGGGGTCATGGACCTGGCTGGGACCGGGGAACGTTGGCGGGCGCCTTCGCGCCATCCTGATTCACCCCACCACGCCCTCGAAGATGTGGGTAGGAAGCGTAGGCGGAGGCATCTGGCAGACCACGAACGGAGGCGGCTCCTGGACGCCGGTCGATGACTTCATGGCCAACCTGTCCGTCACCACGCTGGCCATGGACCCGACGAACTCGAACACGATGTATGCCGGCACGGGAGAGGGGTACTTCAACACGGACGCCATCCAGGGAGCCGGCATCTTCAAGAGCACCGATGGTGGGACCACATGGACGCAGCTTCCGAGCACCGCGAACTCGAGCTTCTTCTTCGTCAATCGACTGGCCATAGCGCCAAACGGCGGCGCCATTCTCGCCGCGACGAACTCCGGCATCTTCCTGAGCACCAACGGAGGCACAAGCTGGAGCCAGCCTTCGAACACGCGCACTCTCGATGTGGACTTCCATCCCACGGACAGCGCGCGGGCGATCGCGGGACGCGCGGATGGGCGGCCTTTGTATTCCGCGGACGGGGGCGTCTCGTGGACCCTGGGCACAAGCCTCGGATCCGCGCGGGTCGAGGTCGCGTATGCCCCCAGCTCTCCTAACATCGTGTACGCGTCCGCCAACACTTCGAGCGGCCAGATCTGGCGCAGCGCGGACGGGGGCGTCACGTATTCGCTCATGAACACCGGAACCAGCTATCTCGGTTCACAGGGCTGGTATGACAACGCGCTGTGGGTGTCGCCCACCGATCCCGCGTTCGTCATCGTGGGGGGCATCGACCTGTACAAGAGCACCGACTCGGGAACCACGCTGACGAAAATCAGCAACTGGTCCTTCGGCGGCTCCTACGGGGCGTCGGCCCACGCCGACCACCACGCGATCGTGGCCATGCCGGGCTACGACGGAGCCGCCAACAAGACCGTCTATTTCGCGAACGATGGCGGCATCTACAAGGCGGCGGACGTGACTCTCGCGGGAAACAACCCGCCCAGCTGCACGGCGGGCTGGACGGAACTCAACAACAACCTCGGGGTGACCCAGTTCTACGGCGCCGCGGGAAGCGCGGCAACCGGACGCGTCCTCGGCGGGACTCAGGACAATGGAACTCCGGTTTTCTTCGGGGGCACCGAAACATGGAAGGACATGTTCGGGGGCGACGGGGGCTGGTCGGCCGCTGATCAGGTGGATTCCAACTATCTCTACGGCGAGTACACCTATCTCAACATCCATCGAAGCAGCAACGGCGGCCTCTCGTCGACCTACGTAAGCGGCATGTACTGGAACGGCAGCGGCTGGGTGTGGAAAGCGGCGCCCTACAAGATCGACGATGCCCAGGCGGCGCACGCGAACTTCATCGCTCCGTTCATCCTCGACCCGAACAATCAGGAGAGGCTCCTCGCCGGAGGGTGGTCCCTATGGCGAACCAACGATGCGCGCGCCGCCCTCACCACGACGACGGGCCCGACCTGGAACGCGATCAAGCCACCGACCTCGCTCAACAGCCCCATCAGCGCGATCGCGGTCGCCCCCGGCAACCCGGACATCATCTGGGTAGGGCATAACAACGGCGATGTGTACCGGACCACCAACGGCACATCAGGCGCTCCAACCTGGACGCTCCGCGACAACACGAGCCCTGCCCTGCCGGCACGGAAGGTCACACGCATCACTATCGATCCGACGAACAGCGAGGTCGTGTACGTCACCTTTGGCGGCTTCAGCCCCGACAACATCTACCGGACCATCAACGGCGGCGACACCTGGACCGATCGCACCGGCTCCGGCGCGACGGGCCTGCCCGATGCTCCAATTCGCACGCTGGTCATTCACCCCGACAATCCCCAGTTCATCTACGCGGGCGGGGAGTCCGGCATCTTCGCCTCCGAGGATGCGGGCGCAACATGGCACTTGCCGCACGATGCTCCCGCGAACGTCTCCGTCGACGAGTTGCTTTTCCTGAACAACCCGGCGCGGGAGCTGGTGGCAGCCACCCACGGCCGGGGCCTGTACAAGCATGGAACCGCCATCCCCGGCACTCTCGTGACTCTCGCCTTCTCCACCGCAACGAGCACCACGGTCGAGGGCGGAAGTGCTTCTCCGAGCATCAGCGTCACCACCTCCGACGGCACTCCCACGACGGCCGCCGTGACGGTCAACTGGGCGACTTCCGGCGGAACCGCGACGAGCGGCGTCGATTTCACCCCTGGCGGGGGCCAGGTTACCTTCCCCGCGGGCGCCGCCAGCGGTTCGACGCAGAGCATCGCTGTCTCGACCCTTCCCGACTCTCTCAGCGAGGCGCCGGAGAGCTTCACCGTGAGTCTTTCCGGAGCGGCGGGTGCGGGGGCGGTGCTGGGCCCCGGCCTTCATAGCGTCACCATCACCGACGACGATCCCCTCCCCACCCTCTCGATCAACGACGTCACCATGGAGGAGCCTTATTCCGGTTCCGCGAACGCGCAGTTCACGGTGTCGCTCTCGAGTGTGAGCGGCCAACCCGTGACTGTGAACTACGCGAGCGCCGACGACACCGCGGTGGCCGTGAGCACCGCATCGAGCTATGCGAACTCCTCCGCCATCAGCATCAACAGCGCGGCGACTCCCGACAAGGCCTCTCCCTATCCCTCCACCATAGTGGTGCCGGCCCTCCCGGGCAGGGTATCCAAGGTAACCGCCACGCTCACCGGGTTCAGCCACGCCTGGCCGCAGGATGTCGATGTCATTCTCGTCGGCCCTCAGGGGCAGAAGGTCCTCCTGATGTCGGACGTCGGAGGAAGCTCTCCGGTGGCCGGGCTGAGCCTCACCTTCGACGACACCGCCTTGCCCCTGACTTCGGCCGCGCTGATGTCCGGGACATATCGCCCGACGGATGTGAACGACACTGAAGGGTCGGACACGTTCGCCAGCCCGGCGCCCGCGGGGCCGTATTCCAGTTTCCTCTCCGTGTTCAACGGCGCCGCTCCAAACGGCAACTGGAGCCTTTACGTCATGGACGACGTCGGCGGTCTCAGTGGATCAATCCTGGGATGGTCGATCACCATCACCATGGAAACGGGCGACTACATGCCCGCGAGTCGCACCCTGACCATTCCCGCGGGTTCGATCAGTTCCACCCTCTTCGTGATGGTCCTGCCGGACGCGGTGGCCGAGACCGACGAGACTGCGTTCGTGAACCTGTCCGCACCCAACAACGCCGTCATCGCGGACGGGCAGGGCGCGCTCACCATCACGGACAACGTCCCGCGCACACTCTCGATCAGCGACGTCACCGTCACCGAAGGGAGTACAGGCTCGACGAACGCAGTCTTCACGATCGCGCTCTCGTCGGCCAACCCCTCCCCAATCACGGTACTGGCCTCCACGGCAGGCGGCACCGCCACGAGCGGCGTCGACTTCTCGCCCACAACGAACACGGTCCTCACCTTCGACCCCGGCACGGTGAGTCGAACCCTCACCATCCCCGTGGCCGGCGATGTGATCGACGAAGCCGACGAGACGTTCGTGGTGAACCTGACCGGCGCGGTCAACGCGATCGTGGTCGACAGCCAGGCGATAGGAACGATCATCGACGACGACACCGCCACCCTCGCCATCAACGACGTAACCGTCACCGAGGGCAACACCGGCTCGGTCAATGCGAACTTCAGCATCACCCTTTCGACTCCAAGCGCATCCACCGTGCAGGTGCTCGTAAGCCGGGCCAGCGGGACCGCGATCAGCGGGGTGGACTTCCAAAGCAGCGGAAGCGTGGTCTACTCGTTCACGCCCGGCACCACGAGCCGCACTGTGGCCGTGCCGGTCTATGGCGACGTGATCGACGAGGCCGACGAGACCTTCAGCCTGATTCTCAGCTCGCCCGTGAACGCGAGCATCGCGGACGCCCAGGGATTCGGGACCATACTCGACGACGACACATCCACGATCGCCATCGACGATGTGACCGTCACGGAAGGAAACGTAGGAACGGTCAATGCCGTTTTCTCGGTAACGCTTTCCAACCCAAGCGCCTCGATCGTGTCAGTGACCGCGGCCTCGGCCGGCGGAACGGCGGCGTCGGGCGTCGATTTCACGGCCACCGGCCCGACCGTGCTCACGTTCAGCCCCGGCAGCACGGTCCGAACGTTCGGAGTGCCCGTGAAGGGAGACCTCGTCCCGGAGGGCGGAGAGACGTTCTATGTGAACCTGAGCGGCCCCGTGAACGCGAGCGTCCTCGACGCCCAGGGCATCGGGACCATCCTCGACGACGATGCCCCGCCCGCCGCGTTCTCCGTATCCGACGCCTCTGTTTCCGAGGGGTATCTGTCCGGGAGCACCATGGTATTCACGGTGCGGTTGTCCGCGCCTCTGGGGGCGCCCGCATCGGTCGCGTACGCGACCGCGAACGGGACGGCGCTTTCGGGGTCGGACTACACGCCGACCAGTGGAACGCTCTCCTTCGCGGCGGGCGAGGTCGTGAAACTCGTGACCGTGCCGATTCTCGGCGACGCCACGTTCGAGCCCAACGAGACATTCACCGTGAATCTCTCCGCGCCCTCGGGCGCGACCATCGCCGACGGTACCGGCGTGGGGACCATCCTCAACGACGACCTCTCCACCATCAGCGTCACCAACTACGCAATCAGCGAGGGCACGGGGGCGGGAACCACCAATCTGGCGTTCACCGTGGTCCTTTCCGCCACGTCCGCCTCCACCATCACCGTCGACTACGCCACCGCGAACGGCTCCGCCGCCGCCGGCTCCGACTACACCTCGACCGCCGGGACGCTCTCCTTCCCGCCCGGCGCCGCGTCTCTGGTTGTGTCGGTTCCTGTCGTCCGCGACGCCATCGTGGAGCCTGACGAGACCGTCCTGCTGAACCTCTCGAATGCGACGGGAGCCACCATCTTCGACTCCCAGGGTGTGGGGACCATCCAGGCCGACGACGGCCTGCTCGTCTCCATCGCCGACAAGACCACCGGCGAAGGAAACGCCGGATTCACGCCAATCTCGTTCACCGTGTCTCTCTCCTCGCCCGCACCCGGCGCCGTCACCGTCGACTACGCCACCGCCGACGGCACCGCCACCGCACCCGGCGACTACACCGCCGCCACCGGCACCGTCAGTTTCGCCCTCGGCGAGCAGACCAAGACCGTCACCGTGCAGGTCGTCGGCGAAGCCCTGCAGGAGCCCTACGAGAACTTCTTCGTCAACCTCTCGAATCCCACGGGCGGCGCTTCCATTGGCGACGGACAGGCCCAGGGCACCATCACCAACACCGATGGCGCCACCGATCGCTCCCGTCTCATGTTCCACAACTTCGTCACCAATCGTCTGTACCGGTGGCACATGAAGAACGGAAACACCCTCGACACCTTCAACTGGGTCACCCCGTGGGCCACCGACCCCGGATGGACGGTGGGCGCCGTCGCCGACTTCGACCAGGACGGACAGCTCGACTACCTCTGGCACAACGTCAACGACGGACGACTGCTCTTCTGGTACATCGACGGAGACAACCTCAAGGGCTTCCAGTTCCTGCCCTACACCATGGGCCCTCCCTGGAGAGTGGCCGTCGCGTTCGACGCCGACAACAATGGAACCCAGGACCTCGCCTTCTACAACTCGACGACGGGCGTCCTCCACGTGATGCTTCACGACAACGCGGCCCTGCTTGGCCAGTATGACGTAGGTACTCTCCTTCCCGGCTCGGGCACGCTGCGCGTGGTGGCGGCCGTGGACGCGAACAACGACGGTGACGACGAACTCGCTGTCTACGACTCCGCCACCGGCCAGGTGCGCGCCTGGGATCTGACCGGGGCCACCGTCACCGGCACCACCTTCTACGCAAACACCCAGGCTGTTTCGCCCGTGTATAACCTGGTTTCCACGAAGACCGACTTCAACAGCGACGGCCTGGCCGACTTCCTGTGGCACAACCCGACGCCCACCGGGATCTTCTCTGTGTGGTTCATGAACGGGACGACAAGAACCGGGGTCGGCGTCTTTCAGCCCTTCACGGCCACCGACCCGGTCTGGAAGGTGGTCGGGTCCGCAAACATCTGGTAAACGCCGCAGGCCGTGGGCCTTCACGCGGGGACGTGGGAGAATGTCCCTTCCCCTGGGGAGGTTCATGAAGGAAGTCGTCTCCGTCGCCAAGAAAGCGCTCAACGTCTGGAAGACGGCGGGCTTCAGCGTCGATCGCACGCCGATCGCCCGGCTGGCCTGGCAGGGCTTGCCTTACCTCACCGATTCCACGGGCGGGGCGCGCGCGCCCCTCACCGTGTACTGGAGCATCAACAGCGTCTGCAATCTTCATTGCCGGATGTGCGACGTGGGCACCGCGAACGCGGATGCGAATTTCTGGAAGATCCTCCGGATCGACAAGAAGCTCCACGAGATTCCCATCGAGCTGTTCAAGAGCGTCACCGACGAACTCGCGCCCACGAAGCCCCGGATCGCCATCAACGCGACCGAGCCGCTCATGTACAAGCCGCTCGGCGAAGCCATCCGCTACGTGCGCAGCAAGGACATGCACATAGGCGTCACCACCGGCGGCTACCTCCTCCCGGAGAAGGCCGAGGAACTGGCGGACGCGGGCCTCAACCGCCTGAACGTATCGATCGACGGCCCCCCCGATATCCACAACGCCATTCGCGGCCGGAAGGACGTGTTCCAGAAGGCCACGGACGGGATCCGGAAGTTCGACGAAGCCGCGAAAAGGCGCGGTCTCAAGGCCGACGTAGCCCTCATCTTCACGGTCACCAACATGAACCACGGGTCGCTCGTGGCCTTCATGGACTCGATCGCCGACCTGCCCGTCTCCATCGTGAGTTTCAACTGGATGACCTTCATCACCCCCGAGCAGGCCGATCACCACAACGCGGCCTGGGGCGAGAAGTACAAGGCCACCGAGACCTGCCTGTCGAGCGACGTGCACCCCTCGCGCGTCGACACGAACGAACTCTGGAAGCAGATGGTCGAAATCAGGAAGCGGAACGATCCACGGGTGACCTTCAATCCCGAGTACAACCGCGAGGAGCTGGAGCGCTTCTTCCACGATCCGGAAACCTTCATGGATCACACGCCCTGCATGAGCTCCTGGCACTTCGCCCAGATCCTGGCCGACGGCGACTGTATTCCCTTCACCCGTTGCTATCACGTTTCGTTCGGCAACATTCACGAGCAGAAGTTCATGGACATCTGGAATGGCGAGAAGGTCCGTGCATGGCGCAAGGACCTGCGCGCGCAGAAGCGGTTCCCGGCCTGCTCCCGCTGTCCCCTGGTTTCATAGCGCGCCATGTTTTGGGCGGAGGCCCGGCGACGTTACGGTCATCTCACCGCCGACGATCCCGACATCCGGAGCTACCTCGAACGGGTCCGCTCTGTCCAGGAGGAAGGCGGCGAGGGGCTCGCGGGTTTCTTCGAGAACCTGGGGCGACGCTGGGTGGTGGCGAACACCCCGCGCGGACGCGTGCTAGAGATCGGAGCGGGGGTGGGGAAACACGCGCAGCTGAACGCGAGCCACGAGGGTGAGTACTTCGTCTCGGAGTTCCAGAGCGGCCACCTCGAGAATCCGCTGTGGAAAAAATTCCGTGGACGCGGCGTCCAGTGCGATGCGTCGCGGCTTCCCTTTCGGGCGGACTGGTTCGACGGTGTCGTCTCCACCTACAGCCTCGAGCACATGCGGCGGCTCGACGACACCCTCGCGGAGATAGCGCGGGTCCTGAAGCCTGGCGGCCGCCTTGTCCTCGCCCTGCCCTGCGAAGGCGGCTTCCTGTGGAACTTCGGCCGGGAAATCACCACCCGCCGTGTGTTCCAGAAGGAGTTCGGCCTCGACTACGACAAGATCATCGCCTTCGAACACGTGCACGATCTCGCCGCGGTGCGGGAGCGCCTCGAGGCGAACCCCCGTCTCACCCTGAAGGCCGCGCGCTTCTACCCGGCCTTCGTGCCTCAGAAGGACCTGAATCTGATCGCCTGCTTCGCGTTCGAAAAGCGGCCGTGAAGGACCCTTTTCCGCGCGCGGCTTCGCGGCTCATCGGGGCCCTCCTCGCGGCCCTCATCGCCTTTCTTTTCTTTTACCGGGCGGACGAACTGCCCCGCCCCCACGGCGACGAGCGGGCCTTCCTCGACGTGCCCTACCGCTTCGCGACTTTCGGGGATCTGCGATACCCGGTGTTCATGAGCGAGTCGTTCGGCTCGGAAGAGCTCCGGCCCTACCCGCCGATCACCGCGCTTGCGCTGCGAAGCGTGGCCGTGAAGGCCATGGGGTTTTCGGCGGGTCACAGCCGGTACGTCTCCGGCATTCTCGTGCTTCTCGTGGTCTTGTCCGCCGGCTTGTGGCTGCGCTCGCGCTTTCTCATCCCGGCGCCGCCTTTGACCCTCATCCTGGCCCCGCTCGCGATGGCGCCCGTGGTGCTGATAGCGGCGCGAAGCACCCGGCTCGAGCAGGAGACGTTCTTCTTCGGTGCTCTCTCGGCCCTGCTGCTCGCGGCGGGCGGAAACGCCGGCCTTGCGTCGCGACGCCTGCCCCTCTTTGCGGCGGGCCTGCTCGCCGCTCTCGCCGCGGGGATGCATCCGTTCGGCGTGGTCTACGGGGGCCTCGCCGTGATCACCCTCGTGGCCGCGCGCCGCCCGAAGGATCTGATCCGGTGGGCCCTCGGGGCGGTCGCGGGATCGCTTCCGACGGTCGGGTGGATGTACGAGAAGCGCGACAGCCTGGCCGCCTTCGCGGCCGCGAACGGAGCCATGTACCAGGCGCGGGAGAAAGACCTCACGTCCTGGCTCGCCGGCTTCACGAGTGTGTCCTGGCTCAAGCCCCTCGGACTGCCCGAGACGATCATGGCGCGCCTCGCCGCCATTCAACACAGTTCGTTCTCGGACTACCTCGGTTTCCCGGTGGAACCGGGCCCCTTCGCGGTGCTCCTCCGATGCCTGTTCTGGATGGAAGCGGCGATGGTGGCGCGGTTCCTCTACCGTCATGTCCGCGTCCGGCGCGTGGAGAACGACGGCGTCGCATGGCTCGCCCTCCTCGGGCTCGGCTTTCTCGCCTTCACCTTCACCTACGTGCCCAATACGACATACGGCCTGTACGGCGCTTTTCACATCCATCTCGCCTTCGCCGCCGTCTGCCTCGCCGAGGCGGGCGACGCCCCCGTCTGGAGGCGGCTGCCATTCGCGGCCGTGACCGCGGCCTTCGTCGCCTTCGGCCTCCTGAGCGCCTCACGCCTGCTCGCCTCGCCCCCGATACCAACGCTGGACGACGAGCTGACAGCTATGGCCGGAATGGCGCGGGCGGCGGGGATCCGCCCCGCGGACACGGTCATGAGTTCAACGGAGGCCTGGATCGCCGCGGGTTCCCGCAACACCTCGCTTCTCGAACGTGTCCAGTACGGCCTCGGCGACGGGGGCCACGACGCGCTCGTATATCGACGCAGCTATGTCGACTTCTACCTGGGCGCCGGCCTTCCCGTGGAACCCGCCCGCAAGGAAGAGGCGCGACGCGCGCGCACCGCGGCTCTCTCGAGCATCCTCGAGGGTCTCACCCTCTCGGGGCTCCTCATCCTCGACGAGGGACAGAAAGACGCGGTCTACTACTTCCGCCGCGGCGGTTCGGACGGCGTGGCGGTCGCCTCCATGGACCCCGCGCGGCCGCGGCCCCTCACGCGCGTCCCCCTTGACGGCGAAGGGGTTGAAGGACCGCGCGTGGCCTGCGACACTGCGCCCCTGCCCTTGTGCATCTTCCATGAGCGCTGATTCGCGATTCCAGACCGCGACCCGGGGGGCGGCCATCGCCCTTCTCATCGCGGTGGGCCTCTTCGTCACCCACAAGTTCTCGCTTACCGTCGGACGGGCGCCCGCGCTCGCCTTCGACGACGCCCTGGCCACGGTGTCCGCCAATCTCGCTCGCGAGGGGCGGCTCGGTTTCGACGCCATCCCGTTCCACACCCTGGCCTTCGTTTCGCAGAACGAGCACTTCTTCAACTACGGCCCGTGGTATTTCATGTTCAGCGCCGCGGTCGACTGGATCTTCGGAACCTCGTACGAGATCCATCGCTGGCCGCACCTTCTGGGAGTGATGCTGTCGGTCCTCCTGGCTTCGTTCTTCTTCAAGGGGCGCGATCGCGCGTTCGCCTCCGCGATCTATGGCTGCGGCGCCCTGCTCTCGTTTCACTATCACCAGTGGCCGATGGCCCGCCCCGACATCTTCGGTTCGATCGCCGCCTCCGCCGCCCTCCTGTGCGCGAGGTTGATGGTGACAAGCGGAGCGCGCCTCTGGCCGGCCCTGGGCCTCGGATTGAGCGTGGGCATGGCGGTCACGAATCACCCGATCGTGGCCGCTCTCCTGCCCTGGTCGCTGGCCGTCATCGTCGGCGCCGCGTGGGTGGAGGAGCCCGCTCGCCGCTGGGGCGCGTTTCGCCGGCTTGCCCTCTCCTGGGTTTCCGGACTGGCCATCCCCGGCTTCGGGCTCATCGCGGCGTCCGGCTTCCGGCCGGGCGCCATCCTCAATCTCTATCTTCTCTACCCGACGTTCATCAGGAAGGTCGGACCCACCTTCGGTTTCTGGGGCTCGATCGATCACCACCTCACGTTCGTGGGACTGGCCCCCGGCCGGGCGCAGACCGCGGCCGCCGTCCTCCTGGTCCTGGTCGCGATCGATGTCCTCTTCTTCGTGCGGCGCCCGACCCCCGCAGCCTGGATCACGCTTCTCCCGGGCACGGGGTTTGCCGCCTACGTACTGAGCCTCGGCGTCTTTCGAAACACGCACGAGGGCTACGAGATACTCGTCCAGCTTCTCTTCCTGTGGTCGATCACCGCCATCATCGTGAGAATGGCGCACGGCCTGCCCGCGCTCTCTGGCCTCGCCCTTCCCCTGGTGGCGCTGATGATGATCAAGTCGCAGCCCGGACGCTGGGAGACCCCCGCCACCCTCAACGTGCCCTATCGCGAATACATCGACGCCGTGCGCGCGGACATCCCCGAAAGCGCGCGCGTTCAGGGCGAAGCCATCTTCGCCCTGGGCCGGCGGAACTGGGTGGAGAGCGCGCATGCGGCCATCCTGACCGAGCGATTCCTCCCCCGGTTCCGCGACCGGCTTTCCCCCGACTTCCTGGTGCTCCTGGAGAAAGAATGGGAGGCGGAATGTCTGCATGCGCAGGCCGAGGCGGATCCGCGTCTCTTCGTGCCCGCCGCGCGCGGGTCGCGACGAAACTTCGGCGGCGCCTTCAACACGACGCCCTGGCTCTTCCGCGACAGTTCATTCCGCCTGATCCGCATCGTCTCGGCGCCCCCCTATCGCTCGACCCTCGTCTACGTGCGGGTCGAGCCGGAGACGGGGGAGGAGCCCCGACCCGAGCTGGCCGTATGGACGATCGAGGGCCTGTGGCAGCGGCGGGCACGTGACCGGGGCTACGCCCTCGCGCCAGAGGAGGAGATGCTCGTAACCCTGCCTCGCCCCACCGATCCGAGCCAGACCATCGAAGCCCGGGCACGAAGCGCCTGGACAACCGCGCTTGCCCCGGGGACGTACCTTATCGAAGTCCGGGGCGCGCGCCCCGCGCGCGTCTCGGGCTGTGTCGTCGCGTCTTCGGCGCGATCGGTCAAAGGCTCGAACGACATCCTGTCGAGCACGCCGCGGTTTCCCCGGGGACTCGTCACCTATCAGGTGGTCGACCATCCGGGCGGCCCGATTCACGTGGGTCTGCTCAGTCCCGAACCCGCCGAGGAGGAGCAGGTCCTGGGCGTGATGGCTTACCGGATCGCGCCTCTTCCCATCATGTCGAAAGGGAAGGAACAGGATCCGGTTCCCTATCCGGCTGCGCTTCTGGAATGCCTCAACGGGAACGGCGACTCATGCCGGGCCGGCAAGCGCTGACGCCCCGCGAGAGAGGTTCCGGGGGCGCCGAAACGCTGTGCTACGCTCTTTCGAAGAAGAGGCCCTCATGAAGAAAGTCACGCTTGAAACACGCATGCCCCGGAAAGCCTCGGTGGCATTCGCCATGGTCGCGATCGGTTTGGGCGCAGTCTGCGCGGAAGCAGCGCCCGCGACGGCGACTTGCTCCGGGCTTCGGCTCAAGGCCGGGACTCTTCAAAATGCCCTCACCACTCTGGGCAAGGAGAAGGGATTCGAGGTGTCCTTCGGCAACCCGAGCGTCGCCAGACTGGGGGTCAAGGCGGGCGCCATCGAAGGCAAAACCTGCCTGGCCGCCATGACGAAATTCCTCGAAGACCTCAACTTGAACTTCGCTCTGGCCGAAGGGCCTGGGAAGTCGATCAAGCGGATCGTGGTGGTGGACTTCAAGTCGGCTCTGCCCGTCGACACCGCTTCGCGCGCCGCCACCCACGCGCCGGAGGCGCAGGAAGCGGCGTCCGAGATCCGGGCCGAGGAGCCCGCGGCTCCCGAGGCCGAGCCTGAGCCGCGCAAAGACAAGGAGCCGCCCTCGGAAGACGATTTGATTGACATGGGAGACGGCATGAAGATGTACAAGGTCCCCCCTCCCTACGTCCCCATGACCCCGGGCCTGATTCCCCCGAACGCGGTGGCGGCGGGGCCCGAGGTGCTCGCAGAGAGCTATCACGGGGCCGAGACCGCTCAGCCAAACGCGGTACTCGTACCCACGACCGCCAGCACCCCCGCACCGGTCCCCACCAAGGGCGCGCCCGTCCCGCCGAACGTTCCTCAGCCCAAACCCAAGCCGACGCCGCAGTCGTAACCTCGGACCCACGGCAAGCCCGCGTCTCAGCGACGCGCCTTCACATAGAGGAACCAGCCGAGCCTCGATGCCAGCGGCCGAAGCCAGGCTTCCTTCGCCACACGCGAGAAGCCCGGCGCGACCATCCAGGGCTCCAGAAGGCCGACGAAGGTCTCCACCGCGGAGAAGCGGTGCACGAATGCATGCGCCTCACGGCGGGAGAAGACGAGCCCCTTCGGATTCCCCTCGCCATCGACCTCGTTGACCTGCTCGGCGAGCGACTTCCCCTTGAGCAGGCGCATCAGCGGAAAGCGAAGGCGGTACATGGCGGAGTTGCGGTGATAGAGCATCAGGGTCAGCTGACCCCCGGGTTTCAAGACGCGGTGGATCTCGTCGATCGCGCGCTCCGGGCGGGGGACATGGTGCAAGACCCCCATCGAGGTGACGGCATCGAAGGACGCGTCGGCGAAGGGGAGGTTCTCGGCGTCGCCCTGAGTCACGAAGGCGCGGACTCCCTCGACCGCGAAACGACGGCGGCACAGGTCGACGCCCCGGGCGGTCAGTTCGACCCCGAACGCGAGAGCCCCCGCCCGGGCATAGCGGGACATGACGAAGCCATTGCCCGCTCCCACGTCAAGCACCCGCTTCCCGGAAAAGGCCGGGAAATCGTAGACGCGCGAGGCCAGGGCCGCGGGTTCCATGGCCTCCCGCAGCCGGTCGAAGCCCTGGAAGTACCGGGCAGTGCCCGGAGTTTCGGGGATGCTCGCCGCCGCCACCGGGTGGCGCTCCCAGAAATTCTGGACATCCTGTCGGCGGATCTTGTCGGGGACCATGGGCGGTTGGGGGCGTCGCCCTGAGGGGCATCGGAGCGGCCTCAAAGTATATTGGGCGACAGAGCCCTGATCGACCTTCTGACCGCGTGCCCTCCATTATTCATCTGAGAACGGACCTGTGGCCCGGCGTGATCGCGGGAGGGTCGCTCGCTCATGCGGCCGGCATGATCCAGGGCTTCGCAAGCTGCGGCTACGAGGTGAGATCGATCGGACCGGAGCCTCTCCCCGGCCTCGACGAACGGGCCTGGGAGGGACCGCGCGCCGAGTCGGCCTCGCCCCGATGGAAGCGCCCCTTCGCGCCCCTGCGGTACACGCACTCGGTAGTCGAGCATGTCCGCGATCGACCCGACCCCGCACCGGAGTTGATCTACGCGCGATACTCGCTCATGAGCGACGCGCCCGTGCGGCTGGCGAGGCTCACGGGAAAGCCGTGCGTGCTCGAGGTGAACGGCCTGGCCGAGTGGTTCTCGAACGAGTTTCACGGCTGGAGACGGCTGATCGTGTGGCCGCTGATCCGGAAGACCGAAGCGGCCGTGCTGCGAGGCGCCGACCTCTGCGTCGCCATCTCCGCCGCTGTTTCCGCCCAGCTCGAAGCCGCGGGCGTGACCGAATCGCGGATCCTGACCCAATCAAACGGCGTCGACCCTGACCGATTTCCGCCGGGGCTCTCCGGCGAGTCGGTGCGGACGGCCCGCGGCCTTGGAGACGCGCCGGTCGTGGGCTTCGTGGGGACGTTCGGCGACTGGCACGGCGCCGAAAACCTCGTGAAGGCCATGCCCCTGGTCCTCAAGACCCATCCCAATGCGAGGTTCCTCTTCGTGGGCGATGGGGCGCGGCGAGCGCCCGCGCAGGAACTCTGCCGAAGCCTTGGCGCGGCGCACGCGGCCGTCTTCACCGGCCTCGTGCCCCAGCAGGAAGCGCCGCCCTACCTCGCGGCCTGCGACATTCTGGTGGCTCCGCATTCATGGAATCGCAAGGAGCCCTTCATCGGGTCGCCCACCAAGCTCTTCGAATACATGGCGGCGGGGAAGGGCATCGTGGCAAGCCGCCTCGGCCAGATCGCCGAGGTCATCGAGCACGAGAAAACCGGGCTCCTCGTGCCGCCCGACGATATCGATAGTCTGGCCGCGGCCATCGTGCGGCTGCTGGACTCCCCCGAAGCGTCGGGTGACATGGGCGCGCGCGCCCGTACCGCCGTCCTCGAGCGCTACACCTGGCGAAGGAACGCGGGCGAGATCCTGGCATGGCTCGCCGGCCGGGGGACTCGCTAGCCCATGTGCGGAATCGCCGGCGCCTTCGGCTGGGGACGCGCTTCCGCGGTCGACGCGGCCGCCCTCCGATCGATGTCCGACGCCATGCCGCACCGCGGCCCCGACGATGAGGGCCTCTTCGTGGACCCGTCGGGCGCGGCCGGGTTCTCCTTCCGGCGCCTCTCCATCGTGGACCTCTCGCCCGCGGGCCATCAGCCCATGTCGTCCGAAGGGGATCGCTTCACCCTGATGCTCAACGGCGAGATCTACAACCATCTCGAACTGCGCCAGGGGCTTGTCGAACGAGGTCATCGTTTCACCGGAAGGAGCGACGCGGAAGCCGCGCTCCACCTGATCGAGGAGGCGGGGGCGGACGGAGTTCGCGAACTCCACGGGAAGTTCGCGGTGGCCGTCTGGGCGAGGGAGACCGAGCGGCTTCTCGTCGCCCGCGACCGCCTGGGCGTCAAACCCCTCTACTACTGGAATCGGAACGGCCTCTTCCTCTTCGCCTCCGAGATCAAGTCGCTGCTCGCCCACCCCGAGGTCGCGCGAACCGTCGACTGGGAGGGCGTCGGCTCGTTCCTGACCTTCATGGCGACGCCGTCGCCGCGGACCTGCTTCGAGGGTATCCGCAAACTCCCTCCCGGCCATCTGCTCGAGATCACGCGCGCGGGCGCGGGAGAACCTCGGGCCTACTGGGATCCGGCAAGCGCTCCCGCGGCGCGTTCCGTGGGCTTCGAGGAGGCCGCTGCGGAGACCCGGCGGCTCGTGGCCCTGGCCGTGCGGCGGCGTTGCATGGCCGATGTGCCGATCGGCGCCTTCCTGTCCGGCGGCGTCGACTCGAGCGCGGTGGTCGCCCTGATGGCGGAAGCCGGAGCCTCCCACATCAAGACATTCTCCGTCGGCTACGAGGATGCCGTCGATCTCGATGAGCGGCGCTTCGCCCGCCAGGTTTCGGATCAGTTCGGGACGGAGCACCGCGAGGTGATCGTCGGCGCGAAGGAAGTGGCGGCATTCCTGCCGCGGCTGGTCGTGGCCCAGGATGAACCCCTGGGCGACCCGGTCTGCGTACCGCTGCACTACGTGTCGCGCCTCGCTCGCGACTCCGGCATCAAGGTTGTCCAGCTCGGCGAAGGCGCCGATGAGCTCTTCTGCGGATATCCCTGGTACCTGCCCTATCTCGAAGAAGACACCCGCTTCCAGCGCCTCGCCGGCCTCTTCGGCGCGGGGCCCGTGCGCGCCGCCTCCGGCCTCTTCGCGAAGTCGCTCGGGGCGATCGACCGCGCTCCTGATCTGCGCCGGCTGCTCTCCCGGCGCGCCTCCGCCACCCCCACCTTCCTGGGCGGCGCCGTGGTTTTCAGCGCCGAAGAGGTCGCCGATGTCCTCCTTCCGGCGCACGGGGATTGCGGCGTGGGGAACATCCTGGCGAAGGGGGCGCTCGCGCGGGCCCGGAGCGACTTCGACATGCTCTCGCGCATGACCGACCTCGAATTGAGACAGCGCCTCCCCGAGCTCCTCCTGATGCGGGTCGACAAGATGGGCATGGCGAACTCGATCGAAGGCCGCGTGCCGTTCCTCGACCACGAGCTCGTGGAATTCGTGCTGCCCCTCCCGCAATCGCTGAAGCTGGAGCGCGGCCTCAAGGGTCTTCTCAAGCACGCGGTCCGCGACCTCCTCCCCCCCCCGCTTCTGGCCCGGCCGAAAGTGGGGTTCCCGGCGCCGGTCGCACGATGGTTCGCGGAACTGGGCGAGCCGTTCATGCGCAAGGCGCTCCTCGAGAGCCCGATCGTCCGCGGGGGCTGCCTGAAGGAGGATGCGGTCGCGGGGCTATGGGCCGCGCACCGGGAGAACCCGAGACGCAACGCCGTTCATCTCTGGCTGCTCCTGAATCTCGCGGCGTGGCACGCCGAGTGGATCGAGCGAAGACCGCTGTGGTGACCGCGCGAAAGATCGCAGCCCTGTTGCGCCAGGTGCGTTTGAGGCCGTGGAGGGAGGTTCCCTGGCGCACCCGGCGGGTTCTGACCCGGCTGGTGGGGAACTGGGTCGAGAGGAACCGGGTGAACCGAAACGCCGCCGCGGTCACACCGAAGCAGCTCGAGCGCTCGCTCAACAGGCCTCTCGGGGAGGCGGTGGAACGCGCGGGCCGGATCCCTCTGGGACGAATGCACGCCTCAGGCCCGGCCCGCCGCGATCTCGCGAGACAGTTCCAGCGTGTTCACCCCTGGGTCTACGAGGCCATACTCGCGGAGGCCGAGAACGCCTGCGCGCATCGCTTCGATCTCCTCGGCTCGGGCCTCACCGATCTCGGGCCCACCATCGACTGGAGCCGCGATTTCAAGTCGGGTTTTCGCTGGCCACGGCAGTACGTGAAGGACATGGTGCTCGTCGATCCCTCCCGGGGAGCGGACGTCAAGGTCCCGTGGGATCTTTCGCGCGGCTACCAGCTGGTGCGCCTGGGTCAGGCCTACTGGCTCACCGACGAGGAACGCTTCGCGCGCGAACTCATGGCCCAGTGGTCCTCGTGGGTGGACGAGAATCCGGTCCTCCAGACCTGCAACTGGGGAAACGCCATGGAAGCCGCGATCCGCGTGGCCAACTGGTGCGTTGCGTTCACGCTCTCGCGCGATGCCGCCGCCCAGACGCCGCGGTTGCGGGAGCGTTTCCTGGGCGCCGCCCTCGAGCACGGAAGGTTCATCGCCGCCAACCTGGAGCGATTCGAGGGCTACCCCACGAGCAACCACTACCTCTCGGATCTGGTGGGCCTCGTGTATCTGGGCGTGCTGACGCCGGATCTCACCGAGTCGCGCGAATGGCTCGAGATCGGCCGGCGCGGGCTCGAAGGCGAGGCGCTCGTCCAGGTGGGCGCGGACGGCTTCGACTACGAGGGCTCGACCAACTACCACCGGCTGGTGGGCGAACTCCTTCTCTCCGCGTTCACCCTGGCGCGACAGAACGGCTTCGACGTGGCGGAGCCGGCCTGGAAGCGGGCCGTCGCGATGGCCGAGGCCACGCTCGCCTGCACGCGGCCCGACGGGCGCGCGCCGCTCATCGGCGACGTGGACAACGGCCGCCTCCACTGGCTCACTCCCGAACCGCCCGACGACCATCGCTCCCTCCTCGGTCTTGCGGCCGTGTCCGCGGGTCGCGCCGATTTCCACAAAGCCGCGGGACGGGCGCGGGCGGAAGGGTTCTGGTGGGGGGAGGAACCGGCATCCGCCCCCCCGGCGACGGCGCCTCGGTCGAGACACTTCGAGACTGCGGGCCTCGTGGTCCTTCGCTCGCACGGAACTCACGTGGTCGTCCATTGCGGCGCGCCTCGCGGGCCGCGCGGGCACTTCCACAACGACAGTCTGAGCTTCGAAGCCTGCCTGCTCGATCTCGCCTGGATCGTGGACCCCGGGACCTACGCCTACACCTCGTCGGAAGCCGACCGTAACCACTTCCGACGGACGGCGGCCCACAACACGGTGCAGGTCGACGGGATCGAGATCAACGCGATCGTGCCCGGCCAGTTGTTCGACCTCCCCTTCCAGTGCAATCCGCGGGTAGTCGAATGGACGTCAACCCCGGAACGCGACTGCTTCATCGGCGAGCACGAAGGTTTCTCGCGCCTCGCCGGCGTGGGCCGTCATCGCCGAACGATCACCCTGGGGCACGTCACGGGCGACATCGAAGTGATCGACGAGATCGCGGGCGAAGGCGAACACGACATCGAGACGTTCCTCCATCTGGACCCGGGCGTCAGAGGCGTGGTGTCGCGAAACCGGGTGTCGCTGACCCGGCCGGATTCACCCCGAGAGGTCGAGATCGTGTTCTTCGTCGAAGGCGAGACCGGCGGGCCGGGCCTGGCCGAGGACTGGGTGGCGCGCGGTTACGGGAAGCGGGAGAAGGCAACCGTCATCCGCACCACCGCGCGGACTCAACTGCCCTGGCGGCGGCGGATGACGATCGGAGCACGCCCATGACGCTTCGGGTGGTCTACCTCGTCGACGAGACACTGGAGCATCCCGTTCTGCAGTCGCAGACCCTGGCGGTGATGAGCAGGCTCGCCGATGCGGGCGTGGTGATGGACCTGCTGATCGCGAACGGCGCCGGCGCCGCTCGCGAGGAGGAGATCGCGCGGTCGTACCTGGGAGCCGGACCGCGAATTCGTGTTGTTTCCAGGCGGCATCGCGGCTTGGGAGCCCTGGCCAAGGCGCAGCGGGCGCTGAGACGGGCGCTTGCCCGCCGTCGAGCGGCCGGTTTCATCAGGGAGACTGCCTCTGCCGCCGAAGCCGTGGTTCTCCATGCCCGAGGCTCAGCCGTACATCTCGGCGCCTACCTGCGAGCGCGGTTCGGAGGGACCCGCCTTCTGGCCGACGTACGCGGCGATGCCGCGGCGGAGGCGAGATTCAACATCGGCGGTGAAACGGGTGAGCGCCGGGCGGAGATGGTCGATCGAATGGAAGGGCGCGCCCTTTCGCGGGCGGATCATGTTCTGTGCGTCTCGAAGGCGCTGCTCTCCGAAACGCGCCGGCGCTTCGCCGTCTCCTGTCCGGCGACGGTCATACCCTGCGTGGCGGACGAGCGCCGCTTTCTGTGGAGCCAGGATCGCCACACCGAGGGCCGGGCCTCCCTGGGTCTCGCTTCCGAACCCCTGCTCGTCTACGCCGGCTCCATCGGCCAGTGGCATCGGTTCGACGCCACGCTCGACGCGTTTCAGGCCGTCGCCCGGCGGGATCTGCGAGCGCGATTCCTCGTGGCCACCCGGGAGGCCGAGAAGGCGTCCGCGCTCGTGGCCGGTCGGGCGGAACTCCGCGACCGAACCCTCGTGCGCCGGGGAACCGCCGACGAGGTGGCACGATGGTTGAACGCGGCGGACGTGGGCCTGCTGCTTCGGGACCCGCATCCCCTGAATCGCGTGGCCTGCCCGACCAAGTTCGCCGAGTACGTCCTCTCGGGCCTGAGTGTCGTGACGTCGGACGAGATCGGCGACCTCGGCACCTGGGTGCGCGATCTCGACCTCGGCGGCGTGGTGCGGGGCGCGGACGCCCAGGCCGCGGGTGGGGCGTGCCTCGGCGCGATGGCGAGAGGCGCCGATCGCCTCGGCCGCATCGGGAGGGCGGCGCCTCTCCTTTCCATGGGAGCGCGCCTGCGGGACTGGCTCGAGGCCTATCGGTCCGCCGTGTCCCGGGTCGCACCTGAAGGAGAATGAGGGCATGAAGAAGCGTCCGTCCGGGACGGTGCTGAGTGTCGTCGCCGGGGCCCGTCCGAATTTCGTCAAGGTGGCTCCCCTTCTCCGCGCCTTCGATGCGCGCTGGCCGCGGCGGGTCCAGTTCATCAACACCGGACAGCACTACGACGATGCCATGAGCGTGGCCTTCTTCCGCGACCTCGGCATCCGGAGGCCTGACGTGAACCTCGGCGTCGGGTCGGGGTCTCACGCGGAGCAAACGGCGAGGCTCCTGGTCGGGCTCGAAGAAACGCTTGCGAAGACCAGGCCCCGGCGCGTTGTCGTGGTGGGTGACGTGAATTCGACCATGGCGGCAGCGCTGGTGGCGGCGAAGCTGCAGATACCCGTGGACCATGTCGAAGCCGGCCTTCGAAGCCTCGACCGCGACATGCCCGAGGAGATCAACCGCCTGGTGACGGATTCCATCTCGGACCGACTGTTCGCGTCCGAGCCTTCGGGGGTCGAACATCTGCGGCTCGAGGGGCACGACCGCAGGAAGATCCACCTCGTGGGCAACGTGATGATCGACTCGCTGGTTCACGCCCTGCCCCGCGCGCTCCCCCGGCGGGCTTTCGCGCGGTTCGGTGTCGAAGCGAAGGGCTACGGCGTTGTGACCCTGCACCGCCCGTCCAACGTGGACAGCCCCGCGGGGCTCCGTCGGGTGCTCGTCGAGCTGAAGCGGATCGCCAGAAGGACCCCTCTCCTGTTCCCTGTCCATCCGAGGACCGCGAGCCGCATCGAGGCGCTCGGCATTTCTCCGTCGCCCGATCTGCGCATGATCGCGCCCCTGGGCTACCTGGACTTTCTATCGGTGCTCCGCGAAGCGCGCTTCGTCATTACCGACTCGGGCGGCGTTCAAGAAGAGACCACGTTCCTTGGGGTACCCTGCCTGACTCTGCGCACCACCACGGAGCGGCCGGTGACCGTCACCGAAGGATCGAACACCCTGGTGGGAGACGATCCCAGGGTGCTCTACCCGCTGGTTCTGAAGCTCGGAGGCGCGAGGCGCCGCTCCCGGCCGCGCCCACGGTTCTGGGATGGCCGGGCCGCCGAACGGGTCGCGGACATTCTGGCCGGCCTCATCCAGCCGACGACCTCTCGAAAAGCGCGTGTGATCGGATAAGATCGGCCCCCTTTCGCGAGAGTCCACGCGCCCCTAGCTCAATTGGATAGAGCAACAGACTACGAATCTGTAGGTTGGAGGTTCGAATCCTCCGGGGCGCACCATCACACCGACCACTATTTACGCGTCGTCAGTGGCACCGCACGCTTTTCCTCGTCGAGCTTGAAACAGCCACGGGGGACTCCCCGGGGACTCCCAGCAAGAGATCCAGGTTAGGGATCGGTGCTCACCGTTTGACGGGTGGACGGAACGCGGATAGCGTCCGGCCAACTCTCGGGGGGCTCCCAGGATGACTGCAGAAGTCGCAATCTTGAACAAGCGGGCGGTAGCCCTTGCTGCTGACAGCGCGATGTCGATCGGCAACGGCGGCAAGACCTACAACTCGTCGAACAAGGTCTTCGCGCTCTCCAAAGTCCGGCCGGTAGGCATCATGGTCTACAGCGCCGCGGAGTTCATGGGCGTCCCGTGGGAAACCATCGTGAAGATCTATCGGGCCTCAACTGAGGGCGCCTTGGTGCACAAGACTCTCGAGGGCTACGCATCCGCCTTCTTTGAGTTCCTCCGCGTGGGGCGCTCGCGCGGACTTTTCTCCGAGGAGGATGAGAAGGCGGTGCTCGATCGCGCACTGGTCACCGCTGTCCGCCGAATCCCGGAGATGGCTGAACGAGAGATGGGTCGGCGCATGGAGGCGGGGGAGGACGTCGGTGCAGTTCGCAATGATCTACCCAACATCCTGGCGAAGTGCGCGGATGACCTTCACGACCAAGTTCAGACCTTCCGTTTTCTTCCCGGGTGGGGCGACAAGGACGTCGACGAATTCAGCAAGAACCAAGGCGCCCGTGTTGAGGAAATCTGGAAAAAACACCTCCCTGCCCACGCCGTGCCACCGAAATTGATCCCTTGTGTGGTCAGGGCAATCTGCTGCGAAATCGAGGACGGCCTGTTCAGCGGCGTCGTGATCGCGGGCTTCGGCGATGCCGACATTTTCCCGAAGCTTGTCTCAAAGAGCCTTCGTGGAGTCCAGAACGGCCGCCTCTGGGAAGCAAATGAGGATAGAACCGCCGTGACCAGCCAGAATCAGGCGGAGATTCGCGCCTACGCGCAAGGTGAGATGGTGAACACCTTCATGGACGGGATCGATCCCCAGCAGACCGCACTCCTCGATACCGCCTTGGAAAAGGTCCTTTGCGAGGACTATCCGAATCTCCTGGTCAGCAAGGGCCCTCCGGACCCCGCGCTCAGGGACCGCGTCAAGCAGGACCTCACGGCCCTGGGACAGCAAGCCCTGAAGACCTTGCAGGATCAGATGGAAAACCTTCGCTCACAAAATGCCCGCAAAATCACTCAGGCGGTGGCCCACCTGGAGAAGGATGATCTTGCATCTATGGCGCGAGCCCTGGTCAACCTGACCTCTTTGAAACGACGCGTCACGTTGGATATCGAGAGCGTTGGCGGCCCAATCGACGTAGCCGTGATTTCGAAGGGCGACGGCTTCATCTGGATGGACCGAAAGCACTATTTTGAGCCTCACCTAAATCAACAGTTCTTCGTAAACTACAGGGGAGATGCCCATGCCCACCACGAAGCCAAGACCCCGAAAAAACGTCGCTGAGCCCGCCCCGGCACCTCAGTCCGTCGCGGCCGCGGATCGCCTCGTCCGTGATGCGTTCACGTTTGCTCGTTGTGTCGAGTCACGAAAGGTCCTGATCGGTTTCGAAAACGTGTCGAGCACCCGTTCTGTGACGAGCGCAGACAGCGCGGCCGAATGGCCCTCTTTCGTCAACGTCCCCTTGGTGGCTTCGAGAAACTGAAGGACGTCCAGCGCGGCCCAAGGGCCGCCCTCGCATCGCAGGAGGGTCCCGAGGGTCTGGGACCTCAGGTACGCGGTCCGACGAGGGTGCTGCGCGACAAGTGATTCAACAAGGGCGAATGATCGACCACGATCTAGACTTCGAAGCCGCGTCGGCCTGCTGACCGCCTCCGTCCTGCTTCTGCCCACCCCTCCGGGGAGTGCTATTTCCCCGAGCCGCACGAGGCTTTCGGTCTCCTGCGCGGCCTTCGGCTCGGGCAGATCCCTATCGAAGCCCCCTAAGCGTGAAGCCAAGGGGTAGGGGGGCGAAATCACGCCAACCTGCGAGAGCCTCTACCGCGTCCTTTAATGCTCGGTTTCCCAAAGCAGGTATGGCAAAAAAAGTAGACCGCTCGGAGCGCGCCTTTTCGTGAGACCCTTTTCCCATGAGAGGGCCAGCCCCGGTTCCAACGGCGCTTCGGGAGATCCGAGGAAACCCGAGTGGTCGGCCGTACAACGCGCACGAGCCCACGCTGCCCGCCGTCGTCGCCTTTCACCCGCCCGTGCATCTCGCCGCACAGGCGCGCGAGGTCTGGTGTGAGCTGGCGCCGGAAATGACGAACGCCGGTCTCCTCACCGTCGGGGACGTGCCGCTGTTCGCGTCCTTCTGCGCGTGTGAGGCGCAGGTGCGCAGGCTCGGCGTGATGGTCGAGGATCTCGACCTCGCGAACGATTTCAGTCAAGCGGCCGGCCGCGTTCGGCGCGCCCACGCCGCCGCCCTCGACAAGGTCCTGCTGATCGGACGCGAGTTCGGACTCACGCCGTCGTCGCGCACGCGGATCGGGGTCGAGCCCGCGGGCAAGCTCACCGCCGAGGACATCCGCGCGATGCTCCGAGCATGATGGAGCCGCCGGCGCACTTCGGCGTGGTGGAGCGTGCCCTTTGGCACGAACTCGAGCCGGGACTCCGCGCGGCGGGTGCACTGACGCACCCTCTCTCACCGCCGATCTTTGCGGCGTTCGTTCTGTACACCGCGGAGGCTCGGAGGTATCAGAGAGTCGCCAATGCGACGGACGTCGAAGCCGAGCACGACGCCGCGCTTGAGGTGGCGAGCAACGCCCGCCGTCACGCCGCGGAGGCATGGGCCTCGCTCGTCGGCGACGGAGAGCCGCCCCTGTAGACCGACCTCCTGACCGGATCTAGAACGTGATCGCGCGCAGACCGGAGATGAGACGTCGTCCCAGGCTGGCCTTCTTGGGCGCTATGGTCGTGACCGCGGTCGCTTCCTGGTTCGGTTCCTGATCGACCTGGGGGGTCGCGTAGCTGCCGCGACCAGATGCGACGAGTTGGGCGGCCTGGAGAAGCCTCATGCGCAGGATCGGGTGGCGGGAGTCGAAGAAGCTGCGACCGACGGCGACCTTGACATAGGTCGTCCCGTCGCCGAGGCCCCGCGGCGAAGTACCGGGCGCCGCGGCCCGGTCAAACTCCATGCCGCCGTGTTCCGGGAGTAGATCGACGATCCCGAAGTCGAGCACGCGCGGCAACTCGCTCCAAGGGACTTCGACGATGCGCTTCTCGGCGCGGCTCCACACGGCGACCTTGAGCTCACGCTCGACCTTGACTTCTTCGGGATCCCTGTCCATGAGTGTGTCCTCTTCGTTGAGAAGTGACGCTCTCGCGTCACGGGTGAACTCAGTTTGCGAAGCCCCACCGCTTCGCGTGCGCGATCCTCTGCGCGGCGATCTCTGCCTTCCGCGCGGCCTCGACCGCATCCGCCGTTCGATTGAGCGCGAGGCGCGCATCACCGCTGAGCACGGGTAGCTCGTCGAGCATCCCCACGCGGCCCTGCGACAGGCGGAAGGCGCGCTGCTTCGAGATGCGTCCGGACAGGTGCTCCAAGAGAACGTCGTCGAAGGTGCCGAGTCGATGGGCGGCGCCGACCTTCACTGCCTGCTGGGCATCGAGACTGCGGCCCCGGCCGAACTTCTCGGCCACCACCTTCCGGTCGATGCGGAGGCCTGCGGCGACGGCGGCCTCGAAGGCGTCGTAGGTCTTCCGGATCTGCGTCATGCGGAACGCGAACGCCTCGTCGGTGAGAGGGTTCACGCCGTCTGCTTCGGCCTTGTACTCCGGGTACTTGAGCATCTGCACCACCATGCCCTCGTTCTCGAGCGCCTTCGCCGCGCTGGAGTACATCGCCACCACGCCGATGCTGCCGACGCTGGACGATGGCGACGCCACGATCTCGTCGAACTGCGAGCCCAGGTAGTACGCCGCGCTCGCCATCTGGAAGGACGCGACCGCGGTCATCGGCTTGATCCCGCGCAGCGATCGGATCTCGGCCGCGGCCTCGGGGACGCCGGCCACCATACCGCCGGGCGAGTCGAAGTCGCCGATGATCGAAGAGATCCCGGGGTCCGCGACAGCGCGGCGAATGAGCGCCATCGTCTGCTGCATGTTGGTCCCGCCTGATGCCGGCGACATGCCGCCCGTGCGCGGGTAGATGGTGCCGTGGAAGGGGACGATCAGGGTGCGCTTCTCGGCCGCGGCGCCGCGGGCGCCGGGCTCGGCCCCGGCCATGTCGTACTTCCTCCGCGAGTTCGGCGACCCCGCGCTGACCGTGTGCGCCGCCGGCTCCTCGATGCGTTCGGCGTCGGCGTCGAGGACGACGCTGCCTCTCTCGATGCCTTCGATGACTCCGCGGATCACGGCGTAGCGCTCCTCGGTGACGAGCCACAACGACTCGTTGAGGACAGTGGAAAGCCTTCTGCTCATGATGCTGTTCTCCTTGGGATCTGCGTCTCGCTCTTCGGTGCGAACGGAAGCACGTTCGGCCGGACCCGCGGCTTGATGTACGGAAGGAGTCCGTGGCGCTTGATGATCTCGACGAGCCGCGGACCGAATGTGAAGCCGGGCACGAGCATCGCGAGCAAATCGTCGAGGTGACTCTTGCCCAGGGCGGCGAACTGGATCGCCTTCGCCGGGTCCCGCCCGGTGTACCAGTCGTCGAACGTGGTCATGACCGCCGCCGCAAGGATGGCCTCGCGGGGATAGGGACGGCTCGCCGAGAGCGCGTTCCGGACCGCCGCGAGGATTCTCGGGGTCACCGTGGCGTGCGTCCCGTGGACGTCGTTGTAGATCGCGACGAAGCGCTCTGCCGTGGTCTCTACCGCGTCGTGCGTGGCGCCGGCCTTCCGTGTGTTCGTAGCGCTTCCGTTGCCGTTCGTCGTCAAGGAAGGCACCGCCGCCGCGCCGTCCGTGCTGCACGCTTCTCCTGCGCGCTTTTCATGAGAACGATTCTTCGGAGGATCTTTCCGGTTTTCTTCTACGGATTCTTCCGGTTTTCCGTGACGCATCTTTCCGGTTTTCACATCCTCGTTATCCGGCGATTCTTTCCGGTTTTCGGGCCTCGAAAACCGGCGGGGCTTTCCGGTTTTCTTCCTCTCACACTTGCATCGAGACCCGCCGGGGCAGTCGGTCCTCGACGGCAGCAACTGGTAGTGATGCGTGACCTCGCGCCCACGGCCGTATGTCACCGACAGGAGCCCGGCCTCGTCGAGTTCATCAATTGCCCCGCCCTGGGCTCGAAGGGTCCTCTCGTTTACGCCGACCAAGGACGCGAGGGTCGCGACCGAAGGTCGTGCCTCCAGCTTCGAGTACATGAAGTCGCAGACCACGAGGAGGAGGAGGCGCGCGGTCGGGGAAAGCGGGCTCCCGTGATGAAGGACCGCGGTCTTGGCCAGGATGATGGCCGACGCTTTCGTGCTGCCCTTGGTGGAGGACATGGTGGCTCAGTCGACTTCCATCCGCGCCCGCTCCCTCAGGAAGGACTCGGCCTCGGAGAGAAGCCGGTCACTCTCGGCCGTGTGACCCGCGCGGAAGAGCGCGGTCGCGCTGCTCTTCGCCGCTGCCGCCCGCGTCGCCAGCGCTCGGCGAAGTCGGAGGTTCCGGCGCCACTCGGTGAGCATGCGGTCGGACGAAATCCCGGCCACTGTGGACCTACTTGCTCGCCTGAGCGAATTCGAGGAGATCCTCACGGCGGTACAGCACGCGCTTCCCCGCTCTGTAGTAGCGCGGTCCGGTGCCAGCAACGCGCCAGTTCTGCAAGGTGCCCTTGCCCGCGCGGAGGAGCCTCGCGGCCTCCTGGGTGATGAGGAACTCCGCGGTCTGCGGTGCCTCGGTGACCTGCTGCTTCTTCGCCGTCTTCTTCTTCATGCTGTCGCTCTCCTTCCCCCGGTGAGATCCGGGAACTCGCGGAGTTTCGGATGAGCGACGGCCTCGCCTTTCTCCTTTTTCGGTTCCTGTTTCTGGAACGGAGCGCGAGGGGGTTCAGCGCTTGTGGCTGACGAGGCCTCTCATGCTCGGGCCGTCCTTCTTGCGGGCTCTGTCCTGCTGGACCCTGCTGACGAGGCGGCTCATGCTGTCGGCGTGATCCCGTCGACGGCGATAGTCGTCCTTTTGGCGTGCTCGGTCCTGCTCGGTCTTGCGCGCGCAACTGCACCCGGACGAACAGAATGACGCGCGGTAGTCCTTGCCCCGGTCCGGCCGCGCGGTCTTCAACATGAAGTAACGGCCGCAGTGCGCGCACGCCTTGACTCGCCTCCGGAGCTTCGGTTCCGCCGCCAACACCGCCAGTAGGCGCAGGTAGAAGTCCCGGCGTTCGTCGGAGGTGTTCTGGATCTTGACCGAATACAGGCCCTCGAAAGCCCCGTCCTCGGCGACATCGAATTCGCGGATATCGAAGAGGATGCCGCGCACCCTACCCATGTCCAGCCGGAGGACGCCTTCCCGAAGAACGAGATACCCGGCAGGGACCCGCATCTCGCTCGGGAACTCTCCCTTGAGGATCTGATCTAGCCGTAGTCGAAACTCGCGGCGAAGGTCATTCCCCTGCTTCGCTACCGAGGCGTTCATCCAGCGGGCGAACCCCGGCCACGCCTCGCGCACGAATCGCTCCGACTGGTCGGCGCCCCAGGGCAGGGCGACGGTTGCCTTCCTGCTCGTCGTCGTGGTCATCGGGATGCGCCTCGCGGGAATGCGGCGACGTTCGTCTTCCTGCGCACCGCCTTCCGGCTCGCCATCGCCTGCGCGATTCGTTGCCCCGCTGCGTTCGCTGCCGTCGACAGCGCGTCGCCGGTGAGGTGCGCGTATCTCTCGGACGTTCGCGCGCTCGCGTGGCCGAGCAGTCCCGCGACGGTGAGCAGGCTCGCGCCCGATGCGATGGCCGAGCTTGCGAAGCTGTGTCTCAAGTCGTGAAGGTGAACGTCTCGCAGGTCTGCACGCTCGCGGACCTGCTGCCAAATCTGCTCCAGCGCGTTCAGCGTGAGGTGCCGATCCTTGCGGTCGTCAAGGATCACGAATGGCTTGCCCGGCTTCGGCTTTCGTTGCCGCCTGTGGATCGCGGGGATGACGAAGGGGTTTCCTGCGAGCCTCGGAATCGACGCCAGGAGGGACAACGCGCCCGCGGGGAGCCGCAGCTCTTTCCTGCCGGTCTTGGAATCGCTGAGCGCGGCCATGCCTTCGTCGGCGCGAACGTCGTCCCATCGCAGAGTCAGGATCTCACTCGCGCGGGCGCCGGTGAGAGCCAGTAGTCGGATGGCCGCGACGCCAAATGGCGTGACGCGGCCCTCCTTCTCGACATCGGAGAGAGCAGTTGAAAGGCGTCCGATCTCTTCGGGGGTCAAGTACACCTTGGTCGTGCTGCCCTTCGACCTGTACAGCCGTGGCTCCTCCGGGTATCGCTCCACCCCCACGGCCGGATTCACTCGGTCCTTTCGGAACCCCCGGGAGATCGCGAAGGAGTACATGGACGAGATGAGCGCCAGCGCCCTGTTGCATCGGACGGGCGTTGATTTCCATGCGTCCTTTAGCCTGACGAGGTCGGTCTGGTCGACTCGGTCCAAGGGCTTCGTGCCGATGGCGTCGAGGATCGTTCGCCGGCGCCGCTTGTCCTTGGCCACGAGCTTCTTTGCGCGCTCGGTCGCCGGTTCCTCACGGAGTCCGAACAGACCGCGCTCCTCCGCGATGGTCCTCGCCTTCTTCGCCTTCCCTTTCTTCGTGAGCCCGTGCGCGATGTACGCGCGGGCGAGGTCCTCCACCGTCTTGGGGGTGTCCGCGCCCTGCGTCCGACGCTCCTCTCTCCGCTCGGCCTCGGGGTCCTTCCCTTCGGCCACCCGACCGGCGATCGCCCTCGCTCGTTCGAAGACTTTGTCGAGCGGGATCGCGCCGACGGCCGCGATCTTCACCCGACCCTGTCCGCCTCGGTGTCCTCGCCCATACTTGAACCAGAACACCCCCGGCGAGCCTCCCCTGACGCGCACGAAGAGACCGGGCACGTCCGAAGACCACGCCCTCACCTCGCCCCCAGGCGGCGCCTCCAACTGGTCTAGCATCCGCTTCGTGAAGGGAACCTTCTTCGACCTGCTCTTGGGTTCGTCAGACTCGTTCTTGCGGGTCATAGGCACCTCGGTTCGGGAGTCCCCGCGAGCCTCCTGGAGACTCCCCGGGGACTCCCGAAAAATGATCTTCCGTGAACCAGCAGTATATGACACGAATAGAACCACTGCAAATGGCCGATGAAATGAAACAGCCGCGAATCAGCGGGGACTCACGGGAACACCAAGGAACAGACTACGAATCTGTAGGTTGGAGGTTCGAATCCTCCGGGGCGCACCATGCGCGCGGCGGCGCGGGGCGCCCCCTCTGATCGGCGGGTTCGACGCGGTCATGGGTCTGGCGATCGCCCAGGCCCGCCTCGGCGAGCAGGCCCACGAGGTCCCGATCGGCGCCGTTCTCCTCGACCCCTCGGGCGCGGTGCTCGCGTCGGGCTTCAACCAGCCGATTTCGGCAAACGATCCAACCGCTCACGCCGAGATCGTCGTCCTGCGCGAGGCCTCGAAGCAGGCCGGCAACTACCGGCTTCCCGGAACAACCCTGGTGGTCACCGTGGAACCGTGCCTGATGTGCGCCGGAGCCCTCGTGAACGCCCGCGTCGCCCGGGTGGTCTACGGAGCCCGGGAACCCAAATGGGGTGCCATGGAGAGCCTCCTGCGCCTCGAGACCCTCAGCCTCAATCACCACATCGAGGTGATTTCCGGTGTCCGCGAAAAGGAATGCGGGGACCTCATGCGAGCCTTCTTTCGCACTCGCCGGGAGTAAACCCGCATCTTCGGTCACCCTCGACTGCTCATGGCCGCGTCCCGTTCCGGCCTCCGGCCCCAGAACGATGGCCGGCAACGGGGATTCGAGACTGAGCGAAGCGAAGGACCGAAGCGCTCTCTCGACGTCGGCGGTTTCGGGCCTCCGGCCCCAGAACGATGGCCGGCAACGGGGA
>JAIBCN010000106.1 GCA_019694155.1 Vicinamibacteria bacterium | reverse complement strand
TGTGCGCCATTCTCTTCGGCGAAGATCCGGGTGCGCTGGTCCAGGACCTGCAAAGCCGGTTTCCGAGAGCGCGCCTCGCCGGCGGCAATCGCGCTTTCGAGAAGTGGGTGGCGAAAGTGGTGGGGTTTGTCGAGGCGCCGCGGCTCGGGCTCGATCTGCCCCTTGATGTCCGGGGCACCGTGTTCCAGCGCCGCGTCTGGAGAGCGTTGCAGGAGATACCCATCGGATCCACCGCGAGCTACTCGGAGATTGCGAAGAAGGTGGGCGCCCCAGGAAGCGCCCGCGCCGTCGCCCAGGCCTGCGCCGCCAATCGTCTGGCCGTGGCCATTCCCTGCCATCGCGTGGTGAGGAATGACGGCGGCCTGTCCGGCTATCGCTGGGGTGTCGAGCGAAAGCGCACTCTGCTCGAACGGGAGTCGAAAGCTAGAGCCCAGCCTGTCGCCTGATCGTCTCGCCCATGGCCTTGAGCTGATTCGCCTGGGCCTCGAGCGTCTTTCCCTCCGAGGCCATGGCGAGAAGCGCGGTCGAGTCGCCTTTCACGAGGGCGGCCTTGAGTCTCTCGAGCATGGCCACGGAGTCGGAGGACAAAGCGAGAGCGAGCCGATGATGTTCGACGCAGGCCCGGGGTGGTGAGATCGATTGGAGGCGCTGGCGCTGCGCGCGCGCCTTGGCGAGAAGGTCGTCGAAGCCGGAGAAGTCGCCGGAGGACATGGACTGGATCAACGAGGTGGCGAAGGCCTGGGGGTCGCCGCCGCCCATGTCCCCGATGCGATCCACCTGATTGAAGTAGGCGGCGATCTGCGCCTGATCCGGGGAAGCCATCGCCCGCGAGCCCGGAGGCGTCGCGGCAAGCGCCACCGGCGCCGGCACGGGGGTGTCGACTAGGGATGGGGTCGCGGCGAGGGGCGGGGCGGCCGCCGGCCCGGCCTCGACTCCGACTTCAGCCGGCCCGGGTTGAGCTTCGACTGACCCTTTCGG
Source organism: Vicinamibacteria bacterium (assembly GCA_019694155.1). Taxonomy (GTDB): domain Bacteria; phylum Acidobacteriota; class Vicinamibacteria; order Fen-336; family JAGNNV01; genus JAGNNV01. The sequence goes on along the minus strand of JAIBCN010000106.1, from coordinate 45,998 downwards.
TGGCGCGGCATTCGCGGTGGGTGTGGAGGGCGCGGGGGCGGTGACCGTGACCACCGCGGGAGCTGTCGAGACCCGGCCGAGAAGGAAGGCGATCACAAGCAGGGCCACGCCCAAGGCACTCGCGAGGGCGATCACGAGCCGCTGGTTGTTTCGCTCCATGGTCTCGCGGTCGTCCGGCCTCGCCGTCAGGCGAACCGCTCGATCCAGGCGCGAAGCTGCGGCGGAGGCAGAGCCCCCACCACGCGATCCACTTCCTTTCCCCCCTGGAACATCACCAGGGTGGGAATGCCGGAGACCCGAAGCCCGGCATGGGCTTGCGGATTCTCGTCCACGTTCAGCTTGGCGATCCGCACCCGGCCCATCATCTCGCCCGCAATCTCCTCGAGGGCGGGGGCGATCATCCGGCACGGTGCGCACCAGGCCGCCCACAAGTCGACGAGCACCGGGCGCGGGTGTCCGAGCACCTCGGCGGCGAACGTCTCGTCAGTCACCGTCACGGGCGCCGCGTCGACGGACAAAGGCTCCCGGCACCGACCGCAGACCGGATTCAACCCTTCGAGCACCCGGTCACGCTTCACCCGATTCGCCCCTCCGCACGACAGGCAGGTGACGATCGACGCCTTCACGTCCATCTCGAGAGTGGCATTCATACGGGGGCAAGCCTAGCCCCGGGCTGCGTCTCGCACTTAGCCCGCGAGGCTCGGCGGTGACCGGGGTCGATGACCGGGGTCGATGCCCGAGGGACAGTGGAGCCGACGGTGGGATTTGCCGCCGCACGAAGTAAGGCGCGCCGGAGTCGATGACTTCGAAGAAGTCATCGAAGCTACCGGTAACCCTCAAATTAGTGCGGGCGCTTGGAGCCGACGGTGGGATTTGAACCCACGACCTGCTGATTACGAATCAGCTGCTCTACCACTGAGCTACATCGGCGCTTGCTGCCTCATCAAACGCGCTGCGGCCTGCGTTCGCGGGGCCGGAATCGTACCACGCCGGCCCCTGCCGGGAGCCGTGGTCATTCCGGCGATATGCTCCTCCCGCCATGACCCCCGAGCAGGCTCGCGGCCTCAAGGCCGAAGCGGACGCGGTCAACGCGGAAGCCCGCGCGCTCACCACCGGCATGGATGCGGCCGCGATGATGAAGCGGCCCTCCGATGGCGGCTGGAGCGTCGGCGAGATCCTGCAGCATCTGATCCTCACCGCCGACGCCATGATTCCGATGGCCGAGTCGGCGGTCGAAGGCCTCGAGCGCGAGGGACGAGAATCGACGCGGCCCACCGGACTCGGCCTCATGGGCTGGCTGCTCGTGAAATCCCTGGAGCCGCCGCCCCGGATGAAGACGAAGACCATCAGACCGTTCGAGCCCGTGGAGGTGAGCGACCCGATGAGCCTGACCGATCGCTTCATCGAGACGAACGCGGCGCTGGACCGTCTGGTCGCGCGGGCCACGGGACTCGCGACGGGCGCCGTCAAACTCACTTCGCCCTTCAACGCCAGGGTGACGTACAACCTCTATGCGGCGCTGCGGATCGTGCTGGTTCACGCCCGCCGGCACCTTTGGCAGGCCCGGGCAGCGAAAGCGGCGCGGTAGACGCGGCCGCGAAGGGGGCTTTTCAGCTCCAGCCGAGCTTGTCGGCCGCGTCGGAGACGAGCGAATCGAAGAAACGCTCGATGTCCTCGGTCACGGCGACCGGCACTTCCTTCTTGCCGGCCGCGAGCGAAACGCCCGTCACCACGTGGTGCGAGTCCATCACCACCACCGCGTCGAAGGTGGAGGCGGCGCGGGCGTAGTCCTCGAGGGCGAGGGCGGCATCCTGTCCGAGTTTCGCCGGCTTCTTGAATCGAACCCGGACTTCACTCATGGTGCCGCCTCGAGGGTGCCGCCTACTTCTTGTAGTGGGCCGCGTTGAGGTCGGTGTAGTTCTTCCAGTTATCCGGCAGCTCGTCCTGCGGGAAAATCGCCTGGACCGGGCACACGGGCACGCAGGCGCCGCAGTCGATGCAGGAGTCGGGATCGATGTAGAGCATCGTCGAGGTGGCGTACTCGGGCGAATCCTTCTTGGGGTGGATGCAGTCGACGGGACACACTTCGACACACGCGGTGTCCTTGGTTCCAATGCAGGGCTCGGCGATCACGTAGGTCATGGGATTCCCTTGTCTCTCCTCGGTGAAATTCGGACGCTGAAAGTCTATCAAGGCGGAGCGTCATAATTGGCGTCCGATGACCGACCCCACGAATCCGCGCCGCATCTCCAGGCCCCGCATCATCCTGATGGTCGCGATCGACGTGGTCGCGGTGGCCATCGCGATCGCCCTCTACATGTGGCTGCTTCCGCGCGATCCGGACGCCGCTGTCCTCGGCGCCATATCGCCGCTCGTTTTCGGGGCGTTCTTCAACTTGGTCATCGCCCTCGTTTCGCTGAAGCCCTAGCTAGCAGGATGCTGAAAACCAACCCAAAGTCCGTCATCCCGGCGAAAGCCGGGATCCACCAACCGCTATTTGTTGGTGTATTGGTGGATTCCGGCTTTCGCCGGAATGACGTATTGAGTTTTTCAGCAGCCTGCTAGCCGCGCCGCCCACGCCCGCCAAACGTCCAGGCGAGGATGCGGCTTCGCTTCTGGCCCTGGCCCATCTCGATGATCCTCACCTCCGCGGCGCCCGCGTCGCGCAGGATCTCCTGGAAGCGGGGGAGATGGGCGCTTCTCGAGACGAGGGTCGTGAACCAACGGCACTGACCGGCATAGCCCCTGCTCTGCTCGATCATCCGGCGCACGAACCCGAGCTCTCCGCCGGGACACCAGAGCTCGCCCGCCCGCCCGCCGAAGTTCAGACCCTTCGTCCCGGTTTGTCCAGCCCCGAGGTTCCGCTGCTTCCTTCCTGCGGCGAAAGCCGCCTCGGCCGCGGATGCGTGGAATGGTGGATTGCACATGGAAGCATCGAACGCCTCTCCGGGGCGGATGACGTCCTTGAAGCACTCTTTCGTTGAGGGTTGCAGGCGGCAGTCGACAAGGCGGGCCGTCGCCTCATTCGAGGCCACGAGTTTCATGGCCCAGCGAAGTGCCGCCGGATCCGTCTCCGTGCCCACGAATCGCCAGCCGTACTCGCTCGCACCGATGAGGGGATAGATGCAGTTTGCCCCCATGCCGATGTCGAGGACCGTGACCTTCTCGCCGCGCGGGACCGCGTGGCTTCCGCCATGCGCGAGGAGATCGGCGAGGTGGTGCAGATAGTCGCTGCGGCCGGGAACGGGCGGGCACAGGTATCCGGGCGGGATGTCCCAGTTGGTGAGTCCGTAGGCATCTTCGAGCAGCGCCCGGTTGAGGGCCTTGACCGCCGCGGGGTTCGCGTAGTCGATCGAAAGATCCCCGTACGGATTTGGCCGGACGAAACGCGCAAGCTCCGCATTCCCGGAGCCGAGCCTCCGGAAATCGTACCCGTCCCGAAACCGGTTCCGGGGGTGCATGCGCTCTTTTCCGACCGTACCGATCATCGGCGTCCGGCGGGCGAAGACCGACGAAGGGTGGAATTCCGGAAGGGAAGCCTTGTTTTCGCGTTGCCTGCTCTTTTCACTGAAGCCTTAGCGGAGTTTAGGACTCAAAAAGATTCAACCCTCTTGATTGGCCGAGCATCGCGAACATAGAATCAGGCACTTATTCGTATGGCGCAACTTTTCCCGAAGCAGGCCAATGGCTTGTCTAAAGCGAGCATCGCCGCCGGCGCAGCGGTCGGCGGCAGCGTTCTTCTCGCACTCTTTCTGCTCGCGCGTTCCGGCTACGCGACCGGGGAAGGAACGCCGTACGACCAGAAGGTTCCCTTCTCGCACAACCACCACACGACGGGCGTCGGCATCGATTGCCGCTACTGCCACACCTCGGTGGAGACCTCGGCCACCGCGTCGATTCCGCCCACGCAGACCTGCATGAATTGCCACTCGCAGATCTGGACGAACGCGCCCATGCTCGAGCCGGTGCGCGAGAGCTATCGCACCGGCAAGTCGCTCGAGTGGCGAAAGGTGAACGACCTTCCGGACTTCGCCTACTTCAATCATTCCGCGCACGTGAACAAGGGAGTCGGCTGCACCACCTGCCACGGCCAGGTGGGCGAGATGCCGCTCGTCTATCAGGCTCAGTCGCTGCAGATGCAGTGGTGCCTGAACTGCCACAACAATCCCGAGCAGTTCCTCCGCCTCAAGTCGGAGGTCTACGAGCCCGTCTGGAATCCCCCGGCGAACCAGCTTGAAGTGGGCGCGAAGCTCCGCGCCGAATACAAAGCCAATCCCCGCGTTTCCTGCTCCACCTGTCATCGTTAGGCCTCAAGAACGGAACCATGAGCGACGCTCACATCCCGATTTCGCAAGTGACGCGCGTCTCCAGAGGCGCTTCCGCGGCCAAGCCCAAGTTCTGGCGCAGTCTCGACGAGCTGACCGATTCCGAAGACATCAAGGTCTGGCTCCATCGCGAGTTCCCCGAGAAGGCCTCCGAGTTCACCGATCCTGAAGGACGCCGCCAGTTCCTCCAGTTGATGGGCGCTTCCGTCGCCCTTGCCGGGCTGTCCTCGGCGTGCACCCGGCAGCCCGCCGAAGCGATCGTCCCCTACGCCAAGGCCCCTGAGCAGTTCATCCCGGGCAAGCCCGTCTATTTCGCGACCGTGCTCTCGACCGACGGCGCCGCCCAGGGCGTCCTCGTCGAGAGCCACATGGGCCGCCCCACGAAGATCGAGGGAAACCCCGACCACCCGGGCAGCCTCGGGTCCACCGACCATTTCGCCCAGGCCGAGATCCTGAACCTCTACGACCCCGACCGGTCGAAGACACTCAACTACCGGACGCAGCCCCGGGCCTGGGCTGATTTCATCGCCGCCATCCGGCCCGTGCTCGACGCGCAGAAGGCTCTCAAGGGCGAAGGCCTGCGCCTCCTCACGCCCACCGTCACCTCTCCCACCTTGGGAGCTCAGATCGATGAGCTTCTGAAGCAGTACCCGATGGCGAAGTGGCACGTCCACGACCCCATCGCGCGCCGCAACGCCATGGACGGCGCTCGCGCCGCTTTCGGCCGCGCGCTTCAGCCGGTCTACAACTTCGCCGAAGCCGACGTGATCATCTCGCTCGACGCCGACTTCCTCGGCCTGGGCGGCGACAAGGTCGCGAACGCCCGGGCCTTCGTGGCCCGGCGTTCGGCCGACGACCTCGGCGGCCACGAGATGAACCGCCTCTACATGGCGGAGAGTTCGATTTCCCTCACCGGCGCGTCCGCGGATCACCGCATGGCCGTTCGCGCGGCCGAAGTCGAGGGCATCGCCCGCGAGCTCGCGGCGGAATTGGGCCTTCCCGTCGAAAAGGGCGTTCTTCCCGGTTCGGACATGGCGAAGTCCATCGTGGCCGCCATGATCAAGGACGCCAAGGCCCGGCCGGCCCGGACCCTGGTGATGGTGGGCGAGTCTCAACCCGCCTTCGTCCACGCGCTCGGCTACGCCATCAACGAGAAGCTCGGGAGCCTCGGGACGGCGCTCATCCTCACCGAGCCCGTGGAGTTGAACCCTCCTTCCGCCGACAACTCCATCGACGCCCTGGCCGCCGACATGGCGGCGGGGAAGGTCTCGGCCCTGTTCATTCTCGGCGGCAACCCGCTCGCCACCGCCACCCCCGACAGCGGTTTCGCCGCGGCCCTCAAGGACCCGGCGAAGGTGGCGCTCAAAGTGCGCCTGGGGCTCTTCGACGACGAGACCTCGGAGTTCTGCCACTGGCAGATCCCGGAGGCCCACGCCCTCGAGGCGTGGAGCGACGCGCGCGCCTTCGACGGAACTCTCTCCGTGCAGCAGCCTCTGATCGCCCCTTTGTACGACGGCAAGAGCGCTCACGAACTCGTGCAGGCGCTGCTCGGTGATTCCACGACCACCGGCTACACCATCGTCCAGAACGCATGGAAGGCCCGCCTCGGCGCCACCCCCGCTTTTGAAAAGAGCTGGCGCAAGATCGTCCACGACGGACTGCTCGAAGGATCCGCCTTCCCGCCGGTGGGCGCGAAGACGGTCGCCGGGGCCTGGATGCAGACGAAGGCCGCGTCGAATCAGGGCGATCTCGATGTCGCTTTCCGTCTCGATCCCAATCTTCTCGACGGCCGCTACGCGAACAACGGCTGGATGCAGGAACTGCCCAAACCGCTCACCAAGCTGACCTGGGACAACGCGGCCCTTTTGTCTCCAAAGACCGCGAAGCGCCTCTCCATCCCCGAGCCCGAGGGCACCGCGCGCGGCACCTTTGTCGACCGCGTGAGCCTCAAGGTGGGCGGCGCCTCCGTTTCCATCCCCGCCTGGGTGGTTCCCGGCCATCCCGACGACACCGTCACCGTCTACCTCGGCGCGGGTCGCAAGCGCTCGGGCCGCGTGGGCCAGGGCGTCGGCGTCGATGTCCAGCCGCTTCGCCTTTCCGCATCACCCTGGTCGCGAGCCGGCGGTTCGATCGCCCGCGAGAATTCCCGCTACGCGATGGGCTGCACGCAGGACCACTGGAAGATGGAAGACGCTTCCGAGCGCGGCCTGCTCCGCACGACGAGCTTCGAGGAATACAAAGCGAAGCCCGACTTCGCGAAGTACGCCGAGGAACAGGCCCCCCAGGGTTCGATGTATCCCGAGCACCCCTACAACGGCAACAAGTGGGGCATGTCCATCGACCTGTCCGCCTGCATCGGCTGCAATGCCTGCGTCACCGCCTGCCAGAGCGAGAACAACATCGCGGTGGTCGGCAAGGAGCAGATCATGCGCGGCCGCGAGATGCAGTGGCTGCGCATCGACCGCTACTACGAGGGCGAGAGCGAAGCGCCCGCCGTGCACCATCAGCCCGTGCCCTGCATGCAGTGCGAGAACGCGAGCTGCGAGGTCGTCTGCCCGGTCGCCGCCACCACCCACAGCGACGAAGGCCTGAACGACATGGTCTACAACCGCTGCGTGGGCACGCGGTACTGCTCGAACAACTGCGCTTACAAGGTGCGCCGCTTCAACTTCTTCCTCTACTCCGACTGGGATACCGAGAGCCTCAAGCTCCAGAAGAACCCCGACGTCACCGTTCGCAGCCGCGGCGTCATGGAGAAGTGCACCTACTGCGTGCAGCGCGTCAACGAGGCCCGCATCAACTCGCGGAACGAGAACCGCGAGATCCGGGACGGCGAGATCAGGACCGCCTGCCAGCAGGTGTGCCCGACCCAGGCCATCGTGTTCGGCGACCTCAACAAGGCCGACTCCGCCGTCTCGAAGAAGAAGGCGAGCCCGCGCAACTACGTGCTGCTGCACGAGCTGAACACGCGTCCTCGCACCAGCTACCTCGCGTCGGTCCGGAACCCGAACCCCGAACTTTCAACCAAGGCTCCCGCGGCCGCGGAGGGTGAAGCGCATCATGGATAGCGGCCACTCCTCGTCGGGGACGTCCTCGACCATGGATTCGAAGTACCTCCCGCTGCCGCTCGTGGCCCCGGGGCACACGAACGACTCGGTCACCGAGAAGATCTCCCACATGACGATGGAGAAGGAGACGCCACGCGCGTGGTGGCTCACCTTCCTCATCGCCCTGGGCATGGCGGGCGGCCTCGGCGTCGCCATTCTCGGCCTGCTCTTCGTCGGTATCGGGCTTTGGGGCCCGAACACCCCCGTGGGCTGGGGGATGGACATCATCAACTTCGTCTGGTGGATCGGCATCGGCCACGCGGGCACCCTGATCTCCGCGATCCTCCTCCTGTTCAAGCAGAAGTGGCGCAACTCCATCAACCGCTTCGCCGAGGCCATGACCCTCGCCGCCGTCCTGTGCGCCCTCCAGTACCCGCTCTTCCACACCGGCCGTCCCTGGCTCGCCTTCTACTGGCTGCTGCCCTACCCCAACACCATGAGCCTGTGGCCGAACTTCCGCAGCCCGCTCATCTGGGACGTCTTCGCGGTCTCCACCTACGGCACGGTCTCTCTTCTCTTCTGGTACGTGGGTCTCATCCCCGACCTCGGCACCCTGCGCGACCGCGCGAAGAACCCTATCGCCAAGGTCCTGTACGGCATGGCCTCCATGGGCTGGCGCAACTCGGCGCGCCACTGGTCGAACTACGAGAAGGCCTACCTGCTCCTCGCCGGCCTGTCGACCCCCCTCGTCCTCTCCGTCCACACGGTGGTGAGCTTCGACTTCTCGGTTTCGCTCATTCCCGGCTGGCACGCCACCATCTTCCCGCCCTACTTCGTCGCGGGCGCCGTGTTCGCGGGCTTCGCCATGGTGCTGAATCTCGCCATTCCTGTGCGCTGGATCTACCGGCTCGAGGACGTCATCACCATGCGGCACATCGAGAACATGGCGAAGGTCATGCTCGCGACCGGCCTCATCGTGGCCTACGGCTACTTCATGGAAGTCTTCATGGCCTGGTACTCGGGGAACTTCTTCGAGTGGTTCATGATGAAGAACCGTGCGGGCGGCCCCTACGGCTGGTCCTACTGGCTCCTCATCCTGTGCAACGTGGTCATTCCCAACACGCTCTGGTGGAAGAAGGCGCGCACCAACACCATCTGGCTCTTCATCGTCTCCCTCTTCGTGGGCGTCGGGATGTGGCTGGAGCGCTTCGTCATCATCGTGACCTCGCTCTACCGCGACTTCATGCCGTCTTCGTGGGGCTATTACAAGGCGACGGAGTTCGACTGGATGTTCTTCATGGGCACCGGCGGCCTCTTCCTGACCCTGATGCTCCTCTTCGTCCGCTTCCTGCCCGCGATCCCCATGTCCGAAGTCAAGATGATCCTCCCCGGCGCTGAAGGGAGGGCGCGGCGATGAGCGATTCCGGCTACACCCTCTCGCGGTTGATCCACGACCTCAAGGAGTTCTCGGTCTGGGCGCGCTCCCCCGAGCCCACCGGGGTCTACGGCCTCATGGCCGAGTTCGCCACCCCTGACGACGTCGTGACGGCGGCGCGCGCTGTGCGGGCGGCGGGTTACAAGAAGGTCGACGGCTACTCGCCCTATCCGATGGAGTCGCTCATCCACGAGCTCGATCAGCACCATTCGTGGGTGCCCACCATCGTCCTTGGCGGCGGCATCACCGGGTTCCTCGCGGGCTATGGGCTCGAGTACTGGTCGTCGGTGATCGCCTACCCGATGAACATCGGCGGCCGGCCCTTCCATTCGTGGGTGTCCTTCATTCCGCCCGCGTTTGAAACCACGGTGCTCTTCGCATCGTTCGGCGCGGTCCTCGGCATGCTGGCCCTGAACGGCTTCCCCCGCCCGTATCACCCCGTTTTCAACATCGAAGAGTTCGCAAAGAGCGCCTCGAACGACAAGTTCTACCTGGTGATCGAGGCCGCCGATCCGCAGTTCGACGGAGCCCGCACCGCGGAGCTTCTGAAGACGCTCAATCCCACCTTCGTCAAGGAGATTCCCGCGTGAAGCGATCCTCCTTGCTGGCCCTCGTCTCCCTCATCGCCCTGGCCGGCGGCGCGTGCCGCCAGGACATGCACGACCAGCCCAAGGCCAAGCCCCAGTCCAAGTCAGGCTTCTTCGTGGACGGGCGCACCGGACGCCTTCCCGTGGAGGGCACGGTGGCGCGCGGCGAGCTTCGCGCGGACGACCATCTCTATCGCGGCAAGGTGGACGGCGTGTTCGCCACCACCTTCCCTTTCAAGATCGACGCTGCGCTCATGGAGCGCGGGCGCGAGCGCTACGCCATCTACTGCACCCCGTGCCACGGCGCCACCGGGCTCGGCAACGGCATGGTGATCCAGCGCGGCTTCAAGGTGCCCGCGACCTCGCATCACATCGAGAGGCTGCGCAACGCTCCCGTCGGCTACTGGTTCGACGTGATCACGAACGGCTTCGGCGTCATGTTTGGTTACGCCTCGCAGATCCCGGTGAATGACCGCTGGGCGATCATCGCCTATGTCCGCGCCCTGCAGCTGTCGCGGAACGCCACCGCCGAGGATGTTCCCGCCGCCGAGCGCGAAGCTCTCCTTTCCGGGCGGAAGGCCCTTCCGGGAGAAGGCGCGCATGCGGCGCCGCCCGCGGGGGGAGGTGGCCACAACGCTCCCGCCGGGGACGCGAAGCCCCAGGCCGAGTCTGCCCCCAAGAGTCCGGAGACCAAGCACTGATGTCCGCTCATCCCTCCCACGAGGAACCGGTGGCCGCCGCGACGGCCTCCACCGCCCCGGTGCCGGTGGTCTCTCTGCGCCGGATCGCCGGCCTCGTCGCCCTGGCCGCCTCGGCGGCTGCTCTCACCGGGTTCTCCAATCCGCAGCAGCTCGTCCAGAGCTATCTGCCTGCTTTCCTTCTCTGGTTCGGCGTTTCTATCGGCTGCCTCTCGATGCTCATGATCCAGCATCAATCAGGCGGCCACTGGGGCATCCTGCTTCGCCGGCTGTTCGAAGCGGGCGCGCGCACCATCTACTTCATGCCCCTCTTCTTCCTTCCGATCCTCTTCGGCATGGCCTACCTCTACCCGTGGGCCGACCCGGTGCGCATCGCCGGCGATCACCACCTCGCCGAGGTCGTTCACAAGAAGGGCGCCTACCTGAACGTTCCTTTCTTCACGGCGCGGGCCGTCCTCTACTTCGCCTTCTGGGCGTTCATGGCCCGTACCCTGACCGCCTTTTCCTGGAAGTATGACGAGACCGGCGACCGGGAGTATGCGGAAAAGATGCGGCGCATGTCCGGCTGGGGGCTTCTCGCCCAGGCCCTCGTGATCACTTTCGCGGGCGTCGACTGGGGAATGTCTCTGGACCCCCACTGGTACTCCACGATCTGGGGCATCCTCTTCATGGTCGGGCAGGCGCTCTCCGCGTGGTGCCTGTGCATCATGGTGGTCTCCCGCCTCTACACCCACGCGCCGCTCAACCGCGTGGCGACCTCGACCTTGTTCCATGACCTCGGCAAGTTCCTGTTCGCCTTCGTCATGCTGTGGGGCTACGTGAACCTCTCGCAGTTCCTCATCATCTGGTCGGGCAACCTGCCCGAGGAGACCAGCTGGTACCTCGACCGGTCCCGGAACGGCTGGCGGACCCTCACCTTCGTCCTCGTGGGACTGCACTTCTTCCTGCCCTTCCTGACCCTGCTTTCGGCCGGTCTCAAGAAGAACGCGAGCCGTCTCGCGGTGGTGGCGGGGCTTCTCTTCAGCCTGCGCTTCGTCGATCTCTTCTGGAACGTCGCGCCCAATTTCAAGCACGAGCATTTCTCGGTTCACCCCTTCGACCTGCTGATGCCGGTCGCGGTCGGCGGGGCCTGGCTGTACCTCTTCGCCCGACAGCTCGAAAGGGCTCCGCTGCTCGTGAAACACGATCCTCAGGTTCATGAGATGGAGGAGCTTGCCGCCCATGCACACTGAGCCCTCCCGTCATCCGAACAATCCGGAGATCCGGTACGAGAAGACGGACGCGCACGTCCGGCCGCTCTACCAGTTCCTGTTCTGGATCTCCGTCATCACCCTTCTCACCGCCGGCATCGCCATGGCGATCCTGAAGGGCCTCGAATCCTGGCGCGACAAGGCCTCGACCCGGCCCGCCATGGCCGAGGCCCCCGAGGCAATGCAGCCGCCCGCGCCCCGGCTCCAGATCCAGGAGCCGAAGGATCTCGCGGTCTTCCGCAAGGAAGAGAAGGAGATTCTCTCCACCTACGGCATCGTCGACCGGGACAAGGGCATCTACCGGATCCCCATCGAAGAGGCCATGAAGCTCACGCTGGAGCGCGGTCTGCCCACCGTGGACGACGCCGCGCCCGCCGCCGGCAGGTCGGTCGTCGCAGGCGCTGCTCCGGCCCGTGAACCCGCGAAGGCTGCGCACCAGTGAAGCGCCTCTTCGTCGCGTCTCTCCTCCTCCTCTCCGCCTTCGGGGCCGAGGCGCAGCAGGCGGGCTTCACGCGGCCCTACGGCCCGGTTCAGCCTTCCTCGCAGCGGCTGCAGACAGAGGTGGGATACGAGCCGAAGCTCGGCCAGTCCCTCCCTCTCGACGCGACGGTCACGGACGAGACGGGCGCCACTCTCCCGCTCGGCTCCTACTTCGCCGGCGCCTCCGCCCGCAAGCCGGTGCTCGTGGTCTTCTACTACCAGTCCTGCCCGATGCTGTGCTCGCTCCAGCTCGAGAGCGTGGTCGCTTCCCTCAAGGGCACCAAGTATCTGGTCAACCGCGATTTCACCTTCCTCGCCATCTCCATGGACCCGAACGACACCGTTCCCGGGTCGGTCAAAGCGAAGCGGAAGATCACGAACGCCTACGGCCAGTCGGGAAGCGAGGCCGGCTTCCATTTCCTCACCGGAGCCGCCGAGGAGATCAAGAAGATCACCGCCGCCGCGGGCTATCGCTACTACTACGACGAGGAGTCGAAGCAGTGGGCGCACGCCACCGGCGTCCTCCTCGTCGCGCCCGACGGCCGGATGGCGCGCTTCCTTCCCGGCGTTGAGCCCTTCCCGCGCGACCTCCAGTTCGCCCTTCTCGAGGCATCGGAGGGACGGATCGGCACCATCGTCGACCGCGCCGTGCTCTACTGCTACCAGTACAACGAGGCCAGCGGACGTTACGGCGCGGCCATCATGCGCACGCTGCGCCTCTCCGCGCTGGGCACCATGATCGCCCTCGCGGCCTTCGTCGTCTTCAGTCTTCGCCGCGAACGAAAAGCGGCTCCATCCCACACCCCCGCCTGAGGCCGAACCAGAACCAGTCCCATGGGCTCTTCTTTCCCCCCGCTCCTCCCGCCGCAAGCGTCAACCGTCGCGGTCGAGGTCGATGCGCTCTACGCGCTTCTGGTCTCGATCACCGCCTTCTTCACGCTCCTGGTGGTGGGCCTGTTCCTCTATTTCGGCCTCAAGTACGCTCGCAAGAGCGAGTCCGAGCGTCCGATCCAGGTCCATCCGCCCGCGTGGCTCGAAATCGCCTGGAGCGTGGTCCCGCTCCTCATCTGCCTCGTCCTGTTCGTCTGGGGCGTTCAGCTCTATTTCAAGATCTACACCCCGCCCAAGGACGCCATCACCATTCACGTGGTGGGCAAGCGGTGGATGTGGAAGGTCCAGCACATGAGCGGGGCGCGCGAGATCAACGAGCTGCACGTTCCCGTGGGCGTGCCTGTCCGACTGCTCATCACCTCGGAAGACGTCATCCACGCGGTTTCCATTCCGGCCTTCCGCATCAAGCGCGACGCCATCCCCGGCACCATGACCACCACGTGGTTCAACGCGACGAAGGTGGGTGAGTACCACCTCTTCTGCGCGGAGTACTGCGGCGCCAACCACTCGAAGATGGGAGGCACCGTGTACGTGATGGAGAAGGACGCCTACCAGCGCTGGCTCGCCGGTCCCAATGCGGGTCAGCCTCCCGCGGTGCAGGGCGCCCGCCTCTTCGAAGAGATGAACTGCATCTCCTGCCACCGTAACGGCTCGAACCAGCGTGGCCCCGTGCTCGAGGGCCTCTACGGCAAGACCGTCGCCTTGAAGGGCGGCGGCACCACGACCGCGGACGACGCCTACATCCGCGAGTCGATCACGAACCCGACGGCCAAGATCGTGGACGGCTTCGAGCCCCTGATGCCCGTGTACCTGAGCCAGCTGTCCGAGGAGCAGGTGAACGCCCTGCTCGCCTACGTCCGCGACACTCTCGGCAAGGCCGAGCGGCCCAAGGACGCCCCCGCAGCGGGCACCACTCCCCTCGGGTCTCCGACCACCAGCGCGTCACCCAAGGCGAGCGAAAGCAAGGGACGCTAAGGAACCATGAGCACTCCCCACCACACCGCAGCGCATCACGAGGAAGAGAACTACCTCACCCACGACTCGTCCATCCAGTCGTGGCTGCTCACCAAGGACCACAAGAGGATCGCCCTCCTCTACTTCCTCTCGGTCACCCTGTTCTTCACCATCGGCGGTCTGTTCGCCTCCCTCGTGCGCATCGAGCTCCTCACCCCCGCGGGCGATTTCATGAGCTCGGAGATGTACAACCAGGCCTTCACCTCGCACGGCGTGATGATGATTTTCTTCTTCCTGATCCCGGCGGTTCCCGCCGTCCTCGGGAACTTCCTCATGCCCCTGATGATCGGAGCCAAGGATCTCGCCCTTCCGCGCATCAATCTCGCGAGCTGGTACATCTTCATCATCGGCGCCTCGCTTGCGGTCTTCGCGGTTCTGACCGGCGGCCTCGACACCGGCTGGACTCTCTACCCGCCCTACTCCTCGGCGTACTCTCAGTCGCGGGTGACCATCGCGGTGGCGGGCGTCTTCATCGCGGGCTTCGCGTCGATTCTGACCGGCGTCAACTTCATCGCCACCGTGCACCGCATGCGCGCGCCCGGCCTCACCTGGTTCCGCCTGCCCCTGTTCGTGTGGGCGCACTACGCCACCTCGCTGGTCATGGTCCTCGGCACGCCGGTGGTCGCGATCACCCTTTTCCTCCTCGGCCTCGAGCGCACGCTGGGCTTCGGCTTCTTCGATCCCGCGAAGGGCGGCGACCCGGTGCTGTTCCAGCACCTCTTCTGGTTCTACTCGCACCCCGCCGTCTACATCATGATCCTGCCCGCGATGGGCGTGATCTCCGAGATCATCTCCACCTTCTCGCGGCAGAAGCTCTTCGGCTACAGCTTCGTGGCCATGTCCTCCCTGGCCATCGCCATCCTCGGCTTCCTGGTCTGGGGCCACCACATGTTCACCACCAGCCAGTCCGCCTACACCGGCATCCTCTTCTCCGCCCTGACTTTCCTCGTGGCGATTCCCTCCGCGATCAAGGCTTTCAACTGGACGGCGACTCTCTACAAGGGTTCGGTCTCGTGGGAGACCCCCATGCTCTTCGCGTTCGGCTTCATGGGCCTCTTCCTCATCGGAGGTCTCACCGGTCTCTTCCTCGCCACCATGGGCATGGACATCCACCTCCAGGACACCTATTTCGTCGTGGCCCACTTCCACTACGTCATGGTCGGCGGAGGCGTGATGGGCTACATGGGCGGCATCCACTTCTGGTGGCCGAAGATCACGGGGAAGATGTACTCGAACTTCTGGTCGAAGCTCTCCGCCCTTCTCATCTTCGCAGGCTTCAACTTCACCTTCTTCCCCCAGTTCGTTCTGGGCTTCATGGGCATGCCCCGCCGCTACCACTCCTACCCGGAGGAGTGGCAGATCCTGAACGTCATGTCCACCGCGGGCGCGTCCATTCTCGCCATCGGCTACGTCCTGCCCGCGATCTACCTCACCTACAGCCTCTTCCGGGGCCAGAAGGCTCCCGCGAACCCGTGGGGCGCCACCGGCCTCGAGTGGCAGACCTCTTCGCCGCCCCCGCCCCACAACTTCCACGAGACGCCCACGGTGACCACCGAGGCCTACGACTACCAGTCGCTGCCGCTCTCCGCGACGCCTGAGAAGGGGGCGAGCCATGTCTAGCCTGGCCAGTTCCCTCCAGCACCACTTCACCGACTTCAAGCAGCAGAAGGAGTCGGTCGTTCTCGGGATGTGGTCCTTCCTCATCCAGGAAGTGATGTTCTTCGGCGGCCTCTTCGCCACCTACACGGTCTTCCGGTCCCAGTACTCGCACGCCTTCGCGGAGGCGAGCGGCCTGCTGAACGTAAACCTCGGCGGCGTCAACACTATCGTCCTCATCTGCTCGTCGCTGACCATGGCCATGGCCGTCCACGCGGCCTCCAAGGGCAAGAACGGCGGCATCGCCTTCTGGCTGGTCCTCACCATCCTCTTCGGCAGCATCTTCCTCGGGGTCAAGGTGGTCGAGTACAAGGAGAAGTGGGACCACGGCCTCATTCCGGGGATCCACGACGAAGGGCTGCGCTTCGATCACGAGACGCACCAGCCGAGGCCCACCGGCTTCTGGCTCTACTTCGCGCTGTACTTCGCAATGACCGGGCTCCACGCCATCCACATGATCATCGGCATCCCGATCCTCGCCACCCTCGCCATCAATGGCCTGCGCGGCAAGTACGGTCCCGAGTACTACACCCCGGTGGAGATGACCGGCCTTTACTGGCACTTCGTCGACATCGTCTGGATCTTCCTCTTCCCCCTGCTCTACCTCATCGGAGCCCACGGAGCCCATTGATGGACGCCACCACCCACCACGAAGAGCATCACGGCCCGACCGTGAAGATGTACTTCGCCATCTTCGCCGCCCTGTCCGTGCTGACTGTCGCCACCGTGCTCGCGGCCAAGTTCGACTTCGCCCCGATGCTCGGGGTGGGACTCGGCGCCTTCGTGAACAACGCGGTGGCCCTCGGCATCGCCTGCACCAAGGCCTCACTGGTCATCCTGTTCTTCATGCATGTGAAGTACGAGAGCAAACTCGTGGGTCTCGCCGTGGTGGCGAGCGTCATCTGGCTCGCCTTTCTGGTGCTCATCACCATGACGGACTACCTGACCCGCACCTCCGACTGGCACCTGTTCGTCCGCTAGCCGCACTGGCCCGGATCGGGCCCGCTCATGTAGACTGCGCAGCTTCCGACGGGTCCGAAGGCCGTTCCTTCGATCCAAACGAACGGCGGTGTAGCTCAGCTGGTTAGAGCATGCGGCTCATATCCGCAGTGTCCGGGGTTCAAGTCCCTGCACCGCCACCACCTTCGCCTTCGGGCGTAAGGTATCGGGGCCGCCATGCCCACGCCGCCCCTGGTCTCAGCCGTGAGACGGAGCCTCGATTCCGTGGGACTCCTTCGGCCCGGCGTGTCGGTGGTGGTGGCGCTCTCCGGAGGTCCGGACTCCGTGGCTCTTACTCACGCCCTGCTGCGCGCCGCCCGCAAGCCCGGGCTTCGCGTGGTGGCGGCCCACCTGGACCACAGCCTTCGCAAGGACTCCCGCGCCGACGCCCAGTTCTGCGAGGAGCTGTGCGACCGGATGAAGGTCCCGCTGCGATCGGGCCGCGCGCAAACGTCGACGCGAGCGCTGCGCGAGGGTGGCGTCGAAGAGGCGGCCCGCCTCATCCGCTACTCCTTCCTGCGGCGCGTGGCGCGGGAGGAGAACGCCAGCGCCATCGTCCTCGGCCACACCCTCGACGACCAGGCCGAGACCGTGCTCATGCGGCTGGTGCGGGGGAGCGGGGCATTGGGCCTTTCCGCCATGAAGGCCTGGGACGGCGAGCTGCTGCGGCCGCTTCTCGACACGCGCCGCGCGGCGGTCATGGCTCACCTGAGCGCCCATCGTCTTCCCTACCGATCCGACCCCACGAACGCCGACACCGCCTTTCTGCGGAATCGCGTCCGTCACGAACTCATTCCCCTGCTCGAACAGCGCTTCAATCCCAACATCAGCGAAGCTCTGGGCCGCACCGCCCGGACTCTGGCCGAGGAGAACACCGCCCTGCGCGAAGTGGCCGCCCAGCTCATCGACCGGGCCGCCGCCTCCGCGGTGGAAGGCGCGGCCTTCGAGCTGGCCGTGCTCAAGGCCGCGCCCGAGGGTCTGGGGAAGACGGCCATCCGTGAGGCCCTGCGTCGGTTCGGAGGGCTCCGGGCCGTTTCCTTCGTTCACATCGAGCGACTCTGGGCCCTCTCCGTGGCGGGGCGCGGCGGCTCGACTCTGCCCCTTCCGGGGGGGCGCCAGGCGGCGATCAGTCGCGGCCGGCTTATCCTCACCGGTCCGGATCCGGAATCCGGCCATTCCAGAGAAAAGCCTTTCCTGTCATAGTCTTGCATCTCGCCGGGCATCCACCATGAAACCACTTCCTCAACCGACGCCCCTTTTCACCGCCGACGACATCGCCGCGCGCATCCATGCGATGGGCCAGCAGATCGGCCAGACGTACGCCGGCGAGGAACTGGTCGTCCTCTGCCTGCTCAAGAACAGCCTGGTCTTCATGGCCGACCTGATGAGGGCGATTCCCATGCCCTTCCGGAGCTACACCCTGCGCGTCGTCCACGTCTCGGAGACCCCGGGTGGCCCGACCGCCCTCCAGGTGCTGTACGGCTCGGCCGTGCCCGTGGAGGGCCAGCACGTCCTGATCGTCGACGACGTCGTCGATACCGGCGTGACTCTGGCCTATGTGCGCGACCATCTCGCGGCGCGCCAGCCCAAGAGCCTTCGCATGGCCGTGCTCATCGACCGGACCGCGCCCCGGAAGATACAGCTCGTTCCCGAGTGGTCCGCGTTTCGCCTCGAGACAGACCACGACGACCGCTTCCTGGTGGGCTACGGCCTCGACCACGCGGACTATTATCGAGGACTCCCCTACGTGGGGGTGCTCCAGGAACCCTCCGCTTAGGTTTTCTTGAACACTGAACATTTGCCGGGCCGGAATCCGTACCACCTCAAGGACTCAGGGGAAAAGCATTGAACTCGACTTTCAAAACCGCACTCTTGTGGGCATCGCTCTTCGTCCTCATGCTCGCTGCCTGGAACTTCTCGAACCTCCAGAAGAAGGACACCGCGATCAAGTTCTCCGACTTCATGACCCAGGTCGACGCGGGAGACATCAAGGAAGTGACGGTCAACGGCAACGAGATCCGCGGAAAGCGGGCGTCAGGCGACGCGTTCAAGACCGTGGTCCCCTACGGATACGACAAGCCCCTCGACTCGCTCCTCGCCAAGAAAGTCCAGGTCTCGGTCATCAATGACCAGGCGCCCACCTTCACCACCATCCTCATCACCTTCGCGCCCTACGCCATCCTTCTCGGCATCTGGATCTTCTTCATGCGCCAGATGCAGGCGGGCGGGAACAAGGCGATGTCCTTCGGCAAGTCCAAGGCGCGGCTCCTCGCCTCGCAGCAGCGCAAGATCACTTTCAAGGACGTGGCCGGGGTCGAGGAGGCCAAGGAAGAACTGCAGGAGATCATCGAGTTCCTGAAGGAGCCCCAGAAGTTCCAGAAGCTCGGCGGCCGAATCCCCAAGGGCGTTCTGCTCATGGGCCCTCCGGGCACGGGCAAGACCCTGCTCGCCCGCGCCATCGCCGGCGAGGCGAACGTTCCCTTCTTCTCCATCTCCGGCTCCGACTTCGTCGAGATGTTCGTGGGCGTCGGCGCTTCGCGCGTGCGCGATCTCTTCGAGCAGGGCAAGAAGAGCGCGCCCTGCATCATCTTCATCGATGAAATCGACGCGGTCGGCCGGCATCGCGGCGCGGGCCTTGGCGGCGGCCACGACGAGCGCGAGCAGACCCTGAACCAGCTCCTCGTCGAGATGGATGGTTTCGAGGGCACCGAGGGCGTCATCCTCGTGGCCGCGACCAACCGGCCCGATGTCCTCGATCCGGCGCTCCTGCGCCCGGGGCGCTTCGACCGGCGTGTGGTGGTTTCGCGCCCCGACGTGCGCGGCCGCGAAGGCATCCTTCAGGTTCACCTGCGCAAGATTCCCGTGGGCCCTGATGTCGACGTCGTGACTCTCGCCAAGGCGACGCCGGGCTTCTCGGGCGCCGATCTCGCGAACCTCGTGAACGAGGCGGCGCTGCTCGCCGCCCGCCGCAACCAGAAGGTCGTCAACATGGCGGAGTTCGAGTCCAGCAAGGACAAGGTCCTGATGGGCGCCGAGCGCAAGAGCATGATGATCACCGACGAGGAGAAGAAGGTCACCGCGTACCACGAGGGCGGCCACGCTCTCCTGGCCGCGATCCTTCCCCACGCCGACCCCGTCCACAAGGTCACGATCATTCCGCGCGGCATGGCGCTTGGCCTCACGCAGCAGCTTCCCAGCGAGGAAAAGCACAACTGGACGAAGGAACAGCTCGAGGATCGAATCGCGGTGTGCATGGGCGGCCGCATCGCCGAGGATCTCGCGTTCAAGGCCATCAGCACCGGCGCCTCCAACGACATCGAACAGGCCACGGAAATGGCCCGTCGCATGGTCTGTGAGTGGGGCATGAGCGCGCTCGGGCCGCTCGCCTACGGAAAGAAGGACGAGGCCATCTTCCTCGGCAAGGAGTTCGGCCGGTCGCAGGACTACTCGGAAGCGACCGCCATCCAGATCGACGAGGAAGTCCGCCGCATCGTCACCCAGCAGTTCGAGCGCGGCACCGCTCTGCTGAAGGAGAAGTTCAGCGAGCTCACGATCATCGCCGAGGCGCTCCTCGAGCACGAGTCCCTCGACGGCCAGCAGGTTCTCCAGATCGTGCGCGGCCAGAAGATGAACCTCCCTCCCGTGCCTCCGGCCCAGCCGCCGGCGGTGGTGGCGGAAGGCCCGTCGGAGAAGCCGGAGGTCGTGGTTCCCTTCCTCGCCCCCATGCCCGAACCGAAGCTCTCCTAGGTCCCCAAGCGCCCCAGACGGCACCAAGTCCCCGGCAGTCCCCCCGACATGAGCGGCTCCATTCTCGACACGCTCCAGGGGGTTCTCTCGTGGCGCGAGATCACCGCGCGCGATGTCCTCGACGTGGGGATCATCGCCTACCTGCTGTACCGGCTCTTCAAGTTCATTCGCGGGACCCAGACCACCCACATCGTTCTTGGCGCGCTCGGCGTGGTCGCCTTGTTCATCACCGCGACGCTTCTCGAGCTCAGGCTCCTGACCCTTCTCCTCCGGAACGTCCTGCCCTACGTGGCTTTCGCGAGCATCGTGGTGTTCCAGGCGGAGATCCGGAAGCTGCTCGCCTCGATCGGCCGCGCTCTCTTCGGCCGGTCGGGGCCTTCGTCCGCGGACGACGTCCTCGACGAGATCGTGCTCGCCGCCCAGTCGCTCTCCTCGGCGCGCACCGGCGCCCTCATCGTCTTCGAGCGCGACATGGGGCTCAAGTCCTTCGCCGAAACCGGCGTGCGACTCGACGCGGTCGTGACCTACGACCTGCTCTGCAACATCTTCACTCCGGGCTCTCCGCTCCATGATGGCGCGGTGGTGGTCCAGGCGGACCGCCTCTCCGCGGCCGCCTGCTTTCTGCCCCTCACCGTCAACCCGGAGCTTTCGCGCACGCTCGGAAGCCGGCATCGCGCAGCCATCGGCGTCACCGAGGACACCGACGCGGTGGCCCTCGTGGTGTCCGAGGAAACCGGCACCATCAGTCTCGTTTCCGCCGGGGCCATGACCCGGCTCGCCGATCCCAAGGAGTTGAGCGAAGCCCTCCGCGCCACCCTGCGCCGGCGCGGCGTCGGCACGGCCCGTCACCGACCGGCCTCAGCCTGACGCGGCGCGGCCCGCTCCATCCCAAGACAAGAGGAAGGAAGACAAATTCCATGGCCAAGGCCAAGAAGACGGAGAAGCGTGGGGAGACCCGCCTCTTCGGAACCGATGGTGTGCGCGGCGTCGCGAACCTCGATCCCATGACGCCGGAGATCGCCCTGAAGATCGGCCAGGCCGCGGTGGTGGTGGCCGCCGGGGGCCTCAAGCATGCGCCCCGGGTGCTCATCGGGAAGGACACCCGCCTGTCCGGCTACATGATCGAGACGGCGCTCGCTTCCGGGATCTGCTCGGTCGGGGGCAACGTTCTCCTGTGCGGGCCGATCCCGACACCCGCGGTGGCCCACCTCACCACGAGCATGAGAACCGACCTCGGCATCGTCATCAGCGCGAGCCACAACCCGTTCCAGGACAACGGCATCAAGATCTTCGGACGCGACGGCTACAAGCTCGCCGACGATCTCGAAGCCCGCATCGAGGGCATCGTCCGGGGGACCATTCCGCTGCCCACCCGAAAGACCGGACCCGGCATCGGACAGGCTTTCAAAGTGGACGATGCGCGCGGACGCTACGTAGCCTTCGCGAAGAACACCTTCCCGCGCGCCATTTCCCTGGAGGGCCTGAGGCTCGTGGTCGACGCCGCCCACGGCGCCGCTTACCGCGTCGCCCCCGCCGTGTTCTCGGAGCTCGGCGCGACCGTGAAGTCGATCGGTGTGCAACCCGATGGCGTCAACATCAACGAGGGCGTGGGCGCCCTGCACCCCGACAAGGTCCGGGCGGAGGTGGTGAAAGCCTCCGCCCAGATGGGCATCGCCCTCGACGGCGATGCGGATCGGGTGATCCTCGTCGACGAGCGGGGGCAGGTCGTTGACGGGGACTCCGTTCTCGCGATGTGCGCCCTCGAAATGGCGGAAACCGGCCTTCTCAAGAAGTCGACGGTGGTCGCCACGGTGATGAGCAACCTCGGCCTCGAGCGCGCGCTCGCCCAGCGGAAGATCAGGCTCGTCCGAACCGCGGTCGGGGATCGACACGTGGTCGACGCCATGCGCAAGGGAGGCTTCAACCTGGGGGGCGAACAGTCGGGTCATCTGGTCTTTCTGGACCACGCCTCCACCGGCGACGGCATCGTGGCCGCCCTCCAGGTGCTCGCCCTGATGATCCGCAAGGGAAAGCCCCTCTCCGAACTCGCCGCCGCCGCCATGACCCGGGTGCCCCAGGTGCTCGAGAGCGTCCTTCTGCCCAGGAGGCGCCCCATCGAGGACCTGAAGAAGCTCCAGGCGGCCATGAAATCGGCGTCCAGGACCCTTGGCCGCAAGGGCCGGATTCTGGTGCGCTGGAGCGGTACCGAGCCCAAGCTGCGCGTGATGATAGAAGGCGAAAACGAAGCGGTCATCAGGCGCCACACCGAGTCCCTGGTCGCGGCCGCGCGCCAGGATTTCGGAGTGCGCGCCTGATCACCGCCTTCTTTGACCCGACTTTCCAAAGCCGCTATCCTGAAGCCTGGTAAACGGTCCTTTGCAGAGTCGATCGCTCGATTCTGGAAGAAAAGAGGCACAAGTGCTAGAGAGTTACGGCCAGACAGACGTCGGGCGTCGTCGAAAACTGAACGAAGACAGCTTTGATGTCGACGATGCCATTGGTCTTTACGTGGTCTGCGACGGCATGGGCGGCCATAACGCCGGGGAAGTGGCCTCCAGGCTGGCCCTGGAGACGATCAAGGGCTTCGTCGACAAGAGCGAGAAGGAAAAGGAGATCACCTGGCCCTACGGCCTGGACGTGAATCTCTCCTTCCATGGAAACCGCCTCTGCACCGCCATCAAGCTCGCGAACCGCAAGGTCTTCAAGACCGCGGACAGCCAGGAAGAGTACACGGGCATGGGGACCACCGTGGTCACGGGCCTCGTGGCCGGGAACGTTCTGACCGTGGGCTGGGCCGGAGACAGCCGGGCCTATCTCTTCCGCGGCGGCGCTCTTTCCCAGCTCTCGCGCGATGACAGCTGGGTCACCGCGGCCTGGTCCGAGGGCATTCTCACCGTCGAGGAGATCGAGCGTCATCCCCTCAAGAACGTGATCACCAAGGCCGTGGGCGCCAAGGAAACCATCGAACCCCAGGCGGTCGAGCAGATTCTCCAGAACGGCGATCTGGTTCTCATCTGCTCGGATGGCCTCCACTCGATGATCAACGACGACGCGATCCAGGCCATCATGGTGGCTCACGAAGCGAAGCCGCTCGCCGAGGGTTGCGCGGCCCTCATCGCCGCCGCCCTCGAGGCGGGAGGCAAAGACAACGTCTCCGTCATCCTTCTGCGCTACACCGAATAGTCGGGGCCGGCGCGGAGCCTCTTCGCGATGAGCCCCCAGGACCCATCCATGAATCCCACCCGACTCGGGCGCTACGAACTCGGGGAAAAGCTCGGCGAAGGCGCCATGGGCCTGGTCTTCAAGGCCCGCGATACCGTCCTCGACCGCATCGTCGCCCTCAAGACCCTGCCCTTCGAAGGGGCGAGCGACGAGATTCAGGAACGCTTCCGCCGCGAGGCCGAAGCCATCGGACGCATGGATCATCCTCATGTGGTGAAGGTCTTCGACCTCGGGGAAACCGATGGCCGGCTCTTCATGGCCATGGAGCTGCTCGACGGCGAGGACCTGCGCCGCCTCATCGAGGTATCGGCCGACATTCCGATCACGGAGAAGCTCCGGATCTTCGCGGAAGCGTGTGACGGCTTCTCCTACGCGCACAGCCGCGGTGTGGTGCATCGCGACATCAAGCCCGCGAACATCATGGTGACGAAGCTCGGGATCACCAAGATCCTCGACTTCGGCCTCGCCCGCATGGAGACTCACCAGACTCTCACCCGCAAGGGCGTGATCCTCGGGACACCGGACTACATGAGCCCGGAACAGGCGACCGGCAAGCCCGCCGATCCCCGCTCCGACGTCTTTTCCTGCGGGGCGGTGTTCTTCGAGTTCGTGACCGGCTTCAAGCCCTTCCGGGGCGCCACCCTTCACGCCGTCCTCTTCAACATCGTCTCCGAGCCCACGACACCGGTCCTCACCCTCGCCCCCGAGACGCCGACCCGGGTCGCCGCGCTCATCCACCGGATGATCGCGAAGAACCCGACCGACCGGCCCAGCATGGACGAGGTGTCGACCCAGCTCCGCGCGCTGCGGACCAATCTCCTCAGGTCCCGCCTCAAGTCATGCCTGCACTCGGACGCGCCCCGCCCTTCGCGCGAGGAAACGACACAGGCGATCAAGGCCCACCTCGTCCGGGCCCGGGGCCATCTCGACACGGGCGGCCCCCAGAAGGCGGTCGCGGAGGCCCGCGAGGCCCTGTTCCTCGACCCCGACTCGCGGGAGTCCACCGAGGTCTTGTGGCGCGCGCTTCGCGCGTCGCCGGTGGGCGCCTTCGTCACCCCGCCCGCCTCGGCTTCCCGTGTCCAGGAACTCCTGCAGAAACTGGCGAAAGCCAAGGGCGAGGAGGCGCTCCAGATTCTGCGGTCCCTCTATCTGCATGCTCCCGACGACCCGTCGGTTCGCGAGGCCATAAGGCAATTCGCCGTCTGACCCATTCTCCATAAGCCACCTCCCCGGAAGGAGATCCGCCTTGCTACTCAAAACTCCGATTCACGCCCAGCATGTCGCTGCCGGCGGAAAGATGGTCCCATTCGGCGGATGGGAAATGCCCATCGACTACTCGGGCAAAGGCCTCGGCGTCATCAAGGAACATCTCGCCGTGCGTCGCGCGGCCGGCCTCTTCGACGTCTCTCACATGGGCGAGGTCGACATCGTCGGCAAGGGGGCCCTTGCCTTCCTCCAGCGCGTGACCTCGAACGACGTGTCGAGGCTGCAGGACGGCCATGCCCAGTACTCGGCCCTGCCCATGCCCACGGGAGCGCCGGTCGACGACATCATCGTGTACCGGTTCAACGCCGAGCGCTTCCTCCTCGTGGTGAACGCGAGCAACCGCGCCAAGGACGTCGCCTGGCTCCAGTCCCAGGGCGCCCAGGACTGCGAGATCCGCGACCGGAGCGACGAGTTCGCGCTCCTGGCCCTGCAAGGTCCCCTGGCCGCTAGCATCCTGCAGCCCCTGACCCCGGCCGATCTGACCTCGGTCGGTTACTACAAGTTCACCACCGGAACCGTCTCGGGCCTCTCCGCCACCATTGCGAGAACCGGCTACACGGGCGAGGACGGTTTCGAGATCATGGTGAAGGCGGCCGAGGGTCCTGCCCTCTGGGACGCTCTCATGGCCGCCGGCTCGGGAGCGGGACTCGTTCCCGCCGGTCTCGGCGCCCGCGACACGCTCCGTCTCGAGGCCAAGATGTGCCTGTACGGCAACGAGATCGACGAGACCACCACTCTCATCGAAGCCGGCCTCGGCTGGATCACCTGCGTCGAACCGCACAAGGGAGACTTCAACGGGCGCGCCGTTCTCGCCGAGCAGAAGGCGAAGGGCACGGCCCGCAAACTCGTGGGCTTCGAGATGAAGGAACGGGGAATCGCCCGGCACGGCTACCCGGTGCTGGTCTCGGGCCAGGCCGTATCCAAGGTCACCTCGGGCTCCATGGCTCCCTTCCTCGAGAAGAACATCGGCCTCGCCTATGTGCCTTCGGAGCACGCCGCGATCGGTTCACCCATCGGCATCGAGATCCGTGGCGCCTCCGTGGCCGCGGAGATCGTGAAGACGCCCTTCTACAAGCGGGCGAAGTAGCTTTCAGGAAGCGTTCCACAAACCCAGGAGAACACCGTGACCAACGACTTGCGATACACCAAAGACCACGAATGGGTCCGCCTCACCGCTTCGGTCGGGCGCATCGGCATCACCGATCACGCGCAGCAGCAGCTTGGCGACGTGGTTTTCGTCGAGCTCCCCAAAGTGGGGACCTCGGTCACCGCGGGCGCGCGCTTTGGAACCGTCGAGTCGGTGAAGGCGGTCTCCGAGCTCTTCTCGCCTGTGACCGGGAAGGTCGTAGCGGTGAACGACGACCTCCAGAAGAAGCCCGAGACCGTGAACTCGGACCCCTACGGCGCGGCCTGGATGATCGACGTGCAGGTGTCGAACCCCGACGAAGTGACGGCTCTGATGACGGGCGAGCAGTACGAGGCCTTCGTCAAGAGCGGCCACTAGCCGCGAAGAGACAATTCACCGGGCGAGTCGTGCGCGCGGCCTGCGGGCCGCCCCAACCATTGGAACCATGTCATGAAGCTCTCTGATCTCTCGCCAGTCGACACTTTCTCCCGAAGGCACGTCGGCCCCTCTCCCGCGGACCGGGAGACCATGCTCGGGGTCCTCGGCGCCGCCACTCTCGACGCCCTCATCGAGGAAACCGTTCCGCCCTCCATCCGTCTTCGACGCTCCCTGAGCCTGCCCGCCCCGCTCTCCGAGAGCGAGCTTGCCGACCGCATCGCGAAGATCGCGGAATCGAACCAGACCTGGCGGTCCTTCATCGGGATGGGCTACACGGGGTGTCTCACCCCGGCGGTCATCCGACGGAACATCCTCGAGAACCCCGGCTGGTACACGCAGTACACGCCCTATCAGGCGGAGATCTCGCAGGGGCGCCTGGAGGCCCTGCTCAACTTCCAGACCATGATCGCGGATCTGACCGCGCTGCCTCTCGCGAACGCGTCGCTCCTCGATGAAGGCACGGCCGCCGCCGAAGCCATGCACATGGCCCAGGCCACCGCGCCGGGCGAGAGAAATGTCTTCATGGTGGCGGACGATGTCCACCCCCAGACCATCGCCGTGGTGAAGACGCGCGCTCTGCCCCTCGGCATCGACGTCCAGGTGGTCGAGACGCGAAAGATGAAGATCAAGCCGAACGTCTTCGGCATCCTTCTCCAGTACCCGTCGACCACCGGGAAGGTCGAGGACCTCTCCGCTCTCGCCGCCAGGGCGAAGGCCGCGGGCGCCGTCACCACCTTCGCCGCCGACCTCCTCGCCCTCGCCCTGTACAAGGCGCCGGGGGAGATGGGGGCGGACATCTGCATCGGCTCCGCCCAGCGCTTCGGTGTGCCCATGGGATTCGGCGGTCCGCACGCCGCCTTCATGTCCGCGAAGGAGGAGATGCGCCGCGTTCTCCCCGGCCGTCTGATCGGGGTTTCGAAAGATGCCCAGGGGAAGCGCGGCTATCGCCTCGCGCTGCAGACCCGGGAACAGCACATCCGCCGCGACAAGGCCACGTCGAACATCTGCACCGCCCAGGTCCTGCTCGCGGTCATGGCCAGCATGTACGCGGTCTACCACGGGCCCAAGGGCCTCGCCGGGATCGCCGCCCGCGTGCATCGTCTCACCGGCCTCCTCGCCGCGGGCCTGCGCAAGGCGGGCTTCGTCATCATCCACGACACCTTCTTCGACACACTTTCCGTGAAGGCCACCGCCGGCAAGGCCAACGGCATCGCGCGCCGCGCCGCGAAGCGGCAGATCAATCTGCGCCGGGTGAAGACGGGCCTTGTCGTGACCCTCGACGAGACCACGCAGCTCAAGGACGTCCAGGATCTCATCGAGGTCTTCTCCGGGGCCGCGCTGGAGGGCTCGCTCGAGGACCTGGCCCGTGAAGCCCAGGTGGGGGTGCCCGAGGCTCTCGCCCGGACCTCGCCGTTCCTGACCCACCCCGTCTTCAACCGGTACCACGCCGAGCACGAGATGCTCCGCTACATCAAGACGCTCGAGGGGCGCGATCTCTCGCTCACGCACTCGATGATCCCGCTCGGTTCGTGCACCATGAAGCTCAACGCGGCCTCGGAAATGCTGCCGCTCACCCTGCCCGGATTCTCGAACGTGCATCCTTTCGCCCCCGCGGAGCAGGCCCGGGGCTACGAGGCCCTGGCGAAGGACCTCTCCGACTGGCTGGCCGAGATCACGGGTTTTTCCGGGGTCTCCCTGCAGCCGAACTCGGGCGCGCAGGGCGAATACGCCGGCCTGCTCTCGATCCGCGGCTATCACGCGTCCCGCGGCAGCCAGCGCGACGTCTGCCTCATTCCGGTCTCCGCCCACGGGACGAACCCCGCCTCGGCGGTGATGTCGGGCTTCAAGGTGGTGGTGGTGGCGTGCGATGAACACGGCAACGTGGACCTCGCCGACCTCGAGAAGAAGGCCGACGAGCACAAGGACCGGCTCGCCGCTCTGATGATCACCTATCCCTCGACCCACGGCGTCTTCGAGGAGGACGTGAAGCGGATCTGCGAAATCGTGCATGAACGCGGCGGCCAGGTCTACATGGACGGCGCCAACATGAACGCCCAGGTCGGCCTCACCCGGCCCGCGGACATGGGGGCCGATGTCTGCCACATCAATCTGCACAAGACCTTCTGCATCCCCCATGGCGGAGGCGGCCCCGGGATGGGACCGATCTGCGTCGCCGAGCACCTGATCCCGTTCCTTCCCGGCCACCCGCTGGCCGTGGATTCAAAGACCGGACCGGTTTCCGCGGCACCCCTCGGCAGCGCGTCGATTCTCACCATCTCGTGGGCCTACATCGCGATGATGGGCGCCCAGGGACTGAAGCTCGCCACCGAGGCGGCGATCCTCAACGCCAACTACATGGCGAAGAAGCTCTCCGCGCACTACCCGATTCTCTACACCGGCAAGCACGGCCGCTGCGCGCACGAGTTCATCCTCGATCTGCGCCAGTTCAAAGCGAACGGCGTGGAGGCGGAGGATGTGGCCAAGCGCCTCATGGACTATGGCTTCCACGCCCCCACCATGTCCTTCCCGGTTCCCGGCACCCTGATGGTCGAACCCACGGAGAGCGAGTCGCTCGCCGAGCTCGACCGCTTCTGCGAGGCCATGGTGCGGATACGCGCGGAGATCGCTCGGGTGGTCGAAGGGAAGATCGACGCGAAGGACAACCCCCTCAAGAACGCCCCTCACACCGCGGGCATGGTGACGGTCGAGGAATGGACCCATCCTTACACGCGCGAAGAGGCCGGTTTCCCCGCGCCCTGGACGCGCGAGAAGAAGTTCTGGCCGCACGTGGCCCGGATCGACAACGCCTACGGCGATCGGAACCTCATCTGCCTCTGCCCGCCCATCGAGGAGTACCTCTAGCAGCCCCTGGTGAAACTCGGCCTGCATCCCCGTCTGGACTGCGGCGCTCGTCGCCTTAAATATTCCCGATACTGAGGCTCCTCGGCGCCTTGCCAGACGGGCCGCCCGGAGGTCATGCGGGCTTCCGGGCCAGAAGCTCTGAAGCCTCGACCCGGATGGCCTCCACCGCGTCGCGGACGCGGTCCATGTGGGTTCGGAAGCTGAGGACGCAGAGGCGGATGACGTAGCGGCCATCGAGCTTCGTGCTCGACAGAAACACGCGCCCGCGGGCGTTCACCCGCTGCTGCAGTTCCTCGTTGAGCCTGTCCGCCTCCGCGCCCTCGCCCTTGAGCCGGAAAGCGACGACGGAGAGCTGCGGTTCGTCGAGAATCTCGAACCTCGAGTCGCTCCGGAGGCGGTCCCAGGCCCAGCGCGTGAGCATCAGTTTCTCCTCGAGCGCATCCTTGAAGGCGTCGAGGCCGTGAAGGACGAGGGGCAGCCAGATGCGGAGACCGCGGAAGTCGCGTGAAAGCTCGGGGGAGAGGTCGGAAAAATTCGGCTGTTCCTGGGCGCGCACGTCGTGGAGATACTCGGCGTCCATCGAGTGCGCGCGCTTCAGCGTTTCGGGGCTGTGAACGAGCAGGCACCCGGTGCCGTAGGGCAGGAACATCCCCTTGTGGGGGTCGAGGGTGATGGAATCGCATTCCTCGATCTCCGGCATCAGGTCGGGTCCGGCGCCCGCGAGCCGGAAGAAGCCCCCGTAGGCCGCGTCCGCGTGGACCCACATGGAATGGGAGCGGCCGATGGATACGAGCCGCGGGATCTCGTCGATGGCCCCGGTGTTGGTGGTGCCCACGTTGGCGACGATCATGAAGGGCTTGAGGCCCTTCATCCGGTCGCGCTCGATGGCCTGAGCGAGGGCCTTGGGATCGACGCGGCGCCTCCCGTCGATCGCGACCTTGCGCACCTGCCAGTCGCGGAAGCCTGCGATCCGCGCGGCCTTGGGCACGCAGTAGTGCGTTTCCTCGGAAATGTAGATCGTGCCCTTGGAGAAGTCGTCCGGCAGCTTCGCTTCGCGCGCGGCCACGATCGCGGAGAGCGTCGAGAGCGAACCGCCGGACGTCAGGATGCCTCCGGCGCTGGCCGGATATCCCATGATCGAGGCCAGCCACCGGATCGCGGTCTCCTCGATCTGGGCGAGGGCGGGCGCGGGCGGCCGCACCCCGACGTAGCGGTTCGTGGAGGCGGCGATGAAGTCGGCGATGGCGGCGCTCATGATGCCGCCGCCCGGAATGAAGGCGAGATAGCCGGGGCCCGCGGTGTTGAACGACTTCCGGATGGCCGGCCGCAGGCGATCGAGAATGGCCGGGAGCGAGCCCGGGGCCGCGGGCACGCCCTCGACGAACGTCCGCGCCAGCGCCTCGGCGTCCTCCACGTCGGCGGAGGGCTGGGAGTCGAGGGAGTCGACTTCCTCCCGCACGAAGCGCACGGCGAGGTCGAGGGCACGTTGCAGGGATTCGTCCGTGAGTTCCAGGGGGTGCATCGCGCTCGTACTTTACGAGCGACTCCGACTTTCCGGCTGTCCGTTCGCGGAGAACAGGGGCAGGTCGCTAAACTGGGCGGATGCCCAAAGCCCGCGTACCCGTCCGGAAGGCCCAGTGATCAAGGCGTTTTCCGAAGTCTTCACGCCGGAGGTTCGCGATGAAGCCCAGCGGCTGTTCGCATCGGGCCGGGTCGAGGTCCTCGCCATCGACGATTCTTTCCTCACGACGTCGGTGAAGGACGTGACCACGGAACGGGTGGTCATCAAGAAGCGCGCGGATCGCTTCCAGATTTCGTGCACCTGCCCCGACGGCAAGTCGGGAGCCTGCGCGCATGTCCTCGCCTCCATGCTGGCCGCGCGCGGCCACGGCTTCGGCCAGGCGGAGGCGACGGGCCCGAGGCCCCTGGACCTTCCGAAGGGCGGAGGCGATGCGCGTCCTCATCGCACCCACGTGGTCATCGACAGCCTCCAGTCCAAGAAGAAGCAGGCGGCGTCGGACTCCTTCGACGAGATCGACGAAGACGGCGACTCGGGCCGGCTGCCCTCGGTGGACTGGCGATTCCGTCTCGCCACCCTCAAGTCCCAGGCCCTCCCCCCGGCGGCGCGCGAGACCGATCTCGCCGCCGAAGAGGCGCCCCTCACGGAGATTCTCTACGCCATCGACGCCGCGGCCTCGGCCTCCAGCGATGGCGCCCTCGTGCTCATCATCGCGCATCGGGAGATGAAGCGGGACCGCGAGTGGGGCCGCATCAAGTTCGCCCGCCCCTGGCGCGGCCTCGCCTCGGACCTCCAGAACCCCGCGGATCGGAGGATCCTGGTCATGCTCTCGGGCGCCGACCGGGACGCCGACCTCGCTTCGAGTTTCCGCCTTCACGACGTGCACCGCGTGGCCGCCCGCTACCGCGTGGCCCCGGAAATCCAGTGGCTCGCCCTCTCCCTCATGGCCGAGACCGGCCGCCTGATCCTCCGCCACCCGCCGGAGAAGGAGGAGGCCGCCTCGTTCCTGGGAATGGACGAAGGTTCGCCCTTCGCTTTGCGGCTCCAGGTCGGGGCATCGGTCGCCTCCTTCGCGCTTTCCGGCGAACTCGTTCGGGGTGAAGACCGCGTGGCCATGAACGAGATCGACCTCGTTACCCGCGGGGGTATCGTGGTCTTCCGGAACACGGTGGCGCGGCTGGAGCCCCCCGCGCACTTCGCCTGGGTGGACGACCTCGTGAGGCGGGGAGCGATCGAGGCGCCGCGCCGCCACCAGGAACGGCTGCTCCGTGAGATCGCCGAGCTGCCGAACGGCATGGAGATCGATCTCCCCGAGGACCTCGGGATCGAACGCGTGATAGGAACGCCCGCGCCCCTGGTGCGCCTGAAGCGCCTGCCCAAGGTGGGCGACGAAATGGACGTTCCCCTCGAGCTCCTGTACGAGTACGGCGGTGAGCTGATCGAATCCGCCTCCCAGCGCAAGGGCGTGCTCGATCACACCGGCAAGCGCATCATCGTGCGCAACCCCGCGGTCGAGCAGGAGCTGCGCGCCCGGCTTCTCGATCTCGGCGTTTCCGTCTCCCGGGACGGGAAGGGCTTCTTCATCGAGAGCCGGGACGTGGCGGCCCTGCTCCCCAAGCTCGGCGACGGGGGTTTCCGAGTGCTCCTGCGCGAGCGCGAGCTCAAGCGCGACCAGGGACTCCGGTTCCGGGTGTCGTCGGGGGTCGACTGGTTCGATCTCAAGGGCGGCCTCGATTTCGGGCACGAGGTCGTGCCCTGGCCGGCGCTCCTCAAGGCTCTTCGCCGGGGCGAGACCGTGCTGACTCTCGCCGACGGCTCACAGGGTCTGATTCCCGAACGCCTCGTGGCGCGGTACGGTCGACTGGTCCGCCTGGGTGAGGAAGAGGAAGACGGGATCCGCTTCGCCAAGAGCCAGGTGGCCCTGCTCGAGGCGATCCTCGCCGGTGAGACGGACGTCGAACTCGACGTCGCCTTCCGAACCGCGCGCGAAGCGCTCAAGACGTTCGAGCGCATCGAACCGCGCGTCGAACCGGAGACGTTCAAGGGCACGCTGCGCCCCTATCAGCGCGAAGGCCTCGGCTGGATGCACTTCCTCCAGGAGTTCGGCTTTGGGGGGTGCCTTGCCGACGACATGGGCCTTGGAAAGACCATCCAGGTGCTGGCCCTGCTCGAGGATCGACGTTTGAAGCGTCTGGCCGGGGAGAAGATCGCCCCGTCCCTCGTCGTGGTCCCGCGTTCCCTCGTCTTCAACTGGAAGCAGGAGGCCGCGCGCTTCACGCCGCAGCTCAAGGTCAAAGACCACACGAGCGCCCTGCGCTCGCACGGCTCGTTCGAGGAGTGGGACGTCGTCCTCTCGACTTACGGCACCTTGCGTTCCGACGTGATGCGCTGGCAGGGGACCACGTTCGACTACGCGATTCTCGACGAGGCCCAGGCCATCAAGAACGCCACCACCGAATCGGCCCGCGCCGCGCGGCTGATTCGTTCGAAGCACCGCCTCGCCCTCTCCGGCACGCCCGTCGAGAACCGGATGTCCGAGCTCATCTCCATCTTCTCTTTCCTGAACCCGAGCCTCGCTGCCGGGTCCGTCGCTCTCGCCGAGCTCGCGAGCGACAAGGCCACCGGTCCCGAGCGCGAGATCCTTGCCCGTGGCCTCAGGCCCTATGTGCTGCGTCGCCGCAAGGAGGACGTGCTCCCCGATCTGCCGCCCAAGTTCGAGGAGACCTTGTACTGCGAACTCGGCGTCGAGCAGCGAAAGCTCTACGAGGAGATGAAGGAGCACTACCGTTTCCGGATCACCGCGCTTCTCGAGACCCAGGGGCTTTCGAAGAGCCGCATCCAGGTCCTCGAGGCTCTCCTGCGGCTGCGCCAGGTGGCCTGCAGCCCCGGTCTCATCGACCCGAACCGGAAAGACTTCAAGGACGCGAAGGTCGAAGCCCTGCTGCCCCGTCTGCAGGAGGTGGCGGCCGAGGGACACAAGGCCCTCGTGTTTTCCCAGTTCACTTCCTACCTCGCCCTGCTTCGTCCGCGAGTCGAGGAACTCGGTCTCAACCACGTCTACCTCGACGGCGGCACCCGCGATCGCAAGACCGTCGTCGAGCAGTTCGAGTCCGACCCGAAGACGTCCCTCTTCCTCATCAGCCTCAAAGCCGGCGGCCTGGGCCTGAACCTCACCGCCGCCGACTACGTCTTCATCCTCGACCCGTGGTGGAACCCCGCGGTCGAGATGCAGGCGATCGCCCGCGCCCACCGCATCGGCCAGACGAAGCCGGTCTTCGCCTACCGCATGGTGGCGAGGGACACCGTGGAAGAGAAGGTCCTCGAGCTGCAGGAGAAGAAGCGGGAGCTGGTCGAGACACTCCTCGGCGAGGACAAGGGCTCCATCGCCTCGCTCAAGCGCGAAGACATCGAACTGCTGCTCTCGTAGCGAGCGAAAGCTGGGTCCGGATCCGCGCGGCGAGAAGTGAGGCCCGTCTTGATCGTGGCTCGGCCGTCTCGGCTTCGCCCTGCCTAGCGGTGGAGAGCTGCGCTGCTCAGGGACTCTCCTGCCCGGTGCGCCGAGAGAGTCGAGATATGGGCGGCGACGCTGCCGGCGATCACAGCGTACCCCTCGCGCGACAGGTGCACGGGGTCGAGGAATATCGGTCCTTGGGAAGGCGTCTCGTCGCGAAGCACGTCTGAGCCATCGACCACCATGACCCCGGCCGCAGCGAGCGCCGGCACGACTCGGCGTCGGAATTCCAGATACCGGTCCGGGAAGCGTACCCAGTAGCGATCTTGGGCGTCGAAGTCCGGGTGATCCGACGCTCTGCGCCGGAGTTCAATGTGATCGAGGGTCTGTCCCAACTCCGGCTGCACGACGACGATGAGACGGCATCCGCGTGATTGCGCGACGTCACGCACCTTAAGCATGTTCGAGACATACGCGGCCTCGACGGACTCGACCCAGCAACAGCCCGGCTCACGCGGCTCGGGAGGTCCCCGGCGCAACCGGGAGGCGGCTGCAGTGAGGAGCGTGCTCCCGCGGGCGATCGTATCGGCCGCGGCCAAAACGGCCCTGGCGGGGCTGCTTTGGATCCGCTCGTAGTCGACCAGGCGTTGTTCCAGTTGGTTGAAAACGACGTTGACGTCCCGGTAGGCCCCATTTGGAGCACCGAGGATCTCCCACCAGTATCTGTCGTAGAGATCGTTCCACCCGTCGAATGCCACGAGGACGTCCGGTTTCAGTTCCAGGAGCCGGGCCACGAACAAGGCCAGCTCCTGCTTGCTCACGTAGCCGACGACCCCCGCGTTCAGCACCTCGGCTGACGGCAGGCGGGCGGCGAGCGCCGCCGCCAGTGTGTCCTGCTCGTTTACGTCGAGGCCAAACGCGGCCGAGCCGCCCGCGACGATGATCCGAGGCCGGGCCGCGCCGCTTCCGATCTCCGGCCCGCGGAGCCCGAGCGAATTCACTCGGTAGGGTCCGACGCGCTGCAGGGGCTCGTTCTCGTACACCGTGCCGGGAGTGTGGAGGAAGCGTAGCCCGCTGTCTGGACGGACGATCTCGCGTCCGTCGCTCGTCAGGAGGCCGAACCCCGTCAGCGGATCTCGCGGTGACGGCGCGGCGCCGCCCGTCAGCACCACGTCGGCGAACAGGATCGAGAGCCCGACAGTGAGGGAGGCGGCCGCGAGTCCAAGACGACCAAACACGGCGTCCCATCGATTCGAGCGCCCGCCTCGCGGCTCCTGGCGAGGGTCTCGACGAGTCGGTGAGCGGGCCGGCGGATCAGGCTCCAATGGGCGGCAGTATACGTGCCGTCTTACCTGCAGCCCCTGGCGGGCCATGTTGCGGACGGCGCTGGGCTCGCGTCAGGGCGGTCCGTCTTCGTCCCTAGGCCAGGTTCGGGATGCGGAGCCTCGCGCCCTTCAGATTCCCTATGACCGCGAGGGTCTGCGGTTGGCCGAAGATCTCCCTCGCGAGCTTCATGACGCCGGCGCTCGTTACGGCGTCGATGGACTCGAGGGTCTCGTCGGGCGAAACCGTGCGCTGGAAGTAGATCTCGTTCCGGGCCAGGTTGCTCATGCGCGAGCCCGTGCCTTCGAGGGAGAGCATGAGACCGCCCTTCAGGTTGTCCTTGGCGCGCTGCAGCTCGTCCTGGGGAACCGCCTCGTCGAGGAGCCGCTTGACCTCGTCGGTGATGAGGGACAAGACGGTGTCGACGCGGTCCTTTGACGTCGCGGCGTAGATCGAGAGGCTGCCGGTGTCCATGAAGCTGGAGAGGCCCGCGGAGATCGAGTAGACGAGGCCGCGCTTCTCGCGCACGTTCTGAAAGAGGCGCGACGAGATGCTGCCCCCGAGGACCGTGCCCAGCACGTGGCCCGTGAAACGGTCCGCGTGGGTCGAGGAGGGCCCCTGGGCGCCGAGGCAGAGATGGGTCTGGGCCAGGGTCTTCCTGTGTTTCGTGATCAGGCCGTGATGGGTGAACGGCCGGCTGCTCTTCGCCCCCACGCGTCCGCTCGGAATGGAACTGAAGAGCCGGGTGGCGAGCTCGACCGCCCGCTTCTCCGTGATGCGGCCGGCGATTGCGAGGATCAGGTTCGAGGGAACGTAGACCTTTTTGAAGAAGCGCCGCACGCCTTCCTGTTTGTAGGCCTTGAGCGCCTTCCGGGTTCCGAGGATGGGACGGCCGATGGGGTGGTCGGGCCAGAGCTTCTGCGCGAACATCTCGCCCAGGATGTCGTCGGGCGTGTCGTCCACCATGGCGAACTCTTCCAGGATGACCGTCTTCTCCTTGGAGAGGTCCGACTTGTCGAAGCGTGGATTGACCAGGATGTCCGCGAGGATCTCCGCCGAGCGGTCCACATGGGTGTCGAGGACCCGCAGGTGGAAGGCCGCGTACTCCTTCGAGGTGAAGGCGTCCATGTGTCCACCCATGGCGTCGACGTCCATGGCGATCTGCTCCGCGCTCCGCGAGGCCGTGCCCTTGAAGACCAGGTGCTCGATGAAATGAGCGAGACCTCGCTCGGTATCGCTCTCGTGCCGCGAGCCGCGTCGGACGAACACGCCGATGGCGACGGAATGGACCTGGGCCAGGGGCTCGACGAGAAGCGTCAATCCGTTCTCGAAGACATGTCTCGTGACGCTCATAACCGGACAGCATACCGTCCGGGCTCCGTCCATCCCGGCTCCCGGAGCGGCGACGAGCCCCCAAGGGTACGATTGGTCCTTGATGATCACGGTGGACGAGGCGCAGGCTGCCGTTTGGGGACGCGTCCCCACCCTGGGCGCCGAGGCCGTCGTCCTCGAAAGCGCTCTGTCGCGCATCCTCCGGGCCAACGTGCTCGCGGATCGCGACCTGCCCCCTTTCGATCGCGCGGCCATGGATGGCTTCGCGGTTC
Organism: Vicinamibacteria bacterium; assembly: GCA_019694155.1. Lineage (GTDB taxonomy): Bacteria > Acidobacteriota > Vicinamibacteria > Fen-336 > JAGNNV01 > JAGNNV01. The sequence goes on along the minus strand of JAIBCN010000106.1, from coordinate 9,058 downwards.
GCGCGGAGGACGCGGGAGAGGCCGGGACGCGGCTCAGGGTGGCCGGCGAGATCCGGGCCGGGGTCTCGTCGGATCGCCCGGTGGGCGCGGGTGAGGCCATGCGCATCATGACCGGCGCGCCGGTGCCCGAAGGTGCGAACTCCGTGGTTCAGGTCGAGCGCACCAGGATCGAGAGCGCCTCTTCGGGCGACCCGGAGGTGCTTCTCGAGATCCCCGTGACTTCGGGTCAGAACATCGTCCCGCGCGGGTCGGAAGCGAAGGCCGGCAGCGTTCTGCTGCGCGAGGGAGTGCGCATCGGCGCCGCCCACCTCGCAGTGCTCGCTTCCGTGGGGCAGATCGAGCCGCTCGTCTCGAGGCGGCCTCGCGTCGCGGTGATCGTGACCGGCGACGAGGTCGTCAATCCTCGGACCCCTCCGAACGCCGCCCAGATTCGCAACGCCAACGGCCCCGCGCTGCTGGCCGCGATTCACGAGGCCGGCGGCGTGACCTCCGATTTCGGCATCGTGTCCGACGATCCGAGGAAGACCTGCGACGCCATCGCCCGCGCGCTTGACGAAAACCACGACGCGATTGTTCTCTCCGGCGGCGTTTCCGCGGGCGATTTCGATTTCGTGGAGACAGCACTTGGAGAACTCGGCGTCACACTCCATGTCACCGCGGTACGGGTGAAACCGGGCGCACCCTTCGTCTTCGGCACGAAGGGCACGACCCTGGTTTTCGGCCTGCCCGGCAATCCCGTCTCGGCCCAGGTGACGTTCGAACTCTTCGCTCGCCCCGCGCTTCTCAAGATGCAGTCGGCCCTCGCCTTCCGGCGGCCGATGCTCGAGGCCACTCTCGACGGGCCTCTCGCCAACCGATCGAATCGCCGCAACTACCTGCCGGTGCGCGTGACCCGCGGCGAGGACGGGCTCTACGCTCAGCCGATCCGAACGCAGGGCTCGGGCGATATCGTCGCTCACTCGGTCGCGAACGCACTCGCCGTTCTCGAACCCGATCGAACAGGCGCCGCCGCCGGTGAACGAATTCCCGTCTACCCGCTCTCCTCCTTCCTCGAGGTCTAAGCCATGCCCACTCCGCGCCCCCGGAAAGCCGCCCCCAGGCCCGCCCCGAAGCTCTCCCATGTCGGGAAGAACTCCCGCGCCCGGATGGTCGACGTCACCGACAAGGCCGAGACCGTCCGTGAAGCGAAGGCCTCCGGCCGCATCAACATCTCGAAGGCGGCCATGGCCCTGGTGCGCGAGCACAGCCTGGAGAAGGGCCCGGTCACCGCGGTGGCGCGCTTCGCGGGGATCCAGGCGGCGAAGCGCACCTCCGACGCCATACCCATGTGTCATCCGCTTCTCCTCTCCCAGGTCGATGTCGTGATCATTCCGCGCCCCTTCGGCTTCGAGATCACCTCGACCGTGAAGACGAAGGGGCAGACGGGTGCGGAGATGGAAGCTCTTCACGCGGTCTCCGTCGCGGCCCTCACCATCTACGACATGGTCAAGGCCGCGGACAAGAAGATGGTGATCGGCGACATACGGCTCGAGTCGAAGACCGGGGGGAAGAGTGGCGATTTCCGGAGGTAGGGGGTTCTCCGCCGCCGTCGTCTCCGCGCTCGCCGCCGCCCTCGCCTTCGCCCAGCCGGCGGCGCTTCCGCGGAAACCGTCACCCGCGGTCGAGGCGATCGTGGGGGAGTACGGGGAAGGTCAGGCCCGGCTCGTCGTACGCGAGATGAACGGCTCGCTCGAAGTCAGCATGGATGGCCGGTCGTTTGAGCCGGCGCGAGAGATGGGAGGAGACCGGTACGCCACGGCGCAGCTCGGCGAGTTCCGTGTGGATCGGGGCGTTCCCGCGGCCAAGGTGAAAGGCCTGGCGGTTCAGTCCGTGATTCAGGGCATCTCGATCGGCAGCGCCTTTCTTCCCAGACGCGACTATGGAGGAGCCGAGGGTGTCTTCAGGATCGAGCCGCTTCGCCCCGTTGCGGAGCTGGCGAAGGAAGCCCGGTCGCTTTCTCCCCCGAAGGAGACCGGTGACTTCCTGCCCAGCGATCTTGTCGATGTCCGCTCCCTCGACAAATCGGTCGCCCTGGACGTCCGCTACGCCACCACCGCCAACTTCCTGGCGACGCCGGTATACGGGAAGGCCCAGGTTCGCCTCCAGCGTCCGGCCGCGCTGGCCCTGGTGCGCGCCCATCGGGCGCTCAAGGCCGCGGGCTATGGCCTGATGCTCCACGACGGCTACCGGCCCTGGTTCGTCACCTGGGTCTTCTGGAACGCGACGCCCGAAGCCTCACGCGTCTTCGTGGCCGACCCGGCCCAAGGATCGAAGCACAACCGCGGCTGCGCCATCGACCTCACGCTCTTCGACCTCAAGACGAAGAAGGCGGTGGAGATGACCGGGGGCTACGACGAAATGTCGCCGCGCTCCTATCCCGGTTACGCCGGCGGCACATCGAGACAGCGCGCGCTGCGCGATTTGCTGCGCCAGGCCATGGAACACGAAGGCTTCAGCGTCTACGACGCCGAGTGGTGGCATTTCGACTACAAGGACTGGCCGCGCTACTCGATCGGCAACGACAGCTGGTGGAAGAACTGACGAGCGACCCATTCCGCGGGTGGCGATGCTCCAAGACGCTGCTAGATTGCGACCCGCAAAGAACTGAGGTGCGGAGATGGAAGGGACACAGATGAAGACGGTTCTGGCGAAGCACATCGGAGCCCGCGTCAAGCTCAAACTGAGCGGCGGCCACGAACTGGAGGGCGTTCTCCGTGAAGTCACGGACGAGATCGCTCATCTGTCGGAACTGACGGGAGCAGACTTCTTCGATGCGGACGTGAGCCTCCAGCACGTGAGCGCGCTCGTGGTGCGGGTTCGCACCAAGTAGGTCCTCAGATTTCGAGGCGCGCGGCCGCCCACGTCATGAATTCCCTTCAACCGGTCGACCTCGAGGGCGCTCGCCTTCTCGTCCTCACCGGCGCCGGCGTCTCCGCGGAGAGCGGCCTCGCCACCTTCCGCGACTCGAACGGCCTGTGGGAACAGCATCGGGTCGAGGACGTGGCCTCGCCGGACGGGTTCGTCCGCGATCCCGCCCTCGTGTGGAAGTTCTATTCCCTTCGGCGGGAGCAGGCGAAGACGGTGGAGCCGAACGCGGGTCACCGGGCTCTGGCCGAAGTGGAGAAGCGGCTCGAAGACCGCTTCCTGCTCGTCACCCAGAACGTCGACGGGCTCCACCAGCGGGCCGGTTCGGAGCGCGTGATCGAGATCCACGGCAGTCTGTTCAGGACCAAGTGTTCGAGCTGCGACCTGCAGCCTTTCGACGATCACGCCACCTACTTCGAGCGGACGCTGCCCACCTGCGATCGCTGCGCGGGCCGGGGACGCGAGGCGTTGCTGCGGCCGGACATCGTGTGGTTCGGCGAGATGCTCGACCCCGCTCACATGCAGGCGATCGACGCGTTCATGCGTCGTGCCGCGGGTGGCCCCTTTGTTTTCATGGCGGTGGGCACTTCCGGCGCGGTGTGGCCCGCGGCAGGCCTCGTGAACCTCGCCCGGAGTCTCGGCGCCTCGACCCTTCTGGTGAACGCCGAGCCCGCGGACAACACCGCGCGCTTCCATCGGTTCGTCCAGGCGAGAAGCGCCGAAGCCCTGCCCGCTCTTTTCGGCCTGAAGGGCGTCGACCCTCGATAATCCCTTTCCGCGCTCCAAGGAGGTCGTTTTGAACTCTCGCATTCCCATCGCCGCGTCCTTTCTCACCCTGGTGTCCATGACCGCAGCCGAAGCCTTTCAGAACGAACCCATCGCCTATCCCCAGACGAAGAAGGGAGACGTGGTCGAGGTCCTCCACGGACACACCATCGCCGATCCCTACCGGTGGCTGGAGGATCCCAACAGCGCGGAGACCGCGGCCTGGGTGGAGGCGCAGAACAAAGTCACCTTCGCCTTTCTCGAAAAGATCGAGAGGCGGGCGGCCATTCGCGAACGACTGACCCGCCTCTGGGACTACGAACGGTACGGTGTCCCGAGCCGGGAGGGCGCGTGGACCATCTTCTCGAAGAACAGCGGGCTGCAGAACCAGGCGGTCATCTACAAGGCCGCATCGCTGAACGCGCCTCCCGAGGTCCTTCTCGATCCGAACGCGCTGTCCACCGACGGCACCGTCGCCCTCTCCGGAGTGAGCTTCTCCGAGGACGGAAAGCACATGGCCTACGCCACCTCCGCCTCCGGCTCGGACTGGATGGAGTGGAAGGTGCGCGATGTCGCGACGAGCCGGGACCTCCAGGACACGATCAAGTGGTCGAAATTCTCGGGAGCCGCCTGGAAGAAGGACGGGACCGGCTTCTACTACTCGCGCTACGACGCCCCGAAGGACCAGGGCGAGGCCTTCAAGGCAGTGAACAAGAACCAGAAGGTCTACTTCCATCGCATCGGAACCGGGCAGGAGAAGGACGAGCTCGTCTACGAACGCCCGGATCAGCCCGACTGGGGCTTCGGCGCCGACGTCACCGAAGACGGCCGCTGGCTTCTCATCTATCAGTCGGAGGGGACGAATCGTGAGAACCGGCTGTTCCTGAGGGACCTCAGCGACCCGAACGGGAAGATCGAGCCGTTCCTCGACAAGTTCGACGCGTCCTACAACGTCGTGGGCAACGACGGCGCTGTGTTCTACGTGGTCACGGACAAGGACGCGCCCCGATACCGTGTGGTGGCGATCGAAAAAGGGAAGCCCGAGCCGGCTGCATGGAAGACTCTCATCGCCCAGGCCGCGAACCGCGACGTGCTCTCTTCCGCCTCTCTCATCGCCAACCGCTTCGTGACGGTGTGGCGAGTCGATGCGCACGAGAAGCTCAGGCTCTATTCGCTCGACGGAAAGCCCGAGAGCGAGGTGGCGCTGCCCGCCATAGGTTCGATCGCGGGACTATCGGGCAGGCGCAAGGACCAGGACGCCTTTTACGCCTTCACGTCATTCAACTATCCGACCACGACCTTCCGATACGACTTCGCCACGAAGGCGAGCGCCGTTTTCAAGCAACCGACGGTCGGCTTCGACCCGGGCGCCTTCGAGATCAAGCAGGTCTTCTACCCGAGCAAGGACGGGACGAAGATCCCAATGTTCATCGTGCACAAGAAGGGCCTGGTGTTGAACGGGCAGAACCCCACCTATCTCTACGGCTACGGAGGCTTCGACATCTCTCTCGAGCCCGCCTTCTCCCCCGCGAACATCGTGTGGATGGAGATGGGCGGCGTCTATGCCCAGCCCAACTTGCGCGGCGGCGGCGAGTACGGCAAGGAGTGGCACGACGCGGGCCGGCTCAAGAACAAGCAGAACGTGTTCGACGATTTCATCGCCGCCGCCGAATGGCTGATCGCGAACAAGTACACCTCGACTCCGAAGCTCGCGATCGGCGGCGGCAGCAACGGGGGATTGCTCGTGGGCGCCTGCATGACCCAGCGCCCGGATCTCTTCGGCGCCGCCCTCCCCGCGGTGGGTGTGATGGACATGCTCCGCTATCACAAGTTCACCATCGGCTGGGCCTGGAAGTCGGACTACGGCGATCCCGACATCAAGGAGGACTTCGAGGTGGCGCTCAGGTACTCGCCGCTGCACAACATCAAGAGCGGTGTGGCCTACCCCGCGACCCTCGTGACCACGGGCGACCACGATGACCGTGTGGTGCCCGCGCATTCGCACAAGTTCATCGCGGCGCTGCAGGCCGCGCAGAAGGGGAACGCGCCGGTGCTTACGCGCATCGAGACCAAGGCCGGCCATGGCGCGGGCAAGCCCACGACCAAGATCATCGAAGAACGGGCCGACCAGTGGGCCTTTCTCACCAAAGCTCTGGGCATGAAATGACTGCCTTGTCTCAGCGTCCGGATCTCCGGTGCTGACAACCCTCTTCCTCCTCGCCCTCCTCGGGGAGACCCCGCCCGCCCCCCAATGGCTCGAGATCTCCGCGCCACCGAGCGTGGTCCGCGTGGTCACCGACTCCGGCGAGAAGGCGGGCCGGAAGGCCGCACTTCAGATCGCGCAGTTCGATCGCGCCGTCCAGCGGCGATTTCCCTGGATCAAGGGAGTCGACGAGACGCCGCTCATCGTTTTTGCATCCACCGACGAAGTCATGGTGCGCTCGATGGCCCCCGACACCACCGACGCGGAAAAGGACAACGCGTTCTCGTCGTATCTTGGAGGGGGCGCCCAGCACACCGGCGCCCTGCGCACCGACCTGCCGGAGACCGCCGACAAGGATCGCAGTCCCACTCGCGGCTTCTATCGCGGCCGGGCGAGTTTCCTGGTGGAGCGGTCTCTCGGGAAATCCGCGCCCCTCTGGCTATCCCGAGGCCTCGCCGCCTTTCTCTCGGACACGGTGGTGAAGGACAAGGAGATCCAGGCAGGTCGGATGACGGCGAGCGATGGCGAAGGCTCCCTGCTCTCCGCGCCTGCCTCCTCCGAGTTCTTTCGCGAGGGCCGCGCGGCTGACCGGCGCTTCGACGCGATGAGCGGCCTCTTCGTCCACTACCTGCTCGTGGGCGACAGCGGCCGCAACGCGGGCCTCCTCGATGCGTTGCTGCAGGCCCTGGCCGCGAACGAGCCAGCGCCGGCCATCCAGGCGGCGCTTGCGAAGGTCACCGCTCTCTATCCGGGTTTTCCAAAATACGTGGCGGCGAAGAAGTTCCAGCCGTTGAAGCTCCCCGCGGACTCAACGATCACGACGGCCGGTTTTACGGTTCGGCCGCTTCCCGTCGCCGAGGCTTTGATGCTTCGCGCCGAGGTGCTGTTCGACCTGAATCGCCCCGTGGACGCCCGGGGTCTGCTGCGCCAGGTGAAGGCGGCGGACCCGACCCTGGCCCGGCCGCTCGAGATCGAGGCGGTGCTCTACGAGCGCGAGCAGCGCTCCGCCGAGTCCAGGAGAGCGATCGACGCCGCCATTCAACTTGGCTCGAAGAACGCGAGCCTTTACTACCGCCTTGCCCAGCTCCAGTGGTCGCGCCCGATGGCGAAACCTCTGCTGCTCTCGGTGCAGAAGCTCCTCGAAACCGCGCGCGATCTCTCGCCGCAGGACGCAAACACGCTCTCCTACCTCGCGGAAGTCCAGGGCGACCTTGGCCTCTTCCCCGCGGCGCTGGAGAACGCACAGCGGGGCGCGACCGCGGCGCCCGCGGATGTGTACTCACAGATGGCCCTTGCCCGGGCGCAGTGGAACGCGAAGCAGACGGATGCGGCCACCGCCACCGCGAAGAAGGCGCTCGCCCTCGCGAAGCTTCCTACCCAGAAGCAGCGCGTCCAGGAGTTCCAGACCTTCGCGACCAGGAACAAACGCGCGCAGGCGACGGGCTCGAAGCCCTACCCAAGCCAGTTCGGCCCCCCTCCCGCGGGAGCGTTCGGAGCGGCCCGCGCGGCTGCCGGAACCGACCGCGTCAGTCTCGGTCAGGCGCGAACCGACTCCGCCGATGCTTCCGCCATCACCGACTGCTTCGCGAATCGCAACGACGCCGCCTGCGCCCGCGCGGTTCCCGCATTGGAGGCGGCGTGCGCGGAGAAGCAGTCGACCTCATGCGTATCGCTCGGATCGCTGTACGACGGCGGCTTCGGTGTCGCACGCGACCGGAAGAAGGCGCTGGGCCTGTACAAGACCGCTTGCGACCTTGGCGATAAGCCCGGCTGCGCCCGTCTCGCCGTGCTGGAGGTTCAGGGTCTGAGCGGAACGGCGAGCGCCGGCAGGGCTCGGAAGGTCCTCGAGTCCTTGTGCGCGGAGAAGGTACCCGAAGCATGCATTGGTCTGGCTCAGTTCCTGAGTCGAACCGGCCTCGTCGCTGATCGCGACCGGGCGCGAATGCTGCTCAAGTCCACCTGCGACGCGGGCTCCCCTGAGGCCTGCGGTCTGATGACCGCCCGCTGACCGCGCAGCGGGTCTCAAGTCCTCGGACTTCGCGCCTCTTCGAGCAGTTTCCCCACCAGGCGAGAGAGCTCTTTGTCCTGGCCGGTTCCGACATGGACTTCGCCGAAGGCGCGATCGCGGATGCGTCCTTGTCCATCCACCACGTAGATCGCCGGCCAGTACTCGTTGTTCAGGGCCCGCCAGTAGTCCATGTGGTTGTCGAGGAAATGCGAATGCGCACCGAGGCCGTGCTCACGAATCGCCGCCTCGACGTTCGCGCGCTTCTTCTCGCGATCGAACTCGGGCGTGTGCACGCCCACGATGACCAGGCCCTTGTCGCCGTATCGCTTCTCCATCTCCCTGACCCAGGGGATCGTGTTCACGCAGTTGATTCAGCCGAACGTCCACACGTCGAGAATGACGACCTTGCCTTGAAGGGCTTTGAGGCTTTGCGGCGGACCGATCCATGCCTTCGGATCCTGCGAGGGAAACTCCGGCGCCAGGTCGTATCGCGCGGGCTGCACGGAGGCCGCGAAGGCCAGCAGCGCGAGCGCCGCGAGCGCTCCGTGTCGCTTCGTCACTCGGGCGGCTGTCGCGAGAACGCCGCGGTGCGGGCGTGGAGGATCGCGAGCATCAGGGCCTCGGGCGCCTCCGCCCGGGCGGGTGCGTCCGCGCACTCGGCGTCGTGGGCGACCTCGATCGTGGTCCGATACGAGGCGAGGTACTTCCGGCACGCCGAGCACCGGTCGAGGTGGCGTTCGAAGGTCTGCCGCGTCAGAGCGTCGAGAACCCCGTCCAGGAAGTCGTCCAGGAAGCCGTACAGCTCACGGCAGGTCATCATCATCGGGCGCCCTCCTCGAAGCGATCCGCGAGAAGCCGCCGCAGCGCGTGCCGGGCACGGTGCAGGCGGACCTTGACCACGCCCTCGGTCACGCCCAGGACCTCCGCGGCTTCGGACGTGTCCATCTCCTCGATGTCGCGGAGCAGCAGGACCACGCGATAGATGTCGGGCAGGCGGTCGATGCAGCTTCGAACGAACTCGCGTGTCTCACGCGATTCCACCCGTTGGAGGGCGGAGGGCGAGAAGTCCCGGGGCTCGATGCGCGCATGGCCGTCGTCCTTGAAGGCCGGAAGCAGCTCCTCGATCGACTCCTCGGGTCGGCGCTTCCTCGAACGAAGCCGCATGAGCGAGGCGTTCA
>JAIBCN010000137.1 GCA_019694155.1 Vicinamibacteria bacterium | reverse complement strand
TCGGCGCGCTCAGCCTCCTTCGCCTTCCGAGGTCGTGGGACCGTCTCATCCTGCTCTCCTGGATGGGCATCCTGTTCTTCGTGAGCGGCATCGATCTGTTCTTCAACTTCCTTCTCAAGCATCACTACTACGTGATGCTGCCGGTGGCGGTTGGCCTCGGAGGCCTCATGGCCCGCGTCGAATCACGCTGGGGCCGCGCGCCCGCCATCGCTCTGACCGCGGCAATCGTGGGCCTCGGCCTCAAGACCGCGGTGGAAGTCGCCCTCGGGCTGATCCCGTAGCGGGCGGTTTCCCGGCTCCTTTCTCCTGCGACCAGCCGGCCGCTCGCGGCCGGTTACTGCGAGGAGGATGCCGAAGAGCCGGACGCGATGGCCGGCGCCGGGCCACGGAGCAACCCTTTCGCGACCAGTTCGTCCTTGAGCCCTTCCGCCGCCGTCTCGTGCTCGAGCGGCCCCCAGTGTCCCGTGGTCTTGAACTTCACGCCCCGCCTCGCCTTCGCGCGGAAGGCCGGCTGGATGTAGAGGCTCGCGATGCCGCGGTCCTTGCAGTAGGAGAAGAAGGCGCGCTCTCGGGCCGTCATGCCCTCGTCCGTGCGAGGAATCTCGCCGTACACGGGCAGATAGGCGAACACCGCTCGGGCGCCCGCCGTCTCGCTCGCTGCTTTCATGGCGTCCAGGATCGCGGCCGTGAGTTCCTTCGTGGTCGCGGATGTCCGGCCCGATCTCCACTCGTAGCGCGATCTCGCCATGGTGAGGAGGTCGAGGAACCTGGACCTCCACTTTTCCGCGGCCAGCGTCTCCTCGGGCCGGGGAATGGGCCCCGTCGTCAGCTCCATCCGCCCGTCTTTCACCGCGAAGTGAGGCTTGGCGTAGTCGCGGAACGAGAGGACGTTCCGCTCCATGTCGTCGGGCATGAAACCCAAAAGCACGATGTCCGGCCGGTACTTGAGTCCCTCCTCCTGCAGGTAGAGGAGCATCTGGTCGTGGCCGTAGCCGTGGATGCCGAGATTCAGCACCTCGGAGTTCGGGATCAGGTTCTGGAGATGATGGGAGTAGGTGTCGTCGTCGCCCACCTCCTCGCCGAAGGTGAACGAATCGCCCAGCACGACGATGCGCGTGACGCCCGGGGGCTTCTCGTAGGCGAACTCCGCAACTCCGCGAATGCCCTTCGAGTTCGAGTTCACCACCTTGCCTCGAAAAGGCACGTCGCGGAGGTTGGGCTTGAGGGTCCAGCCCCGGCTCGGGCTCCAGTCGTCGAGAACGTAGTTCAGTCCCTTCTGCTCCGCCTGCCGCGCCGCCCACTGCAGCCGCCACGACGCGTCGTCGTTCGTGAACAGGCCTTCGCGCATCCGCGGGCTCGAGAGAGCGAGGCGCGCCACGCCTTCGAAGGTCAGGGCCACCGCCAGCGCATAGAGGGACCACGCGAGGAATCGACGGAGGGTCACGGACCGCGATGATACAAGCCGCGTACGCCTGCCTCCGGTAAGGTCGGGAGCCATGAGCCGGCTGAGACGGCGGGCGGAGAGCGCCGGGGCCCTTCTGAAGACGGGCCTCCTGGGCGGCCCTCTGCTTCTCGTCCTTTGCGTCATGGCGAGCGACCGGCAGGGAGTGAGGGCCGAGACCTTCGGGGCCGTTGGGGGCGATGAGCCCCGCGACCTCCTTTTTCCGGTTCCCGCGGTGTCGTCCTCGGCCATGGCTGACACCTTCAACGACGCGAGGGGAGAACGCCTCCACCACGCCGTGGACATCATGGCTCCGCGCCACTCCGACGTGGTCGCGGTCGCCGATGGATCCGTCGCCCGCCTGGCGACAAGCGTCGCGGGCGGCATCGCGGTCTACGAATGGAGCGCGGGACGCCGCTTCGTGTACTACTACGCGCACCTGCAGGAGTATGCCCCCGGCCTCGTTGAAGGGCAGACGATCCGGCGCGGCCAGGTTCTGGGCTACGTGGGCACCACGGGAAACGCTCCCCGGAACTCCCCGCACCTTCACTTCGCCATTGCCCGGGTCGAGAAGAAGGATCAGTGGTGGGGCGGTACGCCCATCGATCCCTTCCCCATCTGGCGCTAGCCCCGAGGGGCCGTGAAGCATTTGCGTCATTGAGATCGGCCCGGCGCCTCCCCTACATTGGGACTCCCCGGAAACTCAGACCTCCGGGCGGCGTCCCCCAGGGAGGACCATCCCCATGACCCGGATCCCGGACTCCATCGCCTTGTTTCTCCAGGGTCGACGCATCGCCGTCGCCGGTGTTTCGCGGGACCGGGCACAGCCGGCGAACGCCATCTTCCGCCGGCTGAAGACTTCCGGCTACGAGGTGTTCCCGGTCAATCCGAAAGCCACGGAAGTCGAGGGCGAAGCCTGCTATCGCGACCTTGCCGCCGTACCGGGGCCGATCGACGGAGTGATGATCGCGACCGCGCCCGGGGCCTCGGTCGAAGTGGTGCGGCAGTGCGCCGATCTCGGCATCCGACGGGTCTGGTTCCATCGTTCGATCGGCGAGGGCAGCGTCTCCGAAGAAGCCGTGAAGGAGTGCGCGGCGCGAGGCATCGAGTCCATCGTCGGGGGCTGCCCGCTCATGTTCTGCGAACCCGTGGACTTCGGGCACAAGTGCATGAAGTGGTGGTTCCAGCGCAACGGCCGGGTGCCGCGTTGAGCGCGGTCAGCGAATCTCGAAATCGGCCACGATGGGGAGGTGGTCGCTCGCGAGGCGTGAGAGCCTGAGCCGGCAGCGGGACGCGCCGAGCAGCGCGAGCGGGCCCCGGTAGTAGATGCGGTCGAGGGGACCTCTCGGGAAGAACGAGGGGTAGGTGCGCAGGGGCCGGCCCGTGGCGGAATCGGTCGCCGACCGGAAGTTCATGCCCCCGGTGAGAAAGGGCACGAGCAGCGAACGCCAGTCGTTGAAGTCCCCGCCTACCAGGCATGCCGCGGAAGGGGGAAGTGCTGTCATCTCCCGCGAGCGGGCGAGAAGCTCCACTTGTCGCGCGCGCTGCCCCGCGGAGAGGCCGAGGTGGAGGTTGAAGACGTCGAGCCGGCGCTGATGATGATGGCCATGGCCGTCCGTGTCCCGGAGTTCGATGGCCGTGTGCTGGCAGCCCCGCCGCTTCCACAGGTCGATGGTGAGGTCGATGTTGCGTTCCGAGAGAATCGGGTACCGGCTCAAGGTGGCGTTGCCGTAGCGGCCCTTCCGGAGGGTGACGTTGTGGCCGACCGCGCGGTACGGGAAGTTCAAGGCGACGGCGAGCTCGCGGGCGAGATCGAGCTCCCGTGATCGGGGCGCTCCTTCGTCCACCTCCTGGAGCAGGACGATGTCCGGTTTGTAGTTGTCGATGATGGCGACGATGCGCTCGGGCCGGAAGCGGCGATCGACGCCGATGGCGCGGTGGATGTTGTAGGAGAGGACGCGGAATCTCATGAAGCTGGGTGTGAGCGCGGATCGGGCCCGGACGGCGCCGCCGTCCGGCGTCGCCGCAGGGCGCGCGCGAGAAGGGCGAGGGCGAACCAGACGCACAGGAGGCTCAAGGGCCACGCGAGCAATCGTGGCCAGCCGAATCCGATGAACGCCACGATCAGGAGGGCAAGGGCGCCCTGGGTCATGAGGCCGCGTTCGGTGGGATGGTGGACGCGCCGCGCCGACAGGACGGACCCGATGGCGTTGCCGATTCTCAGGGCCCCGGCGGCGGCGCGGGCGGCGCTGCCTCCCGCGCGAGGCGGACGGCGCACGCGAACCCCTCCGGCGGGCCGGACGCGATGGCGCGGCTCGAGCACGATCTCCGTCGAGTTGGTGAGGTCGAGGGCGAACATCTCTTCCATGGCCTGGCCGAACCCCTCGTTCTCGATGACGAGGTCGAGCTCGCGGTTGCCGACCCAGCTCGACAGGTTGAGGTTCGTTGAGCCCACGCGCGCCCAGCGGGCATCCGCGACCGCGGTTTTCGCGTGGAGCATGGGGCCGTTCCACTCGAAGACGCGCACGCCCGACCGAAGCAGGGCGCGATAACCGGCGCGCGAGATCGCCTGCACGAGCGGGATATCGCTGCCCGGTCCCGGGACGAGCAGGCGCACGTCCACTCCGTCCTCCGCGGCCGCGCGCAGCGCCTGCACGTAGATGGCGGTGCCCGCGAAGTAGGCGTCGGTCAGCCACAGGGTGCGTCGGGCCAGGGACGCCACCAGCGGATCGAGCCGGTACAGGCTCGCGGCTCCCGGAGTGGAGGCGACCACCCGGACATCGACGTCGCCCGCCTCGGGGATGCTCTCCGGGAGAATCGTCTCCTCTTCAGGAAGCGCGGCGCCGAGCGCGGACCAGCTGTCGGCGAAGGCAAGCGCCACGTCGGCGACCGCGGGGCCGCGGAGGGAAACGCCGGTATCCCTCCAGGGCGCCTGGCCCCGCTCGGGCCGGCCCTCCCAGACCTGCCCGACGCAAAGTCCGGTGACGAAGGCGATCTCGCCGTCCACGACCAGGCACTTGCGATGATCGCGCGCGATCCAGCCCAGAGGCTGATCGAGGCGCGGGGGATTGAAGGAGCGCACGTCGACGCCGGCCGCCCGGAGCCGCCGCCAGAATGACCGCGACGTCCCGATGCAGCCGATCCAGTCGTAGATGAGCCGCACCGGCACGCCCTCGCGCGCCTTGGCCATGAAGGCGTCCGCGAAACGCTGGCCGACCGCGTCCTCGTGGAGGATGTAGTTCTCGAAGTGCACGAAGCGCCGCGCCTTTTGAATGGCCTCGAGCCACGCCGGGTAGTTCTCCCGCGCGTCCTTCAGGATCCTGACGCCGTTGCCCGAAACCAGGTGAGCGCCCGCGGTTCGCGAGAAGACCTGGTCCGAGAGCGTGGGAGCGCCCTCGGGGACGGCGAGCGAATCGTTCACGCCATCCTCATTCGGGCCGGCCCAGCAGGAATCCCTGCGCGGAGTCGCAGCCTTCCGCCTTGAGGAACGCGAGCTGCTCCTCCGTCTCGACGCCTTCGGCGATGACCTCGAGGCCGAGGTGGTGCGCCATGGCGATGATCGCGGTGACGATGCCGCGCGCCCGGGTTTCGCCGGGGAGGTCGGCGACGAAGGAGCGGTCGATCTTGACCGCATGGAGCGGGAGGCGGCGCAGGTTCGAGAGGGAGGAGTGCCCGGTGCCGAAGTCGTCCATCAGGAGCCGGATGCCCCGCTTGTGCAGGGCCTCGAGAATCAGGTCGGCCCGCTCGAGATCCTGCATGGCCACGGTTTCGGTGATCTCGAACTCCAGGCGTGAGGGAGCGAGGCCCGATTCGCGCAGAGAGCGATCCACGATGTCGAGGAGTCCCGGGTCGTGGAACTGCCGCCCCGAGAGGTTGATGGAGACCCTCTCCGCCTCCGGCCGCGCGATGGCGGCGGCGCAGGCGAGCGCGATCACGCGGTGGCCGATGTCCGAGATCAGGTTGGTGGCTTCGGCGATGCCGATGAACTCAGACGGCTGGATGGTGCCCCGGTCCGGGTCACGCCAGCGCAGGAGAGCCTCGCGCGCCTCGATGGCCGAGGTCTGCAGCCGCACGATGGGCTGGTAGGCGAGGAAAAGCTCGCCCGCGCTCAGGGCCCGCCGCAGGCGCGCCTCCAGGTTCATGTGCTCGAGGAGGCGGGCGCTCATGGCCGCGGTGTAGAACTGGGTGCGGTCGCGCCCCAGTTCCTTGGCCCGGTACATCGCGAGGTCGGCGTTTCGCAGGAGCTGTTCCGCGGTCTCTCCGTCCTGGGGATACAGACCCACCCCGATGCTCGCCGACACCGTGAGCTCCCTCGAGGCCACGTCGACCGGCACCTTGATGGTCGAGTGGATCTTCTGGGCGAGGCGGAGGAGATCGTTTGGATCCTTGAGGCCGCTCACGAGAACGGTGAACTCGTCGCCCCCGAGCCTCGCCACCGTGTCTTCGGTGCGGAGGCTCGAGCGGAGGCGCAGGGCGATGGTGCGCAGGAGAACGTCGCCCGCGGTATGGCCGAGCGAGTCGTTGATCGACTTGAAGTGGTCGATGTCGACGAAGAGCACGGCGAGCGTCTCCTCCGTGCGCTGGGCCCGGGTGAGGGCGTTGTCCAGGCGATCCACGAACAGGTGCCGGTTAGGCAGGCCGGTGAGCGCGTCGTGATAGGCGAGGTGCTCGATCTGGTGCTCGGCCTTGCGCCGTTCGGAGATGTCCAGGCCGGCCGCGAACACGAGCTCGCCCAGCGGATCGGGCGCGGCGTTCCACAGCGTCCATCGCGTGCTGCCGTCCCGGTGCTTGAGCCGCACCTCGATGTCGCTCGCTCCCGTCTTGAGCCTCGGCAGGACCTCGCGATGCGCCGCTTCCTGGTCCATGTCGAGGTGCTCCCAGACCCTGGTGCCCACGAACTCCTCGGGCTCGCGGCCCAGGATGCGCTTCGCCGCGGGCGACACCCAGCGTATCGCGCCTTGAGCGTCGAGCACCACGTGCAGGGTCTGGGAGACCTCGAAGAAGCGGTCGCGCTCCGCGGTGAGCCGCTGGCGCTCGGCCAGGCCGCGTTCGAGCTCCAGGGTGCGCGCGCGCACCTCGCGCTGCAGCATGGCCGACCAGACGAACGCCCCCGCCGCCACCAGCATCAGCGCCACCACCGCGTAGGCGTATTTCTCCACCTGCTTCGTGAAGGGGACGGGAGGCGGGGCTACGGTGAGCGTGCTCTCCACGAGGCTGCTCATCCGCGGCGAGGCGCGGATGCGCTCGATGGCCTCGACGAACCGGCTCAAGTCCGCGCTGCGGCCTTTCAGGGCCACGAGGTAGTAGGAGGTCGAAGCCACATCCACCTCGACCAGGTCGCGAAGCCCGAACTGCGCGGCGATGTGACGGAGGGCGAGCCCGTTTCCCGCGACCATGGTCGCCTCTCCCGCGATGAGCTTCTGCACCGCCTCGAACTGATCGGCGCACAGCCGGTACTTGGGCTGCTTCTCCTGGGGCAGCTTCAGCAGCGTTTCGTGGATCAGGCCGCGCTCGAGCAGCGCCACTCTCTCTCCCGAAAGCTCCTCGAGGTTATTCGGGTAGGCGTCCCGGCCGGGCGGGAAGAGCAGGGACATGTGCATGTTCCAGATGGGCGAGAGCAGGTCGTATCGCTCCGCGCGCTCACCGGAGTACGCGACGGCGGCGAGATCCGCCTTGCCGTCATCGAGACTCTTGACGGCAGCGGGCCACGAGCCGAGCCGGAACTCGATGTCGTAGCCCGACTCCTTCGCGGCGAGCGTGACGAGCTGGACGTTGAAACCCTGGGCTTCGCCGTTCGCGTCCTTGTATTCGAAGGGCGGGAAGTAGGCGTCACCGGCATAGATGAGCCGGGGGCGCGGCGCGGCGGGCGCGGCCGCGCGGGCCGACGCGGCCATGCAGAACGCGGGGACGAGGGCCAGGGCCGCGAGGGTGAACCGGATCTTCATGAGGACTGTCCGCAGCGTGGACTCTACTTCCGAGGCCGACCGATGCGCGACCACGCCGCCGCGTCCGCCCGTCCGCCCGTCCGCCGCCGGTTCTGGACTAATCTCGCCCGATGTCCCGCCTCCGCGTGCTTCTCGCCGGCCTCGCCCTCCTTCAGGCCTTTTCGGCGCGTGCCCAGGATCGGCCACGGCCCCCGGTCTTCTCCGCGGGCACGAACCTGGTCCTCGTCGATTTCGTCGTGACCGACAAGTCGGACAACACGGTGGCCGGGCTCAAGGCCGGCGATTTCGTGGTGAAGGAGGACGGCAAGGAGCGCCCCATTCTCTCCTTCGCGGCTTTCGGCGGCGCTGCGGCCGCCGTGGACGCCGGCCCGGCGGAGGTCGTGGTCGAGCCCTTTCCGTCCTCTACACCCACCCCCGCCCCGACTCCCTCCGCCATCACCGTCCTCTTCGTCGATGACGGCCAGCTCTCACCGCAGCACGCGGTCCGGCTGCGACCGGCGCTCAAGAGGCTCATCTCCGTCATCGCGGAAAGAAGCGGGGCGCTGGCTCTCGTGGCCCCCTGGTCGAAGGTGTCTCTGGCCAACGAGGTTCAGGGGAACCTCGCGCTGTTCGGAGCCGCGGTGGACAAGATCAACGGGCGCAGGACGGACTCGCGGGACATGTTCCCCATGGCCGACGCCGAGGCGTTCGCGATCGAGCGTGGCGATCCGACCATGCTGAACCGGCTCGTGCTCCGCTTCATCGCCCTCAACCCCGGCCTCGACGCGGACCAGGCGGCGCTCACCGCCCGCAGCCGGGCGACGGAAGTGGTGCACGACGCGCGCAATCGGCGCGAGGACGCCTTCGGCGTTCTCCTGCGCTCTCTCGACTGGCTGGTCAAGCAGCCCGGCCGGCACAGCGTGGTCATGGTCTCGGGAGGGTTCGCCTACGACTCGGACGACCGGAAACAGCAGGAGGTGGTGACGCGTTCCCTGCGCGCGAACGCCCCCATTCATTTCCTCGATGCGCGCGGACTGCCCGGCATGGGGGTTTTCCAGGGCGTCGAGTACGGCCCCGCCCTCGAGCGGGAGGCCGGCGAAACGCCCTTCGCATTCCAGGACGCCTCCGAGGGCTCGACCAGCCTGGCCCTCGATACGGGCGGCCTCGTCATCCGCAACACCAATGACCTCACCCGCGGCCTGGCCCGGCTGCTCGACATGACCACCACCTACTACATCCTCGGCTACGACCCGCCCGAACACCGGAAGCCGGGGTACCGCAAGATCAAGGTCGAGGTTGCGAACAAGAACCTGAAGGTGATCGCGCGGAAGGGCTACTTCGACGAGTCGAGCGAGGCCCGCTAGCGCGGGGCGAGCGCGAACCTCACCCGCGCGGGGGAGGCCCCGGAACGCATGTCCGCGCACATGAGCGTGTCGGTTCCGACGTGGCGGGTGCTCCGTGGCTGCGCGGAATCGAGCGCGCTCCAATCGGCGGGCCTCCGGTCCTTCGGGAGCACCGCGCAGATCTCGCGAAGCGGAGAAGCGCCCTCGACCTGCACTTCGATGGCGGAGGGTCCGACTATCTGACGGAGGGTCAGAGTGATTCCGGTCGCGCGCGACTTCACCTCGAAGGGCAGGAGCGTTTCGCCCGTCCTCACAGATATCCGGTAGCCCTCGGCCGAGCGCGTGACCCCAAGGAGTCCCTTCACGATCGCGTTGTGGATGGCGGCGGCGCTCGCGGCGTAAGCCGGGCTTCCCTGGGGCGCACCGTCCTGGCCGTACCACTCGTGAAGCCCGGGTCCCGCCGCGAGGACGCGCCCGGCGATCTGATCGAGGTGCGCGCGCGCCGATTCCGAATGGCCTCGTTCGAACTCCGCCTGCACGAGGGCGGCGCCGAACCAGTCCCACTGCCCGCCGTTCTGATAGCGGTAAGGCTCGCGCATCGCCGGATGCTGGAACACGCCGCTCGGATAGGGCGGGATGAGGGTCGTGGAGACGGTCGAGAAGCGATTCGCCTTTCGCAGGCGCTCCGCGGTCTCGAAGATCGAGCCGGCCTCGGCGTCGACGGCGACGCCGAAGAGGGCGGCGAGGGCGTTGCCCCCGAGCGCGAATCGGTCCGCGTCGTCGGCGAAGCCAGGCGGCAAGGGGTCGAGGTCGTTTCGGATTCTGAAGAACCCCCGGTCCTTCATCCAGAACCGGGACCGGATCCGGTCCTTCAGCTTTACGGCGCGGGCCGCGAGGGCCTCGCGGCGGACCCTCGGGCCATCGAGAGAGGCGAGGCAGTCAAGCGCCGCGAAGGCCATCACGTTCGTGTACAAGGAGAGCGTGCGCGGCGTCTTCTCGTCGAAGTAGATGGCTCGCTGATCCGGATGGAGAGGGCTCACGTCGCCCCAGTCCGCGGTGAGTCCGCTCCAGATGAGCCCGGTCTTCGGATCCGTGCGGTCGCGTCCGAGGGCGTCCATGGCCTTGACGAGCCTGGTGATCCGCGCGTCGCGCGCGGGCGTGTCTTCTGCCTTCCCGCCCAGAAGCCTTTCGATGCGACACCAGGCGAGCGAGGCGCTCGGCTCCTGATCCGATTCGTTGCTGTTGGTGTCCCAGGCGATCCCTCCCTTCTCCTCGACCCGGGGCGCCCATTCCCTGAAGGTGGCGGCCGTGCCCCCGGCCACCCAGTCCCTGAGTCTCCCGTTCCCGGCGGCGTGGGCGAGGTGCAGATCGAGCCACGAGATGAGCGCCTCCTTCGGGTAGTCAGAGGACGCCGCATCCACGATCCACGCACTGTCGCGGAGCCAGATCTGGGGATACGCCTCGCCCGCGCCGAAGCCTTCGATCACCCCACCCGGGACCGCGAATGTCTTGTGGTTCTTCGCGAGGGTCTCCGGCACGCGGGCGTGGACCTGGCGGACCTTCTGAAGGAACGGGCTTTCCTGCGGCGCCGCGGGAGGGGGCGCAGGCGCGCTGCCGCAGCCCGAAAGAAGCGGGAGAAGGACGAGGATAGGGCGGGCTCTTTTCCCTCTCACCATGTTCAACCGAAGCGCTTATGATCTTAAAGGCCCCCTGCGTTGTTCGTTTTTCGGGGTCGGTGGACCGAGGAACCAATGTCGCTATCTCGGGGTCCAACAGTCGTCTTGCGGTGTGCATGCCTCCGCGTTGAGGAAGCCTGAAGCAAGCGCAGGACCCCACCCTTTGCGCTCAGGTTCCGTGAGCGCCACCGGCTCCAGACGGCA
>JAIBCN010000108.1 GCA_019694155.1 Vicinamibacteria bacterium | reverse complement strand
GGCGCTTCGATTCCAGGAGTCAGCCTCGTGAAGGCGGTCGCGCCCGGGGCGCCCGACCGCGCGCTCTACGCGGAGACTCTCGCCCCTCGTCTGGACTTCGGATGGAGCGACCTGAGGTCGTGGCGCGAGGGCGGCTTCAAGTGGATCCGCGCGCCGAAGCCGGAGCTGTACGCCCTCAGTGACGACCCGGACGAGGCGAAGAACCGGGTCGCCGATGAGCCGTCACGCGCCCGGGCTCTCGACGGCGCTCTCTCGAAAGTCATCGAAGCCGCGGGCGAGCGCAGCGCGTCCCGCGCACCCGACGCGGAAAGCACCGAAAGGCTTCGCTCCCTCGGCTACGTCCAGGGCCCCGGGGGAAAGGGAAGCGGCGCCGATCCCAAGGACCGGGTGGAAGTCGCCCGCAGGATCGCCGCCGCCACCGGACCTTTCAAGGACTGGGCAGATGCGATCGTCCAGTATCGGGCGCTCGTAGCACTCGATCCGCAGAACCCGCTTCTCAACATGCGGCTCGCCGATGCCTTGCTTCGCTCCGGACAGCCGCGGGCGTCCCTGGCCTTCTTCGCCCGCGTGGTGAATGCGGGACCCGCGACCGCCGACCCGCACGTGGGCTACGCGACGGCCCTCGCCCGGCTCGACCGGCTCAACGACGCGCGCCGCGTGCTGGAGCAGGGCCTCCTCGTGGATCCCTCGAGCGGACAGGTCCACTACAACCTTGGAGAGATCGCGCGCGTGGAGGGGCGGGCTGAAGACGCCCGCCGCGAGTATCAGGCGGCGCTCTCGGACCCCGTGACCGCCGAACGGGCGCGCACCCGGCTTTCGGAGATGCGATGAGTCGCCTGGCGGCGGGGCTCGCCCTTATGGGCCTGTGCGTCATCGGTGGCACCGGCTGCTGGTCGCGCGCCCCCCGGACACCGCCGAGCCTGCTCCTCGTCACCATCGACACACTGCGCGCCGACCGCGTGGGCGCGTACGGGTCCTCGCAGGGACTGACGCCGGGTTTCGACCGGCTGGCGGCCTCGGGGTGGCTTTTCGAGCGGGCGGTCTCCTCGGTTCCCCTCACCCTGCCTTCCCACGCCACGATCCTGTCCGGCCTCGACCCTCTCCATCATGGGGTGCGCAACAACGGCACGTACGCCTTTCCGCCGAACCGGGAAACCCTTGCCACCCGGCTCAAAGCCACCGGCTATGCCACGGGAGCGTTCGTCGCCGCCGTGGTCCTCGATCGCCGCTACGGGCTCGACCGCGGATTTGACGTCTACGACGACAGGATCGAGCGAGTGGCCGCCGGACGCAGCGTGCTCGAGTCGGAGCGACCCTGCCTCAACGTCGTGGGCGGAGCGCGCGCGTGGATCCAGGCGCAAGCCGGTCCTTTCTTCGCGTGGGTTCATCTCTATGAGCCCCACGCTCCCTACGCGCCGCCGGCCGATCTGGCCGCGGCGCATCCGGGCCGCCCTTATGACGCCGAGGTCGCGGCCGCCGACCGATGCCTGAGCCAGCTGGTTGCGGCGGCGCAGGCTGCACGGCCCGATTCTCTGGTCGCCGCGGTGACGAGCGACCATGGCGAAGGGCTGGGCGATCACGGCGAGGCGACGCACGGTCTCTTCCTCTATCAGTCGACGCTGGCCGTGCCCATGGTGATTTCCGGGACGGGGGTGCCGGTGGGGAAGCGAACGAAAGACCTCGCCCGCAGCGCCGATCTCGCGCCCACTCTTCTTGCCATCCTCGGCGCTCGGGGGCTCGTGGACGTGGACGGAAGGAACCTTGGGGCGGAAGGCGGGGCGGGGGAGGCCTACGCTGAGAGCGACTACCCGGCCGGATTCGGCTGGGCCCCGCTTCGTTCGTGGAGGCTGGGCGATCTCAAATGGATCGACGCTCCCGCGGCCGAGCTGTATGACCTTGCGCGGGATCCTCATGAAGAGCGGAATCTGGCGACGGCGCGTCCGCAGGATGCCGAGCGTCTGCGCGGCGTGTTGCGCATGGCCCTCAGGTCGGAGGTTCGAAGGGACGAACAGCGGTTGAGCAGGGAAGTCGAAGAGCGGCTTCGCTCCCTCGGCTATGTCGCGGGTGGGGCGAGGCGAACGGCTTCGGCGGGACAGGCGATGGACCCGAAATCCGCGCTGCCTCTCTTCCGTGCTTTCGAGCGCGCCATGGAGAGCGAAGCTGGGGGCGACCTGAAGTCGTCGGCGGACATTCTGTACGGACTGGTGGCGAAGGACCCGGGCAATCTGACATTCCGACGCTCTCTCGCGTCCGCTCTGGGCCGGAGTTCGCGCCTGGCGGAGACCATTCGCGTACTCAAGGAGGGTGAGAAATCCGCCCCTCAAGACCCGACACTCCTCCATGATCTGGCCATGGCCCTCGCCCAGCAGGGGCAAATCGAACAGGCGATTGGCTTCGACGATCGGGCCCTCGCCATCGATCCCACGTTTGTGGAGGCGCTGAATCACGTCTCGGCCCTGCACGCCGGGCGCGGCGAACTGGTCAGAGCGCGCGAGGCGATCGAGCGCGCGCTCACTCTCGATCCGAACAACCCGCAGGCGTGGAGCAATCGCGGCAACATCCTGCGCGCACAGGGGGAGTCCGACGAGGCCGGGCGCAGCTACGAGCGCGCTCTGGGTCTCGCCCCCGGCCAGGTGGAGGCCATGAACGGGCTCGGGGTGCTCGCGGTGGAGAAAGGTCGATTGGACGAGGCTGCTCAGCGCTTCGAGCGCGTTCTCGAAGCCGACCCGCGCTTCGATGAAGCCCGACTGAACCTCGCCGTGGTGGAATCGCAGCGGGGCCGCCGGGATCTTGCCATCTCACTCGCGACCGAGACTCTCGGGACGACCCGCGATCCCGCTCTTCGGGCTCGTGCGGCAGCGTTCCTTCGCGACCTTCAAGCAGCTTCGCGCTGACCACCCCACGGCGACGGTCGGGCCTTCCCGCGGAGACGGCCCGAGCGTGAGAGTTCTTCGATTTGGAGTCTGTATTCAACCCAATGGAAATCAATTGATTGAACGGAAGCGGGGTATCGACAAATGACCTTCGAATTGTTGAAGTTACGGACACAGACGGCGAGACGCTCTGATGGCGTGCGTCTTGCTTTTCATGGATGCAACACTGGCACCTTCTGAACGTGCCAGACCAACAAGGCTCTCGAAAGAGCCGTCCCTCAAACCAAGGAGAACACACTTGACCCATCGTTTCCGATATCTGGCCGCGGCGTTAGCGCTCGTGCTGGCCGCTTTCTCGCCCGCGTTCGCGCAGGGCACCAACGGTCTCATCGAAGGCAGCGTCGTCGATCAACAGGGCTTGCCCCTGCCCGGGGTGGTGGTCACCGCCACGCACACCAGCACGGGCTTCTCGCGCTCCGCCTCCACCGACAACGCCGGCAAGTACCGCATCGCCGGCCTGGTCGTCGGTGTTTACGAGGTCAAGGCGACCCTCAGTGGCTTCAACGCCCAGTCCCACAGGGCCAGCGTGAACGTCGAGTCGACCACGGCGGTTCCTTTCCGGATGGCCGTCGCGGGCCAGACCGAGAACGTCGAAGTCACGGCCGAGGCGCCGCTCATCGATGCGAAGGATCCGGGCGTCGGTGAAGTCATCACCAATGTCCAGATCGAGAGCCTGCCCCTGAACGGGCGTCAGTTCGGCAACCTTGCGGCCCTGGTGCCCGGGGTCAGCCTCGGCTACCACACCGACCCGACCAAGAGCACCCAGTTTGCACCCCAGGTCGGCGGCGGCGGCGGACGCAACATCAACTACCTGATCGACGGCGGCGACAACAACGACGACACCGTCGGCGGCCTCGTCCAGAACTTCCCGCTCGACTCCATCGGCGAGTTCAAGTTCGAGACTCAGCGCTTCCGCGCGGACACCGGCCGCGCCAACGGCGGCACCATCAAAGTGGTCACCAAGAGCGGCACCAACGAGTTCCGGGGTTCGGTCTTCGAGTACTTCCGGGACAAGAGCCTCAACTCACAGACCGAGACCGAGAAGCTCAACAATCAGCCCAAGGGGAACTATCGCAAGAACCAGTTCGGCGGCAGCCTGGGCGGCCCGATCGTGAAGGACAAGACCCACTTCTTCGTGTCGGTCGAGCGCGTCCAGCAGGACACCACGCAGTCGGTCAGCACCAAGGGCTTGTTCCCGGACAAGGACGGCGTGTTCAACGTGCCCTTCCGGGAGAACCTGGCGGTGGCGAAGATCAACCACCAGTTCAATTCCAACAACTACCTGTCAGTTCGGTACGGCTACAACAAGAACGAACAGCCCTACGGCGCCGGCCCCAACACGCCTCCTGAAGGGTGGGGAACCAGCACCAACAAGTTCCACTCCGCGAACGTCAACATCAACAGCGCCCTTTCCGGCGGCCGCCTGAACGAGTTCGTGTATCAGTTCTCCTACTTCAAGAACTTCATTTCCGCGAATTCGAGCCTGCCCTACGAGACCTTCCCGAACGGCGTTACAGTGGGTCAGAGCATCAACACCCCGCAGACCACCGAGCAGCACAAGCATCAGTTCCGGGACGACTTCTCGTGGACCATGGGCAAGCACGACCTGCGCGTGGGCGCGAGCTTCATCTACGAGCCGACCCTCGACATCACCTTCTCCACCGGTCAGGTCTACCAGTACACCCACCTGTCGGATTCACGGACCTCGCCCATCTCCAACATCTCCCGGAGCGGGGCGATCGGCGGCGAGGGCGGCAGCGTGGGCCGGATTCCCAACAACCAGTACGCCATCTACTTCCAGGACGGATGGCGCGTGAACGAGAGACTGACCATCGACGCCGGCGTCCGCTACGACCTCGTCACCGGTTTCGCCTTCGATCAGAGCAAGAACATCATCTTCTCGGAACTCACGGCTGCGGCCAAGGCCGGCGTCTTCAAGAGCAGCGGTCTGCCCTGCCCCTGCGACATCTTCCAGGACTTCGGCAAGGAGGCCAAGGAGGACACGAACAACATCGCGCCGCGCGCCGGCTTCACCTATGACCACAAGGGCGATGGCACGCTGGTGTTCCGCGGCGGCCTCGGCCGCTACTACGACTTCGCCTACACGAACGCAAACATCCTGTTCGCGGTCATCGGCGCTCAGTCGTCGTTTGGCACGGTGTACCAGGTCCAGAACAGCGCGGGCATCCGGAACGCGGACGGCAGCCTCTACCAGGTCGGACAACCGGTCCCCGCGAACCAGCTTGCCGGCGCCACCGCTCCCCTCCCCAGCCACGCGGCCACGCCGCTCGTGAAACAGCCCTTCACGGACCAGGCAAACTTCGGCATTTCCAAGGCACTCGGCAAGAGCTACGCGCTTGAAATCGACGGCGTTTATGCGCACGCCCAGGACCTGGGCACCCGCGTCGCTGCCAACGTCCGCATCAACGGCGGAGCCCGTCGCTTCGCGGGCATCCTTCCGCAGTCCGGCGCAGCCTCGTGGCGGGTGGACGTCATGGAAGGGGAGAGCTACTACAAGGCCATCAACGTGGCCTTCAAGAAGCGCACTACCGGCAACCTGAGCTTCACCGCTTGGTACTCGCTCTCCAGCGCCAAGTCGAACGCCAGCCTCCGCGCCACCGACGAGTTCGGCGAGTTCAACTCGCTCAACGCCTTCGACCCGTTCAACGAGCAGCAGATGGCCTACACCCGCACCGACGCGCGGCACCGGGTCACGATCAACGGTACTTGGAACGCGCCAGGCGGTTTCCGCCTGTCCCCGGTCTTCCGGTACAAGTCGAAGACGCCCTACAACGTGGTGGCCGGCACCGACCTGAACCGCGACGGCACGAACTTCGACCTGCCTCCCGGAGTCACCACGCTCAACTCCGCGAGGGGAGCCGACTTCAAGCAATTCGATCTTCGCCTGTCCCGCTACATCACCATCAAGAAGGACAAGCGGATCGAGCTCATCGCCGAGGGCTTCAACGTCACCAACGCCAAGAACCCGGGCGGCTTCGTTGGCAGCAAGGCCGCGTCGAACTTCGGCCAGCCGACCTCCTACGCCGGAGACTTCCAGCGCGGTGAGCAGCGTCTGTTCCAGCTCGGCGCCCGGTTCGAGTTCTAAACGGAACCCGACCGTTCATTCGCATGGGGGGGCCTTTCGGGGCCCCCTCTTTTCTTTCCCGCCCTTTCCTTGACGCTTCCGTTGCAACCCGCATAGAATCACCCGCTTCCCGAAAGTGGGTTCCACCAGAGTTCTTTGGTGGGCGTCGCCCCGAGAATCGCGGAAGAAAATCTAAGAAACAAAGAGGCTTTACCCTTTCCATGTCCGATGTCGAACTGAACCCCTACGCCACCAAACCGATGGACCCCGAGGAGTACGAACGTCTCCTCGACATGTACGACGTGAGCTTCAAGAACCTCGCCGAGGGCGAGGTGGTGCGCGGCATCGTGCTGCGCGTGACGCCCATGATGATCGTGGTGGACGTTGGCTATAAATCGGAAGGCGTCATCGCCGCCGAGGAGTTCAAGGACGAATCCGGCCAGGTCACGGTGAAGCCCGGCGACCAGGTCGACGTTCTGATCGAGCGCACGGAAGACCGCGACGGCTACATCGTCCTCTCGCGTGAAAAAGCCGAGAAGATGAAGGTGTGGGACGACGTCGAGCGCGCCTACCAGGAGCGCCGCATCATCACGGGCAAGGTGCTCGATCGCGTCAAGGGCGGCCTCGCCGTCGACATCGGCGTGCGCGCCTTCCTCCCCGGTTCCCAGATCGACATCCGCCCCGTCCGCAACCTCGATGCCCTCAAGGGTCAGGACATCCGGATGCGCGTGATCAAGGTCAACAAGAAGCGCGGCAACATCGTGCTCTCCCGCAAGGCGGTTCTCGAAGAGGAGAACGCGGGCAAGAAGCAGCAGACTCTCGAGGTGCTCGAAGAGGGCAAGATCCTCACCGGTGTGGTCAAGAACATCACCGACTACGGCGCGTTCGTCGACCTCGGCGGCCTCGATGGCCTCCTCCACATCACCGACATGTCCTGGGGCCGCATCAACGATCCCAAGGAAGTGGTCAACGTGGGCGACGAGCTTCGCGTGATCGTGCTCAAGTTCGATCGCGACGCCGAGCGCGTCTCCCTCGGCCTCAAGCAGCTGAAGGCCGATCCCTGGACCACCGTCGCCCTCAAGTACCCGGTGGGCGCCCGGGTCAAGGGCAAGGTCGTCTCCCTCACGGACTACGGCGCGTTCATCGAGCTGGAGCAGGGTGTCGAAGGCCTCATCCACGTCTCCGAGATGTCGTGGTCGAAGAAGCTCAAGCATCCGTCCAAGCTCCTCACCATCGGCCAGGAAGTCGAGTGCCAGGTGCTCGGCATCGACCAGGAAGCGCACCGCATTTCGCTCGGCCTCAAGCAGACGGAGACCAACCCCTGGGAGCAGTTCAACGGCAAGTACCCGGTGGGCACCAAGGTCACGGGCAAGGTCCGCAACCTCACCGAGTTCGGCGCGTTCGTCGAAGTCGAGGACGGCATCGACGGTCTGATCCATGTCTCCGACATGAGCTGGACCAAGCGTGTGAAGCATCCTTCGGAAGTCCTGAAGAAGGGCGACGACGTCACCGCGGTCGTCCTCTCGATCGACGCCGAGAATCAGCGCCTGTCCCTCGGCCTCAAGCAGCTCGAGACCGACGTGTGGGAGCACTTCTTCCAGACCCATCGCGCGGGCGACGTCATCGAAGCCAAGGTCACGCGTTCCACCTCGTTCGGCGTCTTCGCGGAACTCGCGGAGGGCGTCGAAGGCCTGGTCCACGTCTCCGAACTCGACGACAAGCGGGTGGAGAAGCCCGAGGATCAGTTCAAGGGCGGCGAGACCGTCAAGGTGAAGATCCTCAAGATGACGGAAGTCGATCGCAAGATCGGCCTCTCCATCAAGGCGGCCAAGAACGAGGAAGTGACGCGCGATCTCGCGGCCCTTCGTCAGTCGCAGGAGAAGGACTCCAACGCGACCACCGCCATGGCCGACGCGTTCAAGGCGCTCCAGAAGAAGTAGGGCAAACGCCTCGGAAAGCGCGCAGGGGCGGGTCAGAAACGACCCGCCTTTGCGTTTCCTGAGGCTCCTCTTCCAGGCTATCCAGGGATCTCTCATCGATGACGCGAGCTGAACTGATCGACGAAATGGCCGCACTCGGGCCGCTTTCGCACAAGCAGGCGGACGTCGTGGTCGAGACCATCCTCGACTCGATGAAGGCCGCGATCGGCCAGGGCGACCGCATCGAGATCCGCGGCTTCGGCGTCTTCAGCCTGCGGCTTCGCCGTCCGAGGCGCGCTCGCAACCCGCGCACCGGCGAGCCCCTGGTTTCCGCCGCGCGGCACGCCGCCCACTTCAAGCCGGGCAAGGAGCTGAAGGCGGTTCTCGCCCAGATGGACCCCGGGCCGGACGCCGAGGACTCCGAGGCCTGAACGCCCGCCCCCGTCCTCGATGAAGTTCACCAAGGCGCACGGGATCGGCAACGATTTCATACTCGTCTCGGAAGCCGATGTTCCCTCGGAATGGGCGAGCTGGGCGATCGGGTTGTGCGACCGCAACCGGGGCATCGGCGGCGACGGCATCCTCATCGTGGGCATCGACGCCCCGGGCAATCTGGCGCGGATGAAGCTGCTCAACCCGGACGGCACGCATGGAGAGATCTCGGGGAACGGGGTGCGGTGCGTGGCCGCCTACGCGGTTTCCCGCGGCCTCCTTCCCGATTCCCACACGGTCCTGCCGCCCCCTGGCCCGCGACCGGTGACCGTCCGCCGAACCGGGCCCCGGCAGTTCTCGGTCGACACCAATCTCGGCGTGCCCGGGCTCTCCGCGTCGAGCGTGCCCGTGGCGTTCGGGCCGATCGAACCAGTCGTCGATCAGGAGCTGAACGTCGACGGAGAGATCGTGCGCGTGACCTGCTGTTCGATGGGGAATCCGCACACCGCCGTGTTCGTGCGCGAGGAGGAGGCGGAATCCCTGATGAGACGCCTCGGACCGCTGATCGAGAACCATCCGCTTTTCCCCAACCGGACCAACGTCGAGTTCATCACCGTGATGTCCCGGAAGGAACTCCAGGTGCGATTCTGGGAGCGGGGAGTGGGGGTGACCCTCGCCTCGGGCACCGGGTCCGCGAGCGCGCTCGTGGCGGCGGTTCTGAACGGACGGTCGGAGCGGGAGGTCACGGTTCACTGCGCGGGTGGCGACCTGTGGGAGTCGTGGGCCGAAGGGGGCCCCTTGCTCCAGCGGGGCGATGTCGAGATCGTCTTCGAAGGGGAGTGGCTCGGCTGATCCCGGAGGGCCTCGCTTACGCGGACCCGAGCCGACGTGACCGGCCGCACACGCACGGCCCGGCGTAGCCTTCCCGGTCCGCGCCTAAAGGTGTAACCTGCCGCCCAGAACGTCCCGGGTCCGCCCTGAAGCCGCCCTGGAGTGGAGGTAACTTTGCAACGCAGCGATCTGCCGCTCGAATTCGTCCGAGTGGTCGAAATGGCCGCCATCGCATCGGCCCAGACGATGGGCCAGGGCGAGCGCAAGCACTCGGATCACGTGGCCGTCGAAGCCATGCGGCGGGAGCTCGAGAGCGTTGACATCGACGGCACCATCGTCATCGGCGAGGGCGAGCGGGACGAGGCGCCGATGCTCTACATCGGCGAGAAGGTGGGCAGGGGAGGGGAGTCGGTCGACATCGCCGTGGATCCGCTGGAGGGAACGAACCTGTGCGCCACCGGTTCCCCCAACGCCATCACCGTGCTCGCCGCAGCCGAACGCGGCGGGCTCCTCCACGCCCCCGACATCTACATGGACAAGCTGGTGGTGGGCCCGGACTCGGCGGGCAAAGTCGACATCAACGCGCCGGTGGCCGACAACCTGAAGACCATCGCGAGAACCCTCTCCCGCGACATCAAAGACCTGACCGTCATGACCCTTGATCGGCCGCGCCACGAGCAGCTGATCGCCGACATTCGGGCGGCGGGGGCCCGCATTCGGCTCATCACCGACGGCGACCTTTCGGCCGGCATCTCCGCGGCCGTCCTTGGGTCCGGCGTGCACGCGGTCATGGGAATCGGGGGCGCTCCGGAAGGGGTGTTGACCGCCGCAGCCATGCGCTGCCTGAACGGCGAGATCCAGGCCAGGCTCGTGATGACCAAGCCGACCGACCGCGAGCGGTGCGAGAGAATGGGCATTTCCGATCTGGACCGCGTCTTCTACACACGCGACCTCGCCCCGGGAAAGGACATCAGTTTCGCCTGTGCGGGTGTCACGGACGGCAATCTGCTCAAGGGCGTCCGCTTCTTCGGCTATGGAATCCGAACACATTGCATGGTCATGACGACGAGGCCCCACCAGGTGCGGTTCATCGACGCCATCCACGCGCGCGAGAGCGCCTCCACGCGCTTTAGATTTTGAAGATTTTATTGGCTTTTCGTGAAGACTTAATCCCGTTGTACTAATATTATTGTTGACACTATTGTTTGAGAAGTCTATCTTCAGGAACTACTTGAGGTACCGAGTGACAAAGTCTCTACCAAAATTCGATTTTCGATCTTCGTTCCTCGCTGTTCGCTCAACCAGCTCCGCAGATCAAAAGGTCTAGGGGGGAATCCGTGGGTTTGTTCGACAAATTTTTCAGCAAGCAAAAGAGCCTGGTCGGCCTCGACATCGGTTCTTCGTGCGTCAAGCTCATCGAATTGAAGCCGGTCGGCAAGACCGGGACCGAATTCAAGCTCACGAAGGCCGGGATGGAGATGCTGCCGCCCGAGGCCATCGTCGATGGCGCCATCATGGACTCCGGCGCGAT
>JAIBCN010000117.1 GCA_019694155.1 Vicinamibacteria bacterium | reverse complement strand
GAGGGCCCCCGATCCACAGCAAGGGGTTCGCATCGTGCCTCCGCTTGCCGTTCCGCAGCGCGAACCCCGCAGCGCCCCCGACGTGGGCGCAATGTCGGCCCCGGCCCCTCGGAGGCGCGCGGCGCCCTCAACCCGGTAAGCCCCGCGGGCCAGCGCGAAGGCTGCCCCTGGGGCACCACCACCAAGCCCGCGAGATCGCTTCCTCGCTTCGTCCTTCGCTGGGCTCGTCGCGATGACGACCCTGGGTTTCTCTCGAACCTCACGTCCTCAGGACGTGGCGGGCTCGCACATGACGACGCGTTTCTCCCGAACAATCATGAGCGCGAAGCCTGCTCTTTGGGCACGCCCCTGCCAAGCCCTCAGTTGTGAACGCCAGGCGCCTCGTGTCCTGTTCGCGCTACGTACTCGACGTAAGTACCGGGATAGATGTGGGGCTCCGTCTCCGTGCCCGACTCGCCCCCAAGTTCGATGACGCGGTTCGAGAGGCCTCGGAGAAACGCCCGGTCGTGAGAGACGAAGATCATCGTGCCTTCGAAGTCCTTGAGCGCCCCTACGAGCATCTCCTTGGTCGCGAGATCGAGATGATTCGTCGGCTCGTCGAGGACGAGGAAGTTAGGCGGGTTGTGCAGCATCCGCGCCATGACCAGCCGTGACTTCTCGCCGCCTGACAACGAACGGATCTTCTTCTCGACGTCCTCGCCCGAGAACTGAAATGCGCCGAGGGTGCCGCGGAGCGAACCGATGCTGTCGTGGGGAAAGTCCTGGACCATCTGCTCCCACACCGTGAGATCCGGGCTCAGGATGTCGAGGGCCTGCTGCGCGAAGTACCCCATGCGCAGGCTCGCGCCGAGCTTGATCGAACCCGAGTCGGGCTCAAGAGCCCCCGCGATCATCTTCAGCAGCGTCGACTTCCCCGCCCCGTTCTTGCCCATCACACAGTGACGCTCGCCCCGGCGGACGGTCATCGAGAAGTCCTTGTGCACCACGCGCGAGCCGTAGGCCTTCGACACGCTTTCGAGCACCGCCACCTCGTCGCCCGAGCGCGGCGGCGTCTTGAACGAGAAGTTCACCACCACCCGCTTCTTGGGCGGCTCCACCCGCTCGATCTTGTCGAGCGCCTTGATCCGGCTCTGCACCTGCGCGGCCTTCGCGGCATGGGCGGCGAAGCGGTCGATGAAGCGCTGCTCCTTCGCGAACATGGCCTGCTGACGCGCGAACTGCGCCTCCTGGTTCGCCTCGCGCTGGGCGCGTTCCTTCTCGTAGAAGTCGTAGTCGCCCGAATAGACCGTGATCTCCCCCGAGTCGATCTCCGCGATCTTGGTCACGATCCTGTTCATGAAGTCGCGATCGTGCGAAGTCATGAGCAGGGCGGCGTCGATGGACTTGAGAAACGACTCGAGCCACACGATGGATTCGAGGTCGAGGTGGTTCGTC
The DNA here is from genome assembly GCA_019694155.1 of Vicinamibacteria bacterium. GTDB lineage: Bacteria > Acidobacteriota > Vicinamibacteria > Fen-336 > JAGNNV01 > JAGNNV01. The sequence goes on along the minus strand of JAIBCN010000117.1, from coordinate 47,878 downwards.
GGCTCATCCATCAGCAGCACGTCGGGTTTGCCCAGCAGCACGCGGGCGAGGGCCACGCGCATCTTCCAGCCGCCGGAGAGAGCGCCCACATCGCCGTCGATCCGCGCGTCATCGAAGCCGAGGCCGTGCAGCACCTCGCGAGCCTGGGCCTCGAGCGCGTAGCCCCCAAGGTGGTCGTACTCCTCCTGGACCGTGCCGAAGCGCTCCAGGATCTTGTCCATATCGTCGGCCTTGTCGGGGTCGCCCATGTCGTGCTGCAGGGCTTCGAGCTCGTGATGGAGGTCCCCCAGGCGGCCGCTGCCGGCGATGGCTTCGTCGAGGACCGACCGTCCGGACATCTCCTCGACATCCTGGCGGAAGTAGCCGATGGTGAGCTTCTTCGGGACCGAAACCTCGCCCTCGTCCGGCGCCTCCTCGCCCGTGATCAGACGGAAGAGTGTGGTCTTCCCCGCCCCGTTCGGACCGACAAGCCCTACCTTTTCACCGGGATTGAGCTGAAAGGCAGCGTCAACGAAAAGGACCTGCTTGCCGTACTGCTTCTGGATGCGCGAGAGGGAAATCATGGAGGGAGCCCCCCATGATAATTGCTAGTTCCCTTTCGTGATCCGGATCCCGCCGTTCACCGTCGCAAGCTCCAGCTCCCGGCCGCCGTGGCCGAGGCGGCCCTCGGCGGAGCGCGGCCCCCACTTCTTCCGGACCTCAATCTCCGTGAAATCGCTGGTGATGCCGCCGTTCACCGTCTTCGCGGAGACGTCGGCATTCACATCCTCGGGAAGGCTCAGGTGAACCGACCCGTTCACGGTGGAGAGCTTGATGTCGTCGGCGGGATTCGCGGCCGACTTGACCTCGGCCTTGATTGAGCCGTTCACCGTCGTCGCCTCGGTCAGTGTCCCCGCGACCACCTCGATGCGGCCGTTGACCGTGGACAGCGCCGCGCGGCCCTCGATGTCGGCCTCGATGCTCCCGTTCACCGTCCGGCCCTCGAAGTTCACGTCCTTCGGAATCCGCAGCTCGAACTCCACGTTCACGTCGTTGTTTCGCGTGTTCATGTGACCGCCGCCCGGCTTGCATTCGTTGGGACGGGCCGCGTCGCGGCTCGGGTAAACCGCGCAGACCGTGACGCCGCCCGCGTGCGGGACCACCTCGATTTTCACCGACTCCGGGTCATTCCGACGCCCCGAGCGGATGGCCACGAGTTCGACCTCTGGGCCGCTCGCCGCGGTCGCCCGCATCTTGCCGTTGATGCCCCGCACCTCGAAGGTCTTCCCGGCCGCGATCTTTCCCGTCCACTTGAACGGGGCGGCGGTGCGCCTGGGGCCGCTGAAGGTATCGGCCAGGCCCTCGCCCATCTCCTGGAACCAGTCCCCAAAGGAGTCGAAGTTCCAGGAGGCGCTCTCCTTGTGCTTCGCGCTCTTGCGCTCCTCGGCGTGGGCGGGAGCGAGCAGGGCGCCGGAAAAGGTCAGGGCGGTCAGAAAAATGAACGCGGATCGCGGAGTCTTCATGGATGGACCTCTCTCTTGTTAACACAGTAGACGAACGCGGTCCGGGCGAGGTTCCGTTCGCGCATGACTTTCTTCGGCCGGGCGTCCCCGCGGCAGCCCTTTTTGATTACAGTGCACCCGCGCGATGACCCCAAGGCTAGAGAACGAGGCCGTTCGCCTTTTCCTGACCCACGCCCGGGTGGAGACACCCCTGATCTGCGGTCCGATGTACCCGTGCAGCAACCCCGAGCTCGTGGCCGCGGTGTCCGCCGCGGGAGGCCTCGGCATCGTGCAGCCCATCTCCCTCACCTATGTCCACGGCCACGACTTCCGGGAAGGCCTCCGTCTCATCAGCCGCCTCTCCGGCGGCAAGCCCATCGGCATGAACGCGCTCATCGAAGCCTCCTCGGAGAGCTACAAGCGGCGCATGGAGCAGTGGGTCACGATCGCCCTCGAGGAAGGCGTCCGGTTCTTCGTGACCTCGCTCGGAAACCCGAAATGGATCGTCGACCGGGCCCACGCCGCGGGCGCGGTCGTCTATCACGACGCCACCGAGCGGCGGTTCGCGGAAAAGGCCATGGCGGCAGGCGTCGACGGGCTGATCGCGGTCAACAAGCACGCGGGCGGGCACCTTGGGGGCCTCGCGAAGACCGAGCTGTTCGTGCAACTCCAGGACCTCGGCGTGCCCGTCATCTGCGCGGGCGGCATCGGCGACGAGAAGGAGTTCGTGCACGCGCTGGAGATCGGGTACGCGGGAGCCCAGCTCGGAACACGCTTCATCGCCACCGACGAGTGCAAGGCGCCGCAGGCTTACAAAGATGCGATCTGCCGTGCCACCGCGGACGACATCGTCACGACCGAGCGCCTCTCCGGCGTGCCCGTGGCCGTGCTCAACACTCCTTCCGTCGAACGCCTCGGCCGGACGGCGGGTCCGATCGCGCGCTGGATGCTCAAGGGCCGCAAGACCAAGCACTGGATGCGCACGATCTACGGCTTGAAGTCCATCTGGGCCCTGAAACGCGGCCTCGGGCGCGACGCTCCGGACAAGGACTTCTGGCAGGCCGGCAAGAGCGTCGCCTCCATCTCGTCCATCGAGCCCGCGGGCGACATCGTGCGCCGGTTCGCGAGGGCGGTGTCCACGGACTGACCTGCCCCGCCCACTCTCTCCGGCCCGGATGTATCGTTGCGGCCAGAAGGTAGCCACTGAGGGGGGCCGGCATGCTCAGCTTCATTCTTGCCGTAACACTCGTCTTCCAGAGTGCGAGCCCGCAGGCTTCGCCAAAGGCGACACCGCCCGCCCCCGCGGCCAAGACCGCGCCGACACCGGCGGCGCCCGCGGGTGAGATCCACGGCGTCGTTCTTCTGCCCGACGGAAGGCCCGCGGCCAGGGCGCGCGTCGGCTTCACGGCCACGCCGGCGCTCGGGCAACCGATGCCTGCGCCGACCGTCATCACCGCCGATGAGACGGGCGCCTTCCGTTTCGAAGCCGGCGGCGTCAAAGAGTTCGCGTTGCGCGCCTGGCTCGCTCCGTTCGCGGCGGCATCGCAGCCGCGAGTGAGCGCGGGCACGCGCCTCACTCTGAAGCTCGAACCGGGAATCGCGGTGAGCGGCGAGGTCCTGGACGCGGCGAGCGGCTCCCCCCTCGCGGGGGCGAGTCTGCGGGCGGCCGACTGGGACGTCTCGCCTTTCGACGAGGCCGATCCCGATTTCTCGGTCGCGCGTACGACATCCGACGCCCGTGGACGCTTCACGCTGCAGGGAGTGTCCGCCGGCGGACGCCCGATCATCCGCGCGACGGCCCGCGGTTTCGCATCCGAGACAGCGACGCTATCCGGCTCCCAGCCCGTGCGCTTCCGGCTCATGCCGGGCCACGACCTGAGAGGCACTGTGACCGACCGCGCGGGCCGGCCCGTCCCCAAAGCGGCACTTTCCCTGCGGTCGCCCTCGTCGAACCTCACCGCCCGCTCGGCGGCGAACGGGAGGTTCGATGTCCCGGGACTGAAGGAGCAGCCTTACGACGCGGTGGTCATCGCGGAAGGCTTCGCGCCCCTCATCAGAAACGGCCTCGGCCCCGAGGTGTCCACCTGGCCCGTGATCCTCGACAAGGCCTCGTCGGTGACGGGCCGCATGGTCGACGAAGACGGCAAGCCGCTCAAAGGGGTGGTGCGACTGAAATCGCACGAGGGAACTCCGACACCCGCCGCCTTCGGACGTCTCGCAACGTCTCAGGTGGGCGCCGACGGCCTGTTCAGGATCTCCGCTCTACGCCCCGGGTCCAATGTCATCCTGCTCGCGGGGGCCGGATATCCGGCGTTTGAGAAAGTCATCGAGGTCGATCATGCGGGCGAGGCCGTGGCCCTCGGCGATGTCGCTTTCGATGGTGGAGCCACCATCCGCGGCCGGGTGGTCGAGAGGGACGATGTCGGGGTGCCGGCGGCGCGCATTGCGGCCATCCCCTCGCGACGCGTGGACGGCGCGGATCCCCTCTTCGCGGAAGCCGACGCCGAGGGACGCTTCGTCATGCGCGGCCTCAAAGACCAGGCCTACGACCTTCAGGTCATGGCGGCGGGGTTCGCCCAGTTTCACACGAGCCTTTCCCCTTCCGCGGACGAGCAGATTGTCGTGCTGAAGCGAGCTTTGAAGGTGACCGGCCGGGTCGTGGATCCCGAGGGTGTGCCGGTGGCTCGCGTCCAGGTATCGGTCCAGCGCGGCGACGATCGCCGGTCTTTCCGAAACGCGACTTCCGCGGCTGATGGCCGATTCACGCTGGAGCTGGGCGAGGCGGGCGAGACCACGCTCACCGCGGCCGTCGAGTCCTTCGAGCGCCTGACCCGGAAGGTCCAGGTCGACGGTGACGCGGACATCGGCGACCTGGCTCTTTCGCGCGGACTCCGGCTGCGAGGGGTTGTGGTGGATGGCAAGGGCAGCGCGATCGCGGGAGCGCGCGTAGAGAACCAGTCGACCCGTCAGTTCCCCATGACCTTCGCGGAGACGGATGACAAAGGCGCATTCGAAATCAGAGGCGTGAGCCCCGGACGGGCCCGGCTCGTGGCCAGCCATCGGGACTACTCACCCGGCCAGATCAGCGTCGATGCTCCCGAGGGCGCGGCTGGGGATCCGGAGCCGGTTCGCATCACCCTGACCAGAGGCGGCCGCATCGAAGGCGTGGTCCGCCAGCGCGACGGCAGCCCGGTGGCCCAGGCTCGAGTGGAGTTATGGCGATTTGGCAGCTCTCAGGCGCCGAGGCCTTCGAATGCGCCGCAGGACAGCACGGTCACGGGCCCGGACGGTTCGTTCGTGTTCGAGAAGCTCTACCCGGGTCTCGCCCGCACGGCGTTGATGTCGGGACAAAACGGTCAGTTCACGAGCGTCGCGGGAGCCGAGGTCCAGATCGTGGAGGGCGAGACCGCGCAGGTTTCGCTCGTGCTGCGCCCCACCGTGGTGCGGGGGACAGTCCGCAGAGGAGGGCAGGACCTTCCGGGTGTGAAGGTCTCCATCCGCGGCGAGTTCATGACGATGAGCGGCGGGGCGCAGGCGTCGCCGAGCCTGGGGAGCGCCATCCCGTGGAGTTCGGCCACCACCGACGCCCAGGGGCGCTTCGCGTTGCAGGTCGCGGGCCCCATCAAGGGGCCGTTGACCGTGGATCGCGGCGGCACGGAACGCCTGTACTCGCGTATGGTCGACATCCCCGATGTGGATGAGTTCGCCCTCGACATCGAGCTCGGAGCGGCCCGGTTGACGGGACGAGTGGTCGACGCGGAAACGGGACTTGGAATCGCGGGAGCACGAGTCGGCGCATCCAGAGTGGTCAAGCCCGGCTCGTCTTCGCCTGCGCCTTCCTACGGCGTGACCACGGAGGCCTCGGGAGAATTCACTTTCGACGCGGAGCCCGGCGACTATCGAATCTCCATCTCTGCGTCCAACTACGCGGGGGCGGTCAGAAACGCCGCCATATCACCTCCGGAAACGCCGCTCGGGGACATCTCCTTGAGCCATGGAGGGACATTCCTCGGCCGCGCTGTCCTCGCCTCCGGAAGACCCGTTCCCGACGCGCAGGTGCGGGCCTCCTCGCCTGGCGGACTCGTTACAGCGATGTCGGGCGCCGACGGCGCCTTCACCCTCAGGGGCCTTTCCCCGGGGCCCTTCTTCGTCACAGCCACCGACTCGAGCGACAACATCGCCGTCCTCAAGGTGGAGTCGCTCACCGCCGACGCGGTGGACGTGCGCCTCGTCCCCGCGGCGCGTCTCGCCGTCAGTGTGCTCGGCCCTCCCGCGCCTCTCTCCGGAATTCTCGTGGCGGTCACCCAGGTGGATGGCGACCGCTACGCGGGCTCGTTCGGGGTGACGACGGATGCAAGAGGTCAGACCCTGCTGCTGGCGCCCGCGGGCACTCTGACCCTCACCGCCAGCTCCGCCAGATATACGGGAACCGCGGTGGTTCAGGCACGGTCGGGCGAGTCCATCGCCGCGACCATCGAGATGAAGCCGAACCCGCAAACACCTCCCGGGCGAGACTAGACCTCGATCCTCCGGGACGCGAGCGGCGGGAGGATCGGCGCGCGTCGCCTATGCTCCCTTCCCCCATGAGCGAAGCCATCCTCAAGCCGCGCGGCCTTTCGAGACTCGAGACCGGGCACCCCTGGATCTTCAAGTCCGATGTCGAGCCGGTCGAGGCCAACAACGGGGCGATCGTGGACGTCGTGGCCAAGGGACGCTTCCTCGGCCAGGCCTTCTACTCGGAGCATTCGGAGATCACGCTGCGCATGCTCTCGCGCGGCGCGCTTGCGAAGACCTGGCTCGAGGACCGGATCGAGGCGGCCATCCGTTTCCGCGAAGAGACCCTGGCCATGCGAGGCGCGTGCCGTTTGGTGCACGGCGAGTCCGACGGCCTTCCCGGCCTGATCGTCGACCGTTACGGCGAGGTGCTGGTGGTCCAGGTCCTGGCGGCCGCGATGGAGTCGCGCACCCCGTCGATCGTCGACGCCCTGGTCCGGCGGCTGAAGCCGCGGGGCGTCCTCGCGCGCAACGACGTGAAGATCCGCGAACGCGAGGGCCTCCCGCGCGAGACGAAGACGCTCTGGGGCGAAGTGCCGGACGCGGTCAGCATCCAGGAGGGCTCGGTCTCCCTGAGCGTCGATGTGATCAACGGCCAGAAGACCGGCACCTTCCTCGACCAGTCGGCGAATCACATCCTGTTCGGAAAACTCGCGCGCGGCCGCGTCCTCGATGCCTTCTGCCACGACGGCGGTTTCGGACTGCAGGCCGCGCGGAACCCCGAAGTCAGGGAAGTCCTCGCGGTCGATATCTCGGCCGAGGCCCTCGTCCGCGCGCAGGCGAACGCCGCGGGTAACGCGCTTGCTCTGCAGACCATCGAAGCGAACGTCTTCGACTTTCTCACCGACGAAGTGGCGGCCGGTTCGCGCTACGACACGATCGCCCTCGATCCCCCCGCCTTCGCGAAAACCAGGGGCGCGCGCGACGCCGCCTGGCGCGGCTACAAGGAGATCAACCGCCGGGCGCTGCAGCTCCTCGAGCCGCTCGGCATCCTCCTCACCTGCTCCTGCTCGTACCACGTGAGCGAGGAGGAATTCGAAGCGGTGGTCGCGGACGCCGCCGCCGACGCCGGCGTCACCGCCCAGATCATCGAGCGCCGCTCCCAGGCCCCCGACCACCCGGTACGGCTCGGCATGCCCGAGACGAGGTACCTGAAAGCCCTCGTCATCCGCAAGCTCGAGTAGCGAGAGCTCATCGTCGCCCCGGACGAGGGGTGAGGACCAGCCATCCGCCGGACGCTCCTCTTCCCGTCATCCCTCCCCCTCCGTCATCCTCACCCCCCGTCATCCCGGCGAAAGCCGGGATCCACTTCCAGCTCTTGGGTGCCTTCTCCCCACCTCTCCGGCAACTACCGATGCGGGCGTTTCAACGTGAGGCATAGGTAGCTGGGAGTGGATCCCGGCTTTCGCCGGGATGACGGATGGGAATGGACCTCACCGGACCTGGCCTCGCCCTAGTCTGCCGATCCCATGAAGCAGCCTTGCGTCTACCTTCTCGCCAGCCAGCGCGGCGGCACGCTCTACGTTGGTGTGACCTCGAACATCATCAAGCGCGTCGCCGAGCACCGAACGGACATCCGCCCGGGTTTCACCGCGGACCACGGAGTGCATCGCCTCGTGTGGTTCGAACCTCACGACGTCATGGAATCGGCCATTCGCCGGGAAAAGGCGATCAAGGGCTGGAAGCGCGCATGGAAGGTGCAGCTGATCGAGAGGGCCAACCCGCGGTGGATCGACCTCTTTCCCAAACTCTCGCAAGCATGAAGGGGCTGGCGCAGGTAGCGCCGGAGAGGTAGGGAGAAGGCACCCAAGAGCTGGAAGTGGATCCCGGCTTTCGCCGGGATGACGGAGGGGAGTGAGGGTGATGGATGTCCGGCTGACGCCGCGGACGTTACTTGCGGCGCATGGTCATCGGGTCCCGCAGCGACAGCTCGGTGATCTTCCCGCCCGAGAGCTTCTCGAGGGTCACGTCGTGCTTGCCGTCACCCTTGCTGATCTCGAGCTGGTTGCCCACCACCAGGGTGATCAGCTTCTCGGGCACGAGGTACTGCTTCGCCACGCGCTGCACGTCCGCCGCGGTCACCGCCTGGATCCGGTCGCGGTATGTGGACCAGTAGAGCGGATCGCGCTTCGTGTACTCGTCCGCCGCGAAGGTCCCCGCCTGCTGCGCCTTCGATTCGAAGTTGCTCGGGAAGGTCTGGATGATGTTGTTCTTGATGGTGACGAGTTCCTCCTCGGTCACCGGCGTCTCGCGGATCTTCCTGATCTCCTCGAACACGAGCTGCAGCGCGTAGGCCACCGTCGAGCTCTTCGACTGGAAGGACGCACGGAAGCGCCCCGGATAGAACGCGCCGAAGCCGATGCCGCTGCTCGCCGAATAGGCGAGGCCCTCGTTCGACCGCACCGTCCGGGTAATCCTCGACGTGAAGCCGCTGCCCCCGAGGATCTCGTTCATGATCTCGAGCGCGTAGACGTCGGGCGAGGTCCGGAGCACGGTGGGCAGGCCGACCGACACCCGCCCCTGGTTCACGTCCTTGTTGATGCGGTAGAACCCAGGAGCGGCGCTGCGGATTCCGGGCGGGATCGCGCCCACCACCCGCTTCGGCGACGGCCAGTTGCCGAAGGCCTCCTCGAGCTTCTTCACCATGTCCGCCTTCGTGAACGAGCCCGACACCGCGAGGATCATGTTGGCGGGGTAGTAGTACATGTCGTGGAACGCCTTGAGGTCCGCGGGGGTGAGCGAGGAGATCGACGCCTCCGTGCTGAAACGGTTGGTCAGATGGTCTTCGCCATAGACGAGCACCGAAAACTCGCGGCCCTCGATGTCGGCCGACTCGTCGTTCCGCTTCTTCATGTCCTGGAGGATCTGGTCCTTCGCGAGCTTCAGGCGGTCTTCCTGGAAGCGCGGCTCCCGCAGCATCTCGACGAAGAGCTTGAGCGCGTCGTCGAGGTTGTCGGCCAGGCAATTGAGCGAGGCGCCTCCTTGCGTGTCTCCAAGCGAGCTGCCGATCTGCGCGGCCAGGAAGTCGGCCTTCTCGTCGAACTGCTCGGCCGTGAGCGACCTGGTGCCGCCCGCCCTCATCTGCGAACCGGTGAGCCGGGCCAGGCCCTCCTTGCCCGCGGGCTCGAGCCACGAGCCGGCGCGCACGATCGCCTGGATGCTGACCAGGGGCAGGGCGCGGTCTTCGATGATGAAGGCCACGATGCCGTTCTTGAGGACCACGCGGTGGTCCTTCGCCACGGGAGGCGTGTAGGTGAGCGGCGCGTAGTTGAGCTTCTCGGGGTTGTCGGGAAGGGCCTGCGCGGACGAGAGAGAGGCGGCGAAGGCCAGGGAGAGGCCGGCGGCCACGATTCGGTTGATGGTCATGACTACTTCTTCCCTTCCTTCTCGAGTTCGGCCAGTCTTTCCTCGCCCTTCTTCAGCATCAGGTCGAAGAGGGGCTTCATCTGCGGCGGCACCTGGGAGGCCTGAGCGCGCATCTGCTCGAGCTGTTCCCTGATCTTCGCCGCGTCCTTCTCGGCTTTGAGGCGTCCGAGGGCCTGCTTCGCCATGGGGCGGGCGGGCTCGGGCAGAGCGAGGATGTCGGGATCCTCGGCGGACGCCCCCGAAGCATCAGCGGCCTTGCGGGTGAAGATGCCCACCGCGCGCGTCTCCTTCGTTAGGTACTGCTTCGCCGCGCGCTGGATGTCCGCGGCGGTCACTGCGTCCACGGCCTCGGAGGCCGTGTTGATCATCCTCCAGTCGCCCCGGCCATCGCCGTCCAGAAGCTGGAACATGATGAAGGTGCCATTGGACAGGCGCCGGTAGGCGTTCGCCTTCGCCTGATTCTTCACCTTCTGGAGTTCCTGGTCGGGGACGAGCTCGGTCTTGAGCTTGTCGAGAACCTCGTAGAGCGCCGCCTCCACCCTGGCCGGCTCCTGGCCGTCCTTCACCGTGACCTCGGCCCCCACGATGCCGCCGTACTTCTGCCCGTTCACGAAAGCCGCCGCGTTGTTCGCGATCTTCTGGTCGAGCACCAGCGCCTTGGTGAGGCGGCCCGTGCGGCCGGAGAGGATGTCGGTCATGAGATCGAGCACCGCGAAGTCCTTGTGCACGATAGGCACGCCCTGCCACCACACCCGCACGGTGGGCGAGGTTTCGGCCTCCGCGTAGAAGCGTTTCTCGCCGAGCGATTTCGGTTCGAGAGTCACGACCTCGGGCGGTTCGGGACCGCGCTTCAGCCGCCCGAAGTACTTCTCGAGCAGGGGCTTGACTTCCGCGGTCTTGAAGTCGCCCACCAGGACGCCGGTGATGTTGTTGGGAGCGTAGTAGGTCGCGAAGTAGTCCTTCGCCTGCTGCAGCGTGTACATCGGAAGGTCGGAGGCCCAGCCGACCACGGGCCACGAGTAGGGATGGGCGTCCCAGAACATCGAGTTGAACTGCTCGTCGAACTTGCCGAGAGGCGTCGAATCGGTGCGCAGGCGCCGCTCCTCGAAGACGACGTCGCGCTCGGAATAGAACTCGCGGAAGACGGGGTTCAAGAGGCGGTCGGACTCGAGCCAGGCCCAAAGCTCCAGCTTGTTCTTGGGCAGACGCATGAAGTAGATCGTCTCGTCTTCATTGGTGGTGGCGTTCAGGAACTCGCCGCCGTTCTTGGTGTAGATCTGGTCCATCTGATCCTTGATGATGTTGTCGCGCTGCTTCGCCACCAGCTCGTCGAACTTCGCATCGAGCTCCTTGTAGCGCGCGGTCTTCGCATTGGGATCGTCCATGCTGGAGATCTCGCCCTTGCGCAGCTTCTCGCGCATGACCGACATCTCCTTTCGCATCTCGGCGCGGACCTGCTCCTGCTCCTCGATGAGCTTCAAATCGAGGGCGATGTCCTTGGTGCCGATCACGTTGGTGCCCTTGAACATCATGTGCTCGAAGAAGTGGGAGATGCCGGTGATCCCCGGCCGCTCGTTGGCCGAACCGACATGGGCCACCCAGCCGGTGGCGATGGTGGGGGCGTCGTGGCGCTCATAGAGCAGCCACTTCATCCCGTTCGACATCGTCCACTCTTCCACCTCGATCCGCGGCTTCTCCGCCGCGGGGGCGAGTGCCGCGAACGCGAGCAACGACAGGGAGAGCGCAAGTCTCCTCGAGTTCAGCATCATGAACATCTCCTTTGAAGTCAGGATCATAGTTGGATGGGCCGAACGAAGGCCGCGCCGGTGGCAGGAGGATCCTCCTGGGGAAAAACTCTCCGCTCGTCATTGCGAGCTCTCACGTCCCGTGGACGTGACGTTGGAGAGAACCCGGGCCGTCATCGCGAGGAGGGCAACGGGAGGTAGCCGACGAAGCGATCCCGCGGGGCTTGGTAGCGGTGCCCCGCGGGCCGAGCACTGAGATGGGCTCAAGAACAACCGTAAATACCGCGGTCGGCAACCCGGAGTCGCCCTCCGTCACTGTGGCATCCGTCAGGCTGAAGATGGGGCCATCGTCGTTCAAGATCGTCCCAATTCCCTGATCGTCCGCGATGACCGCGCCATCCGCCGATGGCCGACTCTACTGGCGCAGTGTCTCAAGAGCGCCGGCACCCAAATGCAGCTACCGTCGTTCATGCCGCATTCGAGGCTCGTCGTAGGTGAGCGCCCGGGCGCGCTCCGCCGCTCGTGTTCACTCGCGCAGTCGTCGCAGCTTGGACCTTGTCCACAGCAGTTGCAGCAGGAACCCGAGGGCTCCGAGAGACGCAATGCCGGCGATTCCTGCAACCGCGCGCACGCCGACGGGCTGCAACCAGGATTGGTTTGCGGCCGCCAGACTACCGGCCGAGGCCGCCAGGGCAACGAGTAGAGCCAGCAGGCGGGCGACGCGGCTGATCAAGGCAGAATAACGGGCAGCCAGCTCATCACGCTCGGATGAGTCACTCATTGTGTTCCTTCCCCTTCACCGCCTCTCTTACGATCGGGAGCGCTTGGTTAGTCACTTGGGCGCCAAACACCGTAGCCCCTACCTCCGACTGCCGCGTCAGCGCCCCAATCTGGCCGGCGATGCCGCGGGCTCCCGCCGCGGCGCCATAGTTGCCTGCGCGCGCCGATGGCAGCATTCCCGCTCTGGTCTTGGCCATTTGGCCAAGTTGGGCGCTGACTGACTGCTGCAAGGCGAATCCCGCCGCACCGCCGGCAGCCCCGAATGCGGCGTCGAACGCGACCTCGGTTCCTGCTCCCTTGAACGCCCGCGTCTCGTCCCGCGAGTCTGTGGCACGCGTGACCGCTCCCCCAGCCACGTTGGCACCGGCGCCGACTACCATCACCGTTCCAGCACCGGCTTCAGCCAATAGCGAAAGGCCGAGAGTACCACCCGCGATAGCGCCGGAGACGGCCCCACCAAGCGCCGCTGCCCGAGCGTCGACGTAGTTGATGTTCGCGAACGAACCATCGCGCACATATTGGGCAAAGACGGAACCGCCGAATCCGAGCGCACCACCAATAGCCGCTCCCAAGGCTGCTGCAGGAAGGACGGCCTTGCCGTCAGGATCCACATACCGCTGAGGATTGTTCCGCGCATAGGCGTATCGGTTCCACCGCTGCGGATCGACTAGGTTCTCTTTCCACGTGTACGCCGGATCCACCGTCGTGAACCGTCCTACCTTCGAAGCAAAATACCTCGCCCCGAAGTAGTCCAGCCCCGTCTCCGCGTCCCGCTCCTTCCCCGTGAACCGGCGCGACTGCCCCGCCTTCACCGATCCGCACACCGACGTCCCGCACCACTCCTCCCCAAACGGCAGGTAGTCGTGGCTCTCGGTCTCCACTCCCGCGGAGTTCGAAACCGCGATCACGTTCCCGATCCCGTCCAGATGCGCGTATTCCACCTTCACGCCCTGCGCAAGGCTTAACGCGGGCAGCCCTGCCAGCAGCAGACCGCCCAGCAACCATCGCTTCATCGAGGACACCGCCGAATCACCGACCCGAGGATAGTTCTTCATGGCCTTCATTCCACTCACCAGATATTCGCTGAGCCCACGACCAGCCACACCGGGTCCGTCGCATCGAACGGCGCGAACGCACCACCCCAAGCCGCGTCGGCCGTTCGCGAGACACACGAAGAACTCTCCCGCCAGCGTCGGGCTATGCCACAGAATCTGTCGGACCATCGCTGCTGAAGTCTGCCTTCGCCGACACCAGCTCGTGCGCTACCCACAGTGCTCTGCGCCTCAGTCAACGCCTCGGGTTCGGCTGCAGACCACATCAGCTCGCCTTCATTCCAAACCGACGGACTATCCACCCGACCGCAGATCCCACGAGTCCGTAGACGAGGCCCCCAAGGAGCAAATGCCATGTCGGAGACCATGTCATGGGAACCAAATGCGCTGCCAACGTCTCGTCCAAGAGCCCATGGTCCATGGCGAGGTAGATAGGCTGATCGAGCCAACGAACCAGCTTTGCGCAGCTCAGCCCGAGGAGGCTGCCGTGGGCGAGGCTCTCAAAAGCGAAAAGAATGCCGAAGGCCAATGTATGAACGCTCAGCCCCAACAAAGCTCCTTTTGGAACGGTCTTCATGCTGCTCTAGCGTTTCACTGGAGCGGCCAAGGTCTGGTTGGGACCTACGCGACGCAGCAGTTCGGCTCGGTCACTGGCGTTGACCGGAATGGGGCCGCCCGTCACCTTTGACCGAGTCGCGGGGTCGCCGTACGCATAGCTGTCGGCGACCGAGCCACGGCGTTTTCGAGCCTCCGGGTCACCGGAGTAAACGCCAGTTCGGGAGTACGCGATCTGGTCGCCTGGCAGGGAGTACCCATAGGGGCCCCCAAATTGGTGCACGGCTGTCTCGTGAACAATCGAGTTAGCGATCGCGTTGAGTCGCTCCTCACCGGTCAGACCGGCATACCCTCCAGCGTACACCTTGTCTGAAACGTGTTTGTTGCCTGGAGGGGCAGAGTCAAGAACCTCGACGTTAGCGTAGCCAAGAATCACGCCAGAGAAGACACTCCCGTGCTTGGCGTTTGCGGCATCAAAGACATAGGCGGCACCGACGCCCAGATCCTTGTACCACGATGTTACCTTCCCAATGATGGCGGCGCGGTCCTCCTGCTTCCACTCACCCGTGAACTGCAACGCGATGGACACATCCCGGCCATCCGGGTCGATGTATCGCAGCGGGTTGTTTAGGCCATAGGAGTATCGGTTCCACCGTTGCGGGTTGGCCAGATTCGCAGGGATCGTCATAAGAGGGTCCACCGTCGTGAATCGGCCTACCTTCGACGCGAAGTACCTCGCCCCGAAGTAGTCCAGCCCCGTCTCCGCGTCCCGCTCCTTCCCCGTGAACCGGCGCGACTGTCCCGCCTTCACCGATCCGCACACCGACGTCCCGCACCACTCCTCCCCAAACGGCAGGTAGTCGTGGCTCTCGATCTCCACTCCCGCGGAATTCGAAACCGCGATCACATTCCCGATCCCGTCCAGATGCGCGTACTCCACCTTCACGCCCTGCGCAGGGCTCAACCCGGGCAGCCCTGCCAGCAGCAGACCGCACAGCAGCAATCGCTTCATCGAGGGCACCGTCGAATCATCGACCCGAGGATAGTTCTTCATGGCCTTCATTCCTCCCCTCACCAGATGTTCGCCGAGCCCACGACCAGCCACACCGGGTCCGTCGCGCTGAACGGCGTGAACGACCCCGTTCCCAGCCGCGTCAACCCGTTCATGAACCACACCGAAAACGCTCCCGTCGGCGTCGGGTTGTGCCACAGAATGTCCGCCAGACCATCGTTGTTGAAGTCCGTCTTCGCCGAGACCAGCTTGTACGCCACCGACGTATCCTGCGTATTCGCATATAGCGCTCCGTTCGTCCGGGTCGGCCCGGTGACGTTCCAGTACAGAATCTGGCCAGTCGCCGGGTTGTAGAGGAGCAACTCGTCGTCAGTGTCCGCTACCACCTCGGCGGCAGCCACCACGCTCCATGGCGACGAGACCGTGTCCGCCAAGTCGTACTGGCCCAGCACAGTGGCATTGTCCTGCTGGATGATCCGGACCACGCCCGTGCTCGTGTTGTAGTACACGATATCCGGCCGCCCGCTGCCGTCTGAATCGAATGTCGTCGCCACCCTCCACGGGGGACCCATCGTGTAGCCAAGGAACTGGTAGCCCTTCAGGTTGTCCCCGTCGATGTACCAGTACAAGAGCCGCCCGTCGTTGATGTTGTGCCACAGGTAATCGAGCTGTCCGTCCTGGTCGAAGTCCGCGACCGCCCCCACCGTCCAACCGGCGTCCGTCGCCCACGGCGTCACCCAGTTGTACGAATCCAGCTCCGTCCCGTTCTTCATGTGCCACCGATAGAGCCGGTTCGTCACAAAGTTGTGGAACATGAGCCGCGACCGATCCGTGTGTCCGTCCTCGTTCGTGATCGTGCCCTGGCCCGAATCGTCGGCAACAACCGCGTTCGCGCTGGCGTTCGAAAGCTGCACGTAGAACCTCTCGTACGCTTCCTGCACGGAGTCGCCGTTCACGACCACCACCACCTGCTTCGAGGTCTCCCCGCTCGCAAAGGTGAGCGTGCCACTAGTGCTCTGGTAGTCCGAACCAGCGCTGGCGGTTCCGTCGGCGGTTGCGTAATCGACCGTCACCGTCGACGACACCGATGGCGTCAGCGTGACCGTGAACGTCACGTTCTTCGTCCCGCTGTTCCCTTCCTTTGTCGTCCGATCGTTGATGGTCAGCCGGTTGCCGTCGTCCGCCAGGATGGTGCCGACCCCCTGCGGATCCGAAATCGTCGCGATGCCCGATGCGCCGGAGAGGTTCAGGAAGAAGGTCTCATTCGGCTCAATGTTCGTGTCCGGATTGATAGGCACGGAAACAGTCTTCGACGCCTCGCCCGCCGCGAAGGTCAACGTCCCGCTCACCGCTGTGTAGTCCGAACCTGCCGTCGCCGTTCCGTCCGCGGTCTGGTAGTTCACGGTGAGCGAACTGGTCCAGGTTTGCGAGAGCACAACCGTGAATACCGCGGTCGGCGACCCGGAGTCGCCCTCCGTCACCGTGGCATCCGTCAGGCTGAAGATGGGGCCATCGTCGTTCAGGATCGTTCCAATTCCCTGATCGTCAGCGATGACCGCGCCGCCTGTCGGCGATGCGAGAGTCACGATGAACGTCTCGTCGCCCTCAATCGCAGAGTCCCCGATAGCATTGACGAGAATTTGCTTGCTCGTCTCCCCGGCCGAGAACTGAAGGCTCCCCGAGTAGATCCCGTTTGCGAAGGCGCAGGCGGGACAGACGTAGTCGAAACCTGCGCTCGCCCCACCCGTGCTGGCAATTGAGAAAGAGACCCCGATCGCAGCGGTAGGCGTGGGCGATACGTTGACCGTGAACACCATCGGCGTATTCCCCGAAATCCCCTCGCCGACCGCCACATCGTTGATCGAGAACGCGGGAGGCGGAGGATCCTCGCTGACAATCGTCACTTCCTGGCCGCCGACTCCAATGGTCGCCCCGGACGGCGAGGCCAATGCTACGGTGAACGATTCGGGCGCCTCGTACAGGGTGTCGTTGATGATGGTTATGGTGATTGATTGCGTGGCCCCATTCACAGAGCCTTGCGGAAACGTCACCACGCCGGCCGCGGCAACGAAGTCGCTCCCTGCCAGGGCCGTGCCATCGAGGGTGGAATAGGCGACGCTCACTGGGCAAGCGAGCGGCGCGGGCGTATTAAGGACGATCGAGAGACTCGCCGTGCCCGCCGGTTCGTTGACCGAACTGCTCGCGGCGGTGAACGACACGGTTGGGATCACTTCGTCGGGACTGAGCCAGGCGACCAGGCGCCCACCCGCGTAGATCGTGTCCTTGCGCCATTTCAATATGGGCTGGGCGCCGCACGGCTGCTCCTCGAATTCACTGAGTATCTCCCCGCTCGGCCCATGGATGGAGAAGCTCTTCGCCGACCCTTGAGACTTCAGCACGCGCTGGCCATCCCCGCCGTACCTGTAGGTGGCCGGGCTGCCCCCGGCCACTGGCGTCGCGGTCTCAATCAGGTTGGCAGGGGTGTAGGTGTAGGTGAACGAGGGATCAGAGACCAGATTCCCGAGAGAGTTGTACCCAAGGGTCGCCGCGCCCGACGATGAGGGTCGAGTGAGCCTGAAGCCGCTGTCATACAGCCAGCTCGTAGTGTTGGCCATCGGGTCGTTCGTCCGGTTGCCGTAGTTGTCGTACGAATAGGTCCTGGCCCCCCCGCCCCAGAACCCCGTGGCGGTCTTGAGCCGATGCAGGTTGTCGTAGGTGAAGGACCGGTTCATCCCAGTTCGGGTCGATTCGGTGATCGACGTGACGTTTCCGACGTCGTCATAGCCGTAGCCGAGGCTTCGAAGCCCGGTATTGACCGACGCGAGCCAGTAGCGCGTGGGGTGATAGGTGAAGGTCTGCTTCGGCGACGTACCGCCGTTCGGACGAAATTCCCTGATCGCCCCCGAGGGGTGGTACAGGAAGTCGTTGGCATACACGATCGAAGGACTGGCCGCAGCGTTGGCGACGAGGGTCACGCGGTTGGCGTTGTCGTAGGAGTAATACACATCGCGACTCGATGGCGCCGGATGGGTGATGCGGCGCAGGCGGTCGTTCGAGTCGTATTCGAACCCGGTATCGAACGAACGGCCGGCGACTGCATCCGTGCGAGCCGTCAGCCGGTTCACGCCATCAAACGCCTGCGTCTGCTGAACGTAGGAATCAGAGTACGAGGTCCGATTGTCCGAATCGTCGTAGCCAATGGTCGCGTTATAGGAGGGACTGTCCGAGTATGCGACGTTCTTCAGGCGGTTGTTGCCGTCGTACGTGTTTGTTGTCGTCCGGCCGTTTGATTCGGTTCGGCTCTTCACGTTGCCCGCGGAGTCGTACAGGTAGGTCGTGGTGCCGCTCTCGGGATGCGTCTCGGACTTGAGCAAGCCCGGGAAAGCCTCGTTCGGAAGGTAGTACGTCCATGATCGAACGGGCCCTGGGGCTCCGATGTTGCCCCCATAGTCGAGCCCGAGAAGGCTACCCTCGGCATTGTAGGTGTAGTAGGTATTGATGGCTCCAAATCCGGCGTCAGGCTCGGTGACGCGGACGAGCTGTGCCGATTGCGGACTGCCAAACGCCTCCCAGTTCTGGACCGTGATCTTGCTCTCCTCGTCAGTGATCGTGACGGCGAGGCCGTTGAAGGCATATCCAACATGGGAGTTGTCCTGGTGCTGGAGTAGCGTGAGGCGATCGAGGGCGTCGTAGGTGAGTGTGTCCCGAGGGATGGGAGAGATAGTTGCATCGTAGGGGAGGCTCACGGTGGCCTTTCGACCCGCGGCGTCGTACGTGGTCTCGACCTTCACCAACATCGCATCGGTCTTGAGGCGCGGGCGCCCGAAGCCGTCGACGGTCGTGATCGTCGAGACCGTCCCGCGAGTCGTAGTGGTGCTCACTTCACGAACGCCCGACTTGTCGTAGGTCGTCGTAGTGGCGGCGCTTGGAAAGGACGGAATCGTGGGCGGCGTGAGGGTCGTGAGGCGAAAGAGGTTGTCATACGAAAAACTCGTGGTAAACCCCCGGCGTGTCTCCGAAGCAACCGTCCCGGTCGAATTGATGACGCGGGTGATGGCGAAGATCGGTGTCGTCCGATCCTTCTCACGACCCCAATCGTAGGTGAACGAGGTCACCTGGCCTCGACCATCCGACGTCGATCCTAGAGTCGACGTCGAAATATCTCCCTGGGCGGTTGGAGTGAACGCGGTCGTGACGCCGTTCTCGGTCTTGCTCGTCAGGAAGCCCGTGGCTGTCGCATACGCCCATGATCTCGGGAAGCCTGTGGACGATGAACAAGTGGACGCGGCGCAGGTCTTCTCTGAAGTCTTTCTCCCCCGAATGTACGGCGTGAAGGTGTGCTGATACGTACTCTCCGTGGTCCTGAGGCCGTTTGCGTTCGAGGTCATTTTCACCCGGAAGGGCTGCCCATAGTCGTTGAAGTTGGTGGCGTTGTACGTGAAGTTGGTCAGCAGCGTCTCTACGCCAGAGGCCTTTGCGATCGTTACGGTCTGGGAGTCCTGCAGGGGAAAACGAACGTCCAGATCGGTGTTTCCTCCAAACGTAACGTCGTCGGTCGATATGGCGTCGGTGGACGCAATCCAGACGTTGACCGTCGTCTGCATCACCGTACCGCCTAGGCTCAGCCTCTCAACACTCGACGGCAGCCCGATGCTCCACGCCGGAACGCCCGATGAGTAGTTTCCAACGCCGGCAAAGGTCGTTCGCGTCTTGCCCGAGGGATCAGTGCACACGGTTTGGTTTTCACCTGCGCCTTGAGCGTAGAGATAGTCCCAGACACCCGCCACGATGTCTCGCCCTCCCGTGGTCCGTTTCTTGATCACTCGAGAGGGAACGTTCCAGGCGGAATTGCTCCCGAGCTTGAAGGTCTGGGTGGCATATTCGTAGGCAACCTGGCCCCCATTGGTCGTAGTAACGCTGGTGAGATCGTTTGTGCTGCAGACGGAGGTGGGCGCGCCGCAATACGAGAAGGTCCATTCGGAACCGACCGGGGTCTGCACCGAGTTCAGCAGCCGCCAGCCGCCCGATGATGAATGCGAATAGGTCCAGGTCTTGCCGGAGAAGGTCATTGAGTTGAGCTGACCGAGGGAGGAGGAGAAGCTGACGACACGCGATTGTCCAGGCTTCGTGGTCTGGGTGATGCTGGAAATTGCATCGCTGGCAGGGTTGGAAACGGAACAGGTCGCCTGGGGGCTCAGGTAGGCGATGTCAATCGGGTTGGCGAACGCATCGGTTATGCGTGTTGCGTAGCGAAATGGGGTGAGTTGTCCGGTCGGCCCTATGACGGTGCACTGACCGAAGGTGTAGATCACGCCATTGGGCAGCTTGAGGGTTGATGGCGACCCCTGTGTGTAGATCCAGAACTCCTTGGTGATGAAGGTCGTCGCGTCGACCCGGTAGAGGGTATGTGCGCTACCATCCGGCATCTCGACCGGTCCCGGCGTAGCCGCGTCTGGATTCCGAACACGCCCCATGTGTAGTGTCCATCCCAGGCCGGTCCAACCAAACCAGTCGATGTATTCGCTCAATGGAACGCCCGGATTGATACGGAATTTGCTGTTGTAGCTGCGTTGAATCACAAGATCGAAACCCGCCGGGCCGGGGAGTGTCAAGTCGACCTGGCTCAAGGTCAAGCCTCCGGTGAGCGGATCGATGTACTCGCCCGCAAGAAGGCCCGCGACTCCCCGGAAGGCGCTCGCGCCGCGTGCGTCAAAAATCTCATGACCCTCCGCCCCCACTGCGGCCGCGCAAAGCAGAATCCAGAGCGCCCCGGCTCTAACTTGTACCCCCGCCATCCCAGCCTCCTTTTTGACTCGACGATCCTCTTTGTCGAGTACCGACTGAATACTCGAGAGCAGTCTGTGGCGTCAAGAGCTTTTCATTCCATATCCGGGATGCAAATGCATCACTGTGGCTGGCTGGTACGCGGAAATGGATAGGCCGCCGCACCGCAACACGACGCACTACAATGTCCGCCATGGTGGAGAGGAAGGTCGGCACAATCACGTCGTGGGTGGAGATCGCCCCTGGCCTCGTCGTCTTCCGCCTGAGTCCGGCGGCGGGGTCCTCTTTCCCCGCCTACAAGGCCGGGCAGTACATCGCCCTTACCCGGGAAGGCTGCAAGCTCACGGTGAAGGTGCGGGATGAAAACGGGGCGGTCCACTACGCGCCTCTCCAAAACGCCGACGGCAGCCCGAAACTGGGCTCGATCACCCACTCTTACTCCATCGCCTCGGCGCCCTTCGAGACGAAGGACCTGGGGCACATCGAGATCTACATCACGCTCGAAAAGCACGGCGACGGACATTTCGGCCGGTTCACGGAGTCGCTCTTCCATGCTTCCCCTCATGTGGGCGACAGCCTCGGCTACGCCGAGCGCATCGTCGGCAACTTCACTCTCGACGACCGCGCCCGGGGCGCCGAGAATGTGGTCATGGTGGGTACGGGCACCGGCCTCGCGCCCTTCGTGGGCATGATGAAGCAGGCGGCCCATGACGCGCGGCTCGGCCGCCGGTCGTCGGCGAAGTTCACCCTCATCCACGCGAACCGCACGGTGGGCGAACTGGCCTACGACGAGTCTCTTCGGGCGCTTGGCGGCGGGGCCATCCCCGGCTTCGACTTCGAGTACGTGCGGTCGGTGAGCCGCCCCACCACGGCCGACGCGGGCGATCCCTTTCTTTGCCAGGGCCGGGCCAACAACCTGTTCCGCCTCGTCCTCGGCCTGCCCACGCGTGAGCAGGAACTCGTGGAAGAAACACAGGCGGCGGCCCTTGACCAAGTCGCGGCGGAGCGCGCGTTCGCCAGGTCCACCCGGCCCCGCCTCGGAGCCAATGTCGATGGCGCGGCGCTCCAGGCCCGCATGCCCGCAGGCCGCACCACCGTCCTCACGTGCGGCAACAGCGAGGGGATGGAGGACATCCGGCGCATCTGCGGGAAGGCCGGGTTCAAGTTCGAGATGGAAGAGTGGTAGTTCGGGTACGCTCCGCGGCGTGATTCTCACCGGGCCGCCCAAAGTCACTCTCCGTGCCGCCAGACCCCGCGCCTACGACGGGGCGATCGCGGCTGCGCGCACCTGCTACTCGCCGCGGGTGATCGAGGATTCGGAGATCACGGACAAGCAGCGCGATTCCATCGGGCCGCTCACCTTCACCGCGGGGCATCACACCGTCTTCCAGCATGCCACCTTCGAGTTCGGTCTCGAGAATGTCTCGCGCCAGTTCGTGTGGGCGTTCCTGCACTCGCACCCCTTCTACAACTCCGAGCAATCCTCGCAGCGCTTCGTGAAGCTCGGAGAGCCGCGGGCCTATGTACCGGACGGTCTCTCCCCCGAAGCGAGGGCGGTGTACGAGGCGTCGATCGAGAAGGGCTGGGAAGCCTACGCGCGGCTGTCGCAGATCCTCGTCAAGGACACCACGGAGATCATCAGCGGCATCCGGCATCTGAGCGCCGCCGCCTCCGATGCGCGGCGCAAGAAAGTGGCGCGCGAGGCGGAGAAGAAGGCGATCGAGGTCGCGCGGTACGCCATTCCCATCGGCGCCTTCACGTCGATGGTGCACTCCATCTCCGGCATCGTCCTGCACCGGCTCTATCGGATGTCGCGCTCGTCCGACACACCCACCGAGGCGAGCGTGGTGATCGGCGAGATGGTGAGGCTCGCGAAAGAACATGATCCCGCGTTCTTCGAGCGCGTGGGCGAAGCGCCCTTCGAGGGAGACGCGATCGTCGAGTCGCGCTGGCCGCGATCCGCCGCGGCGGCCGCGTCGACCGCCGCCGAGATAGACGCGCAGCTCGGGTCGCGCGTGTCGCTCCTCGTCGACCACACCGCGAACGCCGAGAAAATCACCGCCGACGCCATGCGCGCGGTCCTTGGCGTCGACCGCGCCGCGCTCTCCGACGACGACGCGATCGAGCGGGCGCTCTCGCCGGGCCTCAACCAGTACCGCCTCGACGCGATGGACCTTTCGCCCTACTCCCCGCTCTCGCGCGTCTCGCATCACGCGAGCTACACGTTCCTGAAGAAGCTCTCGCACACCGCCGACTCGCAGGACCAGCGCCACCGCATGACCCCGGCCTCGCGGCCGATGCTGACGCTCACCCACACGAAGGCGCCGGATGTGATCGTGCCGCCGCTCATCGCGGCCAGCCTCGAAGCCCGCGCGGTGTTCGAGGACGCGGTCGCGGCGGCCTGGAAAGCGAAGGAGACGCTGCTGTCGATGGGGGTCCGCGACGAGCTCGCGGTCTACGTCCTGCCAAACGCGACCGCGCTGCGGTTCCACGAATCGGGCTCCCTCATGTACCTCGCGCACAAGTGGGTGATGCGCACGTGCCTGAACGCGCAGGAGGAGATCTATCGCGCCTCGATGGACGAACTCGAGCAGGTCCGCGCCGTGCATCCGCGTCTCGCGAAGCACATGGGTCCGCCCTGCGTCCTGCGCCGCGGCCGCATCTCGCCCACCTGCACGGAGGGGGAGCATTTTTGCGGCATCCCCGTATGGCGCGACTTCCCGAACATCGTAAGACGGCTGTAGCTACCTGAGCAGCGCACAAGCCGTGCCCCACAACCAGGCTCGTGCCGTCCGTCTCGTACCCCCCTCACGTCATTGCGAGGAGCCACTCCGTTGGTACCGCGAGCGCAAGCGCTGGCCTTGGCCAGCGCGACGCCTGCCCTTGGGGCACGAAGCAACCCCATCCAACAACTACCGGCCTGCTGGCCTGGTAGTGGCTCGAGGGGCTTGCTTCGTCGCGGTACCGAAACGAATGGCTCCTCGCAATGACGTGAGGGGGATACCCGCCGCTGGCCGAGCTTGGTAGTAGGTCTCGCGCACTGTGGCGAAGCCGGTCGGCGCTGGTAGCCTCAGCTTCGTCGTGAACCAGGAATCAATGCTGTCTGGGTGGGGGCGTGTCTTCGGGCCGGGACGTGAGGTGTGTTCCGAGGACATCGAGGCCCTCACGAACAAGGCGACGCTCACCCGCGGACTGGCGCGCTCATACGGCGACTCGTCCCTTCCCGATGCGCGGGATGGCATCGTCGCCTCCACGCGTCTCGCCGATCGGATCCTCTCCTTCGACGAAGGCACGGGCGTCGTCCGCGCCGAGGCCGGCTTTTCCCTGCTGCAGCTCAACCGCACCTTCTGGAAGCGCAACTTCGCGGCGCCCGTCGCCCCCGGCACCCAGTTCATCACCCTCGGCGGCATGGTGTCCGCGGACGTCCACGGCAAGGACCACCATGCGACGGGCGGCTTCGGCAACCACGTGAGCGAGATGCGCATGCGGCTCGCGAGTGGCGACATCGTCACGGCATCCCGCACCGAGAACGCCGACCTCTTCAAAGCCGCCATCGGCGGCATGGGCCTGCTCGGCCACATCCTCGACGTCACGTTCAAGATGCCGAAGATCACCTCGCCCTGGGTCGCGATCGAGACCGAGAAGATGCCGGATCTCGACTCCTACCTCAAAGGCCTCAAGGACGCGGCGAAGCGTTTCCCCTTCACCATGGGCTGGATCGACACCCTGGGCGCCACCGGGAAGCTCGGGCGCGGCATCCTGATGCGCGGCCGCTGGGCCACCGCGGAGGAGGCGCGGCCCGGCGTGCCCCAGCCCCTGCAGCGCCCGGGCCTTCCCTTCGTCGTCCCCGAGTTCGCGATCTCGCGTCTGACCGTCTCCGCCTTCAACGCTCTCTACTACGGCGTCCATCCCTCCACCATGCGCCGCAAGATCGAGCACCCCGAGACCTTCTTCTACCCGCTCGACGCGATCCGCCACTGGAATCGCGTCTACGGGCGGCGCGGCTTCACCCAGTACCAGTGCGTCATCCCCGACGCCGCGGGGCCGGAGGGTGTGAAGAGCTTCGTCGAACTGCTCCGGAAGACGGGCGGCAGCTCGATGGTCTCCGTCATCAAGGACTGCGGCGACGAGGGTGAGGGCATGCTCTCCTTCCCGATGCGGGGCACGTCGGTGGCCGCGGACTTCCCGGCACGCGACGACGTGCAGATGATCGTCGACACCCTGAACGCCCACCTCATCGAGCTCGGGGGCCGGGTTTACCTCGCGAAGGACCGCTACACCCGCGCCGCCGACTACCGCCGGATGGACAAGCGGGTCGACGCCTTCCTCGAGGTGAAGAGGAAGTACGACCCTCAGGGTCGACTTCGGAGCGCCCAATCGGCGAGACTCGAGCTCACATGAAAGTAGTGATGCTGGGCGCCACCCGAGGCATCGGCCGGTCGCTCGCCCGGCTGCTCGCTTCGGGCGGCACATCGATTCACGTGCTCGGCCGGAACGCCGACGACCTTGTGAAGTGCGCGGAGGACCTGAAGGTCCGCGGCGCCGCCGCGGTGTCGTCGAGCCTGTGCGACCTCATGGCCCCCGCCACCTTCGGCCCCGCGCTCGATGCGGCGGACGCGGCCCTCGGCGGCTTCGACACGGTGATCCTGAGCGCGGGCATCTTCTCCACCCAGGACGAACTCGCGAACGACCGCGCCCGGGCTGCCGCCGTGCTGACCACGAACTTCACGAACTCCATCCTCTTCTGCGAGGAAGCGCGCGTCCGTCTGCTCGCGCGGGGCGGCGGACGCCTCGTCGTCTTCTCGTCGGTCGCGGGCGAGCGCGGGCGCAAGCCCGTGGTGATCTACGGCGCCACCAAGGCCGGACTCTCCGCGTATCTCGAAGGCCTCGACCACCTCTACCGCGCGCAGGGGCTCATCACCACCACTGTGAAGCCGGGCTTCGTGCGCACCTCGATGACCCAGAACCTCAAGGAGCCGCCCTTCGCGGGCGACCCCGACGATGTCGCTAGGACCATCCTCTCCGCCATCCTGCGCGGCGCCCCCGTTGTCTACGCGCCGCCCATGTGGGCGCTCGTCATGATGGTGATCCGCATGCTCCCCCGTGCGGTGATGCGCGCCGTGAAGTTCTAGAAGGACGATGGACTCCACGACGCTGCTCGTGGCGGCCACCGCGATCGGCGCGCTCGCGTTTCTCGCCCGCACCGCGGTGCTTCTCGGACGCGAGCCCGGCGGCGTCGACTCCTGGTACTACCTCTGCTACGCCCGGGCCTTTCGCAGGGCCCCGGGGCTCAAGGTGCGGCTGCCGCAGTACCTGCTCCAGGACCAGCAGCAGTCCTACGCGCCGGTCTTTCCCTCGCTCCTCGCGCTGATCCCGGAAAAGATCCTGGGCCGCGTCTTCTGGGCTATCTCGCCCGGCATCGACTGCCTGACCCTCATCCTCCTCTTTCTGCTGGCGCTCAAGCTGACCGCGGCGCCCACCGTCGCCGTGATCGCCGCCCTCGCCTATGCGGTGTCGCCCACCCTGATCTCCGAAACCCGCGCGCTGTCACCACGGAGCTTCGGCGTTCTCCTTCACGCGGTGAGCCTGGTGCTCCTGCTCCGGGCCAGCATCGGCATACCGCACTGGACCTGGACCGCGGGCGCCCTTCTCTCGGGGGCCTTCGTCTATCTCTCCTCGGCCACCGCGAGCGCCTCCTACGTCTTCGTCGCGGGCGCGCTCAGCGTCATCCTCGGCGAACCGCGGCACTTCCTCATCGCCATCGCCGCCATGCCGATCGCCTGGGCCGTCTCCCTCGGTCATCTCGGCCGCGTCTTCGCGAACTACGCCCACGCCGTGCGCTACTGGGTCCGCCACCGGAGGACCTTCGGATCGCATCCCATCCTCGATTCGCCGATCTATGGCGGGCCCAGACCGGGGGCGGGCTCGAGACCCCGCGAACTCGGCTTTCTCGGCCAGGGACTCGGGCCGCAGATGCTGCGACTGCTGGGCGAGAATCCGTTCCTGCTCGTCCTGCCTCTCGCCGGGTCCTCCTCCTGGCGCACCGGCTGGTCTCAGGCGCTTTTCGTATGGGCCGCTTCCATCTCCGCCTTCGGCGTCATCTCCACCGTGGTCTGGCCGCTTCGCGCCTTCGGGCCGGGGCGGAACTACATGAAGTCCGCGATCTTCCCGACCGCGTACATCCTGGCCGCGGCGATCGGCACGCCGAAGGGACTCATGAGCGCGCCCGGCCTCGCCACGCTCGCGGCCCTCGGCGCCAGCATGGTCTCCGTCATCTTCTTCCTCGTCTACATGCGGGGAAAGAAGAACGAGCTCACCGCCCACGTGCCGCCGGGCCTGCGCGCCCTGGCCCTCCGCCTCGCAAGCCTTCCCGAGGGCGGCGTGGTCTGCCTCCCCGGCGGTTACAGCGACTACATCACCTACAAGACCGGCCGCGCGGTCCTCTGGGGCGGTCACAGCGGCTCTCTCGACAAGTTCGAGCTCGTCTCCCCGGTCTGGCGCGAGCGGGTGGAAGACGCGGCCCGCACTCGCGGCGTCCGCTACCTGATCGTCGAACGGACCTGGGTGGACCTGGGCGTCCTCGCCCTCGATGCGGGATGCGTCCTCCTCGCGCACGAGGGCGGCTTCGACCTCTACGACCTGCTGGCCGCGCCGCCGCGATGACGCCAAAGGCCGGGGAGGACCTCTCCCGCTTTTCCCTGCACGTGGTCCTCGTCGAGCCGGAGATCCACTTCAACACGGGAAACGTCGGCCGCACCTGCCTCGCCACCGGAGCGAAGCTCCACCTCGTGAAGCCGCTCGGCTTCTCTCTCGACGACGCGCGAGTGAAGCGAGCCGGCCTCGACTACTGGCCGGCCGTGAATCCCGTGGTGTGGGAGAGCTTCGAAGCAATCGAGCCCGAACTGCCGAAGCTCGGCGCACCGGTCTTCTTCTCCGCCGAGGCGACGCGCTCCTACTGGGACGCGTCGTACCGGAATCCCACGGTTCTCGTCTTCGGCCGCGAAAGCACCGGTCTCACCCGCGCGATACGGGACCGGTACCGCGACTCCCTGGTTTCCCTCCCCCAGCAGCCAGGCTCCGTCCGATCCGTGAACCTCTCGAACGCCGTGGCCGTCGCCGCCTACGAGGTCCTGCGACAGAGGCGCTGACCCAAGCCCCCGCCCGCGCAAGGAACAATACGGCGTTGCGAGTCCATCACATTCCGGGGCGTGACGTTGGGAAAGACCTGGATCGTCGTCGCGGGGAGGCCGACGGGAGGCAGCCAGGCGCGGAGCCTGGCCCTGGGCCACAAAAGCGATCTCGCCGGGTAGATGTGGCCCGCGGGGCCGAGCGCTGAGATGGGCTCGCCGCGTCGCGGACGCCTCGTGCGTCGGCACTGGAGTACCAGAACGATGGAATCGTGTGCCTCCTTACTCGGCTCGATGATCGCGAACGTTACTGACCGCGTTCTGCGACTCGCGATCAACGCCTCGTCGCCAGCGACCCATCCCAGCGCCCGGCCCCGCTCCATCTCTGGGCCGCCCAAGTACCGCATCGAGAAACCGCCCGCGACGATCTTGGAATCGCGGGGCGGCACCTCCATCTCCCCGGCGAAAGCCGGGACCCAGGACGCTGCAAAAGTCCCTGAGCGCCACTCGGTGGGGTTTCTCAGCAGCCATAGGCCCTCTGACATGGAGAACGCCCGGGTGCTTTGGCCGCACCGTACTCCGCACGACGCGTCGTGGACAGCCCGACCTCACATCGCATGGTCCGTGACGCGCACACCGCGTGCGCAAAGGCCAAAGCACCGTTCCCGAACGCAGTGGGGCCCAAGGCTCCTCTGAATGAACAGCGGAGCGGCAGCTCCGCTCCATCATCAAAGAACGACCTGGGCCCCACGGATGTGAGGGAACGCCCGGGTGCTTTGGCCGCACCGTACCCACGGTGGCCGCGTCGCGGACAGCACGACCGCATGCCGCATGGTCCATGACGCGCGGACTGCGTATACAAAGGCCAAAGCACCGTTCCCGAACGCAGTGGGGCCCAAGCCTCCTCTAAATGAACAGCGGAGCGGCAGCTCCGCTCCATCATCAAACAACGACCTGGGCCCCACGGATGTGAGGGAACGCCCGGGTGCTTTGGCCGTACCGTACCCTGGGTGGCCGCGTCGCGGACAGCCTTGCGACCCGGTGAGGCTTGTGCCCCCGGGTGGCGGCCTCAGGCTATGGCCACAGGCTCGCGTCCATCAGGGCCTCCGGGTCCACGTTGAGGGAATGGAGGTAGACGGAGAAACACAGGTGAGGAGTGAGCGCGCCGATGCCGCTCTTTCCCGACGTCCCCACCGCGGTGCCGATGTTCACCACATCCCCTTCGCGGACGCTCACGTGGGTGAGGTGCGAGAGAACGCTCACCAGGCCGCGGCCATGGCCGATGACCACGGTCTCGCCGGAGAAGACCAGGCTCCGGGCGAGCAGAATGATCCCCGAACCGGGTGCTCTCACCGTCGTCCCTGCGGGCACGTCGTAATCGACGCCGCGGTGGTGCTCGCCCATCAGCCCATCCTTCACGGGGCCCATTTCCATTCCGTAGTCTTCCGCCCCGCCGAAGGGAAACACGATCGGCCCATCCACCGGAGGACGCAGCGGCCCCGTGTGATACGCCTTGAGATCGCGCGTGCGAATCGCCGCGAGCAGGAAGCGCCCGTGGCCGAGGGCGGTCTGCGTCGCCGCCGCGGCCAGGGCATCCTGCGACAGAGTGCGCGGCCTTGAAGGCCTCGCCACTCCCGTCACCGGGACCATCAGGCTCGTGGCGCCCCCGCGTCCCCGGCTGCCCGGGAAGAACAGACTCAGCTTGTGTTCCGAGGGCTCGGTGTCGAGAGCCAGGGGAACAAGACCAAAGAGCTTCCCCTCTTCGATGGCAAGAGAGCCGCGGCGCCCGTCGAGAAGCGTGTTCACCGAGGCCCACCGCGCCCCTCGGACCAGGATCGCGAATACCCCGCCCGGATTCGCGCGCGAGGTCTGGATGTCGATCGCGGCACGGCCGTAGCCCTTCGTGATGAGCGGGGGCGCGGCGGCCACCGGAGCGTTCTGGGCCATGACCGCGCGCGCGCCCATCACTCCCAGGGCGAGGGCCATGATCAGCCCCCTCTCACGTCGACTGAAACTCATGATGTCGGGATGGCACCTTTCCAAACGCCCAGGAGAATCCGCTCGATCTCCTCGTCCTCACCATGGAGAACGGTGCGGAGATCGAAGAGGACCACGTCGTCCTCGATGCGCGCGATGATCGGGGGCGAGGCTTCACGCAGCCGGCGCGCCAGCGACTCCGCCGATTCGCGCGAAGGCGTCACCGCCAGCGCGCAGGAAGGCAGGACGATGTCGGGCGCGGCGCCCCCTCCGACCGCGGAGTCCACGTCCCTTATGTCGATGCCCGCGCCGCCCGCGGCGAGCAGTCGATCGCGCAGCCGCTCCACGCGGGCCCGGATCGCCGCCTTCGGCAGGGCGAGCATCCGCGGCACCGGAAGCTCCTCGCGCCGCCCCGCTTCGTGAAGCGACAGCACCGAGTCGAGAGCCGCGATGGTCATCTTGTCCACGCGCAGCGCGCGATAGAGCGGATTGCGGCGCAGCGCATCCACCGCCTTCTTCCGGCCCACCAGAAGCCCGGCCTGCGGACCGCCCAGAAGCTTGTCCCCGCTCGCCGTGACCACATCGACGCCCGCGGCGAGGCTCTCCGCGATGGTTGCCTCGCCATCCAGCGGCCGGGCCATGGGCGCGAGAAGACCGCTCCCCAGATCCTCCACCACGGTGACCGAACGCTGGCGCCCCAGGTCCACCAGCTCCTTGAGTCCCGCGCTTTCCGTGAAGCCCACGACGCGGAAGTTCGAAGGATGCACGCGCAGGATGAGACCGGTCTGAGGCGTGATGGCGTTCGCGAAGTCCGCGACTCGCGTCCGGTTGGTGGTGCCCACCTCGACGAGACGGGCCCCGCCCTTCCTCAGGATCTCCGGGATGCGGAAAGAGCCGCCGATCTCCACCAGCTCGCCGCGGCTCACCAGAACCTCGCGGCCCTCCGCGAAGGTGTTGACCGCGAGGAGGACGGCGGCCGCGTTGTTGTTCACGACCACCGAGGCTTCGGCCTTCAGCATGGCCTGCAGCCGGCCCTCGGCATGCGTCTCGCGATGGCCGCGGTCGCCCTTCTCGAGGTCGTACTCGAGGTTCGAGTAAGACGAGGCGACGGCCGCGACATGGGCGGCGATCTCCGGCGAGAGCGGGGCGCGTCCCAGGTTCGTGTGGACCACCACTCCGGTTGCATTGATCACGCGCCGCAGAGAGTGCGCGGCGGCCTCCTCGCTCGCTTCGACGATCCGCGCGTCGAGCGTCTGCAGGGCCCGTTCGAAGGCCGCGCTGTCGTTCCCCTCGGCCAGTCGCCTCAGTTCGGCGATCCGGGCCTGAATCGCCCGCTCCACCACCGCCCGGCCGCGCGCGGCGATCGCGGCCTTCACCGCGTCCCGGTCGAGCAGCCTCGCGATCTGGGGAATGCGGCGTCGCGGGTCTTCGGGGGGCGTCATGCGAGGTGTTGGATCTTAGTGTCGCGAGGCGGCTCGCGGCTCAACCGGCCAGGAGCTCGTAGACGACGTCGGTATCGACTTCCGCCCGGTCGCCGTTCACGAAACGCGCCACCTCGCGGATCCGCCCCCCCATCTCCGCGACCCGCGCCTCCAGCCGTTCCCTCTGGTTGGGCCCGTACCCGCGCAGGTGAACGACCACGTAGCGCGTCCCCGCCTCCTTGAGCACATCGAGCGCCTCGGGCTCCGGGAAGGACGGGGCGGTGGCGCGGAAGCGCTGCACGAGCGGTGTCTCGGCGCCCGCGAAGCCGTTCACCAGCGGCTGCCAGTGCAGGGTCGACCAGACCATGTAGATGCTGTCGTGGAACGCGGGCCGGCCGAAGTCCCCCGCCGGGCGCGCGGGCAGCTCGGCCACGATGGTCCCCTTCGGCTGCTCCTGGAGCCAGGCGTAGACCCGCGGGGCCGGCCGGCTGGAGTCGATCACGTTGGTCCACGACGGCGTGGGAATGGGAGCGATCCGGGCCTCGAGAAGAAACAAGACGAGAGCGAGGCCCGACGCCGCCGCCGGCCGCCTGACGGGCTGAAGCGCTGCGCCCGCGAGCAGGGCGAGAGCGAAGGCCACGAAGATGCCGGCGCGACCCGTGGCCCGGATGTTCGAGAACACGGGCACGTGGTCGCGAAGCAGGGCGAAGGGGCCGGGGGAAAGGACGGCGCCCCGCCAGCGGATCTCGGGGCCGAGGGCCAGGAGCGCGGCCGCAAAGCCCAGCACAGCGAGCGTCACCACGAAGCGGCGGGCGGCCGCGGGGATGCGGCCATGGATCCGGGCAAGCGCAAGCCCCGCGAGAAGCACCACGACGAGTCCGGGAAAGAGGTTGCTCGGATCGCCCCGGAGATTCTCAGTGAGCCCGCCCCACGCGCGGTTCCACCGGTTCGCGGCGAGGAAGGTCTCGAGGGAAGCCGCGTACTTGAGCGTGTCGGCGCCGGACCGCGCGAAGCCGAGCGGGCCGAGCGCTTCCCGGCTGAGGGCATAGAGCGGATAGAGGAAGAAGGCCGCGGCGCCCACGGCGACGAGGCCTTTCCAGACGATCTGCCCGAACCGCGGCGTCGCGAGAAACGGCAGGAGCGAAAGGGGCAGGAGGATCGCGAAGAACAGGCCGTGATAGCCGCAGGCCAGGAACGAGAGGGCGAAGAAAAGGCCGGTGCGCACGGCATCCATCACCGTGGGCTCGAGACAGAACCGTCGCGCGAACAGGTAGACGAGCGGGATCCACTGGGTTCCGAGAGTCGAGAGATGCGAGACCTGGTCGACGCGGATCGGGGAGAACGCGAAGAAGGCCCCGGTGGCAAGGGCGGCCGGCCCCGCGAGGCCGAGATCCCGGGCCAGGCGCCAGGTGAAGAGGCCGGTGAGGACCCAGGTCAGCAGCCGCGCGACGTTGAATAGGAGGATGGCGTCGTCGGTGAGCCAGGAGAGAGGCAGCACCAGCAGGCCGGTCCCGAGAACCGGCTCGTCCATGAAGAACGTGAACCGGCTCGGGGCGTAGAAGTTGCCGTGAGGCAGCGAGGCCGGGTCGGTCTTGATGGCGTGGATCTGCCATCCCACCGCCCAGGTGAAATACGCTGAGTCGCCCGCGTCGATGATGCGGAGGCGCGCGGCGAAGGGCCAGGTCATGGCCACGGTCAGCAGAGTGAAGAGGGCTAGGGCCGCGCTCCACTCCTTGGCGCTCGGTCTGGTCAACGGGAACTTCAGTTCGTCTTGACCTTCTCTCCGCGAAGCTTCTCGTAGCCGCGGACGAGCACGAACACCACCGCGGCGATCACGAAGAAATCGAACGCGCTCTGGATGAAGTTGCCGTACCTGATGGTGGACTCGCCGACCCTCAGGGCGAGGTCCTTGAAGCTGACGCCGCCCAGAATCACCCCGACGATGGGCATGACCATGTCATCCACGAGCGACGTCACGATCTTCCCGAACGCCCCGCCGATCACCACCGCCACCGCCAGCTCCACCACATTCCCGCGCTGGAGAAACGCCTTGAAGTCATTGAGCATGTCGATTGCCCTCCTCGGAGCGCCAGAAGGTTACCTTCTTGCGGCCGGGCGGTGGCGGCTCCCTCCGCATGGAAGGGGCCGGACGAAGCAACCTCTGTAGACTCCTCCCGTGACTGAAGACGCGCCCATCGCCCTTGTCACCGGGTTCCCGGGCTTTCTCGGCGAAAGGCTGCTGCCGCGCCTCCTCGAGCGGCACCCGAAGACCGAGTTCAAGTGCCTCGTGCAGTCGCGGTTCCGCGACAAGGCCGAGGGCGAGCTCGCCCGCCTGGGCATTCCCGCGAACCGCGCCACCCTCGTGGAGGGCGATATCACCCTCGAGGGTCTGGGCATCGAGGCCTCGCGGCGCGACGCCATCCTCGCCCGCCTCGATTCGGTGTACCACCTGGCTGCGGTCTACGACCTCGCGGTCACCGCGGAGTTCGCGCATCGCGTGAATGTGATCGGCACCAGGAACATGGTCGCCTTCGCCAGGGCCGCGCCCGGTTTCGCGCGGTTCCATCACGTCTCCACCGCGTACGTGTCGGGCACCTTCGAGGGCGTGTTCAAGGAGACCGACCTCGACCGCGGGCAGACCTTCAAGAACCACTACGAGTCGACCAAGTTCGAATCGGAGAAGGACGTGGTGGCGAGCGGCCTGCCCTTCACCGTGTACCGGCCCGGCATCGTCTGGGGCGACTCGAAGACCGGCGAGACCGCGAAGTTCGACGGCCCTTACACCGTGATGGGGGCCATGGAGAAGATCCCCTTCGTCTTCCTCGACGCCCTGGGGGACGCCACCTTGAACGTCGTCCCCGTCGACTACGTGATCGAAGGACTCGCA
This sequence comes from Vicinamibacteria bacterium, assembly GCA_019694155.1. Taxonomy (GTDB): domain Bacteria; phylum Acidobacteriota; class Vicinamibacteria; order Fen-336; family JAGNNV01; genus JAGNNV01. Next base: position 14,137 of record JAIBCN010000117.1, on the reverse strand, counting down.
CGGCTCTCCGCCTCGCCCCTGAGCCTGCGCCGGACCTACAACCTCACCGACCCCGACAGCCGCGACCTGAGGTCGCTCATCCGCATCATGGCAAAGGCCCTCGGGCGTTCGTACCTCTTCGTGCCGCTGCCCCTCTCGCTCGTCCGCGCCGCGGTCTCCCTGCCCTTCGTGGGCAAAGTGCTCGGCCTCATTCCCGAATCGATCGCGTACTTCGGCCAGCGCTGCCGGTACGACGCCTCGCAGGCCAAGGCGGACCTTCAGACCCTGGGCCTCGCCTGCCCCCCGGTGGAGGCGTACATCGACGTCATCGTGAAGTTCTTCCGCGCGAATCGCGATTCCGTCCGCAAGACCGCGATGGTCTAGTGTCGTTTCTCCTTCTCCTCCTCGTCTGTGCTTCCGGGGCGCTGCTGGCGCGGAGACTCGATGAAACATCCCCGCGCCTCACCGACGCGCTCGCCCTCGGCGCCGCCATGGGGCTCGCGCTTTTCGCCGGCTTCGGCTTCGTCCTCGGCTGGGCCTTCGGCCTTTCGACGGCCACGGTCCTGGGCGCGGCCGCCCTCACCACACTCCTCGCCGCGGCGGTCGGCGCGCGTCCCTCGGCACTCCTCGCTTCAGGAAAAGGCCGCCCGGCCCCCGGCGTCCTCGTCCTCGTCCTCCTGACCGCGGTCCTGGTGGGACGCCTCGCCGACCGCGCGCTCTTCACGACCGCGGCCGGCGTCGCCACCGGCGACCGCCACAACTATGGGGACCTGCCTTTTCACATGGGCATCGCCGCGGGCTTCGCCTATGGAGCGAATTTCCCGCCCGACCATCCTGAGCTTGCGGGCGTGCCTCTCACCTATCCCTTCATGGGCGACCTCGTCTCCGGAATGATCCTGGCGTCGGGAGGCACCTGGAAGGACGCTTTCTTCTGGCCCGGCCTGATCCTGGGCCTGAGCGTCGTGGCGGCTCTCACTCGATTCGGCGAAGCGGTGACGGGGTCGCGGGCCATCGGCCGGACGGCCGCGGCGCTCACCTTCTTCTCGGGCGGCCTCGGGTTCCTCGGCCTCGGAGATTCGGCGGCCTTCACGCGCTTCTGGACCGCGGGGCCGGACCTCACCATCGACGACACCGCCTTCCGTTACGCGAACTTCGTCACCACTCTCTTCATCCCCCAGCGCTCGATCCTCTTCGGCTGGCCTCTGCTCTTCTTCGCGCTCGCATTTCTCGTCGAGAGTCTTCGCTCGGAACGGGAGGCCGGCGCGCGCGCCTCGCTGTGGCTGCGGGCGGGGATCGTCGGCTCTCTCCTGCCTCTTGTTCACTCGCACTCTTTCGCGGTGCTCGCCTTCTGCGCCGTCCTCCTGGCCGCCCGGGCCAACATCGCCTCCGCCCTCGCCTTCACAAGGGGCGTTCTTCCCCTCGCCCTCCCCGCCATCCTGTTCATGACCGCGCGTAACTCTCTCTCCACCGCGAGCTTCTTCGCCTGGCAGCCGGGATTCGACGGCGGGAGCGCTCACCCTCTGAGGTTCTGGCTCGAAAACGCCGGCCTCTTCCTTCCCCTCGCGATCGCGGGCATGGCGTGCGCCCGCGGTTCGTCCGTGCGGGCTTCGCTGGCCGCGCCCTTTGCCTCCCTCTTCATCCTCGCCAATCTCTTCCGGCTTTCCCCGTGGATCTGGGACAACATGAAATTCCTCGCCCCCGCTCACGCCGGCCTCGCGCCTTTCGCGGCCATAGCCCTCGCCCGGGCCTGGCGTCATGGCCGGGCGGGCAAGGCGGCGGCCGTGGCCGCCTTCGTGGTGGCGACTCTCTCGGGGGCGCTCGACGTCGCGAAGGTCGCCGCCGCGGGCGGCGAGTACGGCATCTTCGAGAACGCCGATTTCGTCTTCGCCGAGAAGGTGCGCGCGGCTACCGCCCCCTCCACCGTGATCCTCACCGCTTCCGCCCACGACCACTCCGTGCTGCTGTCCGGACGCCGTGAATTCCTCGGGTACGAAGGTCACCTCTGGTCCCAGGGCCTCGACTACGCGGCGAGGAAGCCCGTCGCCGAGGCCGTGCTGCGGGGCGCGACCCAGGCCGCGGGCGGAGGCGTGGCGCGGATCGACGCCATCGCCATCACTCCCGCCGAGAGTTCCGTCATCGGGGACGGAGCGGCCCTCCAAGCCCTTCCATCGATCGTCGATTCCCCCTATCGTCTGGTCCGAGTTCGATGAAGCCCCCTACCCGAGCCCAGGTCGCGGCCCTCGCCGTCGTGGCCGTCGCGATCTTCCTGCGCTGCCAGGACCTGAGCCTGCGCCCCTTCCATCACGATGAAGGCGTCAACGGCTTCTTCCTGACCCGCCTGGTCCGCGAAGGCGCCTACAAGTACGACCCCAGCAACTACCACGGCCCGAGCCTGTATTTCCTCACCCTGCCGCTCGTGGCCATTCTCGGGCTCTCGGACGCGGCGCTGCGCGGCACCACGGCTGTCTTCGGCATCCTGACCGTCTACGCGCTCTGGCGCCTTCTCGCGCGATCGAGCCGGCCCATGGCCCTCGCCGCCGCCGCCCTCCTCGCCACGTCGACGGGGGCGGTCTTCTTCTCGCGGTATTTCATCCACGAGACGCTCTTCGTGGCCTTCACCCTGTTCGCGATCTGCGCCTCGCCCTCACGCGACGGACGCGAGCGCTGGCGCTTCGCCGCCACCGGCCTCGCCCTCGGCCTCCTCTTCGCCACCAAGGAGACCGCTTTCGTCTCGGCGGGCGCGGTGATCGCGGGCGCCGTGGTCGCGGCGTGGCTGGTGGAGGGGACGACACCCGTGGCCCTGGTCCGCGGCATCCGCCCCTTCGCGCTCGAGCACGCCGGAGAGCTTCTCCACGGAGTCCTCGCCTTCGCCGGTTCCGCCGGGCTCCTCTATTCGTCGTTCTTCCAGAATCCGCAGGGAATCCTCGACGCCTTCCGCACTTTCGCCTTCTGGACCAAGACCGCGGTGCGGGATCATGAGAACCCCTGGTACCAGCATGTGTCGTGGCTCCACGAGGCGGACCCTGTTCTCATCTACCTGGGCTTCGCGGGCATCCTCCTCGCCCTGGCGCTGCGCCGCTCCTTCGTGGCGGTCATGGCCTCGGTGTGGGCGCTGCTGCTCTTCGGCGCCTACGCCGTCGTCAAGTACAAGACGCCCTGGCTCGGGCTCAACATGCTGCTCCCTCTCGCCATCACCGCGGGCTACCTCGTCTCCGAGATCGCGGCGCTGAGTTTCCTCGGCGGGCGACTGTCCCTGCGACCGGTGGCCATCACGCTCACGCTCTTCGCGGCGGGCTTTTCGTTCACGAAGAGCTGGGCTCTGGAGACGAAGAACTACGACGACGAGACCCACCCCTACCTCTACGCCCACACTCAGCGCTCGTTCATCCCCTTCGTCCACCTCATCGAGGAGCGCGCCAAGGCCCTCGGGACGGGGACGGAAACCGGCATCGCGGTGTTCGCGCCCGAGAACTGGCCCCTCGCCTGGTACCTCCGCGACTACAAGAAGACGGGCTACTGGGGCGAGTTCAAGAGCGACGTGGACGTGGACATGTACGTGGGGTCGGTGGAGCAGGATGGCGCCCTCGCTCTGAAGCTCGGCGACGGGTTCGAGCGGTTCGGCCCTTACAACATGCGGGGGGTCGTGAACCTCGTGCTCTACGTCAGGAAGGTCCCCCGCTAGACGCCACCGCGAGGCTGCCGCCCTTGTGGGTCAGGCCGCGCCGGATGCGCGCGAGAGGCGCCTGGTCGTCGAAGGTGATCCGCTCCGCCTTGTCCGCCCGGACCCCGAGCGACGTCCAAAGCGCGCCGAGGTCGGGAGCCACGGCTTTTTCCGACCAGTCGTCGTAGATCTCGCGCAGGGCGGTGGTGCCGCTGGCGTTCTCCGCGACCCCGGCGAGGCGCGCGACATCCCAGCGCAGGGCCACGTTCCCTCCCGCCCCCAGGACTCCGCGAAGGACATCGTCGAGGGAGCGGGCGCCCTCGGTGCGGCGCCGGATCTCCAGATCGACATGCAGCCAGAACATGGCGCCACCCCAGTAGCGGCGGCCCCAGGTGAACGTGCGGTCGAGTCCCTGATCGCCGTCCTTCGGAAGCCCCTGCGGCATGGCGCGCACGAACTCCGCCCACATCTTCTGCGGTTCGTAGCGCCCCCGCCGCGCCCGCAGCAGCGGCTCGAGATAGGTCGAAAGCCCCTCCTCCATCCATCGCTGGCGGAAGCCCATGTTGGGGAAAGCCACGTGGAGCATCTCGTGAGTCATCACCCAGTCGCGCAGCAGGTCGGCCTTTCGCGTGCGCTCCCCCACCACCACGAAGATCGAAGCGCCGCCCATTCCCATGGTGACCGCGGATCCCACCGCGTAGGGGCCGCCGCTCGCCACGATCACCTGCAGGCGCGACACCGGGAACCGGCCGAGCAGTGACACGACATCCTGGGCGCCCTCGCGGATCCAGGTCAGCAGATCCTCGTCGCGCACCCCGCGTTCGCCCCGCCCAAGGGCGACATCGATCCGCCCGCCGGGCAGGTCGATCGCCCGGTGCGTGAAATCGCCCAACACCACGTGCGGCCCGTCCATCACCACGAGATCGGTCTCGATGTGATTGACCCGGCCGTCCATCACCCCCGACACGAGCTCGAAGTTCTTCCCGCCGTCGAAATCCACGCGCAGCCGTCCCCGCGCGCGGCGATCCTCCGGCCGCACCAGCCACCGCACCAGAGGCGCCATGACGATCCGCTGCTTCTCCTCGAAACCCCAATCACCCCGCCGGTCGGTGGCAATGCCCCGGGCGACATCCACCGAATACGCGAGGCGGCATCCCTCGCGCTCACAGGCGCTCGCCCAATCCGGGTTCTGATCGATGGGCACGAACCCCGACTTCGAGGCGCCCACGGGGGCGACGGAGCGTCCGGAGAGAGTGCTCGCCTCGTCACGCGGGAAGCGCGGCTTGAGCCCCGAGGGCCAGGCGACATCGACGCTCAGGACCCGCTTCAGGGAATCGCCCGCGACCCTGACTTCGATGAGAGGTTCGACGGTGGGCGGAGGCGGAGAAGGCTGGGCCAGCACGCCGCGCCCGGGCGCCAGAATCAAGATCGCGGTAGCAGCCCACCGAGGTCGCATATCCAGAGCGACGGTACCACGAGGCCCCGGACGACCTGTTCCTCAGTCCGGATCCTGCGTGGTGCTCTCCAGCGTCTCAGCTTCCGACGCCCAGCGATCACACAAATAGGCGGGGATGAAGCCGACGACGCCAAACGAGGCATCGATGACGCGCCACCACCCGGGAATGCCGCGCAAGGCCCCGAACACGGCGGCCCAGACGGGCACGGCCACGCAAGCAGCCATTCCGAACTTGTACAGCCATCGATTCCGAACGGGATCAAGAAGAGCCCCTATGAAGGCGCCGGCAATGACGAAATGCCCGAAGGCCAGCCAATCGGTCCCATAGAAAATGAAAGGCGCGGCCCCTTCCGTAGCCTGGATTCCATCTCGAAGCTTCCGGGCCCACTGCGCCATGAACTCCGGCAAAGCGCCCCCCGCCGCCATGTCCGGGCCGAGAACCCGGCTGGCAAGCGCCATTTCGGTGGGAATGGGAATGGCGGTGGCCCCACTGACCACCAGCCCCAGAATCAGGAAGGATGTCCAGTTACGAAGGCGGCGTCGAAGCCCCGCAAGTCGCGTCTTCCGATCAGCGGTCGTCATTTCGCCCCTCCGATGTATGCCTCCCCGTCACGCGCCTCAGCGGCGAACCGGCGCCGAGTACAAGAGCTGTCAAGCGGAGCCTGGCTACGCCTCGCTCCCCATGGCCGCCCTCTCCGCAAGGCGATGGAGATGATCGACCGAGGGCATGTGCGCGAGCAGAAGCAGCGCCGCGCCCGCGAGAGCGCCCAGCGCGATCGGGTTCCCGGTAACCAGATACGCAAGCCCACCCACGGCCCCCGGAAAGTCGATCAAGCCGGCTCCCACAACCGCGAACTGCCGGTAGCGGCCGACAATCAGCCGCGCGGGCTCCGCACTCTGTCGAAGCTCGGCCGCGCGTGACGCGAGATCCCGGACCATCGAGAGCCGCAGGGTGAAGTACGCGCCGGCGCACGCCACCATCACCACCGGCAGGCCCAACAGCAGCAGCCGGCTCATGCCGGGATCGGGTGGGTCGGAGATCGGCGCCATCGCGATCCCGATGGCCGCGAAGGCCGCAAGGCCAGCCATGAGCCCGCCCACCACGATGCGCAGGCTTCTGACCACAACTTCCACCGATTCTTCAGCCGATGTCGCCACGTCGATCCTCCGATCTGGAAAGTTGATTCGGATCTTGCACGGATGCACGGGCGCGTGCAAGCAAAGGGGCGACGTCGGTCGCGCGGCGTGTAACAGTGGCCGCGCAAACGCCGGGACCTCCCTCATCGCGGGCCAACAAGGGCTGTTTGGGCCCGGCGGCTGCGTTGCCCTCGACCGTCATTGCGAGGCCCGTGCCCAATTCGGATCGGCCGAAGCAATCCCGTGGGCTTGGGCGGGCGTGGTTCGCGGCGGAGGATCAATCCCTGGAACACGCCCCGGTCACTTAGGCCAGGGAGAGTGTCGGTTGCATCCCGTCGTTCGACGGCTGCCTGCTTCGCGCGACTGTCGCCACCGGCTGACGATACCCTCTGGCGGCCGATGATCGGGATCGCGTGCTCGCAGCCACGGCCGGCGATTGAGGCGACCCGCTTGTGGGGCGACGCTCCAGCTTGCGCCGATGACAGAGAACTCTCACTCTTGGCAAAGCCCTACGTGCGTGCGGGCGATTCTGGTGACGCTAACAGCCTTGTAATCAGGTAGGCAGAAATCCCCAGCAAGAAGGGCGCCGTTGCGACGCCCGGAAAGTAGCCTCCCCGTGCGAGTGCGAAGACGCTGTGGTTTATTCCATTCCCCAGTTCGAGCAGCGACCAGAACCAAGCCAGCCCGCGCGCCGACGGAAGGCCACGACGCACCCGCGCCGCATAACACCAGACACCGAACAGTACGAGAGCGATATTGCCGATGGCGAAACCGCGCGCCAGGTCACTGCTGAAGAGACCGCTGATGAACCGCGCCGGAGCGAAGACGTCGTACAGACGGAAGACGCACTCTTCAGTTGAGTGCGCGGCTTGGGCCGCGATCAGCGCCAGGAATGCTGTGCGACCCCGGGAGCCCATCAGACGCTCGTAGAACACCGGGCTTCACCTGCAAAGGGCGCCTCAAGACGACCGGCCGCGAAGCGGCCGCTCCGCGCGCCCTTTGTCTGGTGCATGCACTTGTTCGGCGGCCCGCTACGCACGACCTAGGAGTTGCTCCGCAGTGAGGCCAATGTCTCGCGCGATCTGCCGCAACAGGGTCGGAGATATGTCTCGGCCCGCATGAAATGGAACGGTGGTACCCCGCCCATCGGAGTGCCGATACTGCCGGTGCGAGCCTCGCTGCCGCACCTCAGCAAACCCGAGTGCCTCCAGCAACCCCGCCACCTCTCGTGGCTTCAGGACCGGAAGCGAACCCACTACGCCACCTTGATGGTCTGAATTCCTACAAACTCAGATTCGAGCCTTGGGCTCCCGTCCTCTAGAAGCATAGAAACGACTTCCTGGATGTTCTTCTGGAGCTCGTCGAGACTCTCGCCTTGACTGTGTGCGCCAGGCCAGCCTGGGACATGCCCCACGTAGAGGCCGGTGTCCGCGTCCTTCTCGACCACGAAGCTGTAGCTATGCATCGGTTTTCGTTGCCCAGCCTACTCCCGTTGAGCTACCTCTGCCCACAGCTAGGCCCGCCGACCACCGGGCTTCACCTGCAAAGGGCGCCTCAAGACGACCGGCCGCGAAGCGGCCGCTCCGCGCGCCCTTTGTCTGGTGCAAGCCCTTGTTGTGCCGCCTCTTGTTCAAGCGACTCTCCGCGACTCAATGGAACGAAGCAAAGTCGTGATCTGGCAAAGGCAATGGATGAACACAAACACTACGGCATCCCCAACTTTGCCGACCACCCAGTGAGGATTGAACCTCGCCCAGAAGAGGCTGACGGGATGACACGCGACGAATATGGCATAGAAGAGCAGGCTCACGCCAGGCAACCCTGACGCTCTGCTTCCGCTCGGGGTCCGCACAAGCAGCATGCTCAGCGAGTAGATATCGAATAGCAGCCCAACCACCAGAGCCGCCACCGCGAATTGCTCGATGAACGCGCCCATACCGATCACTCGAACTCGGCCGTTATGGTCACGGGCTCGTGGTCGGCACAACACCCGGGCTCAGCTGCAAAGGCCGCCTTCAACGACTGCCCCCGTGAGCGGAAGGCTAAGGGGGCACACCTCGCGGCCTTTGTCAGTTGCACCCCGTTGTTCGACAGCACCCTCATTTAGGCAATCGTCGCGCTCAGCGAGGATGCAGCATGGTGGAGACCATGATGCACACCGGAACGGCCTTTCCGTCGATCACGGTCGGGGCATACTCCCATTGCTGCACCGCCGCGCTGATGGCGCGATCGACTTGAGGACAAGGGCTCTTTACGCCCCAGACTTTCTCCACTTTTCCAGAAGGAGCGATCAAGGCCTCGTGGACCGCGAGTGGGCTGCTGCACTCCTGGGGCCACGGGCTCGGCAAGCTGATATCCACTGTGTGCTTTCGCCTCGGTTCTTTGACGCCAGCTTTGTTTGAGCCGCCTTTCACCACGAACGCGGCGCCGAACCGCTCCTTGGATGCTTGATCGCACTGGCCTTGGGATATGTCGAGGCTGCGCACGGGATCAACGCGACCAGGGTGGCCATTTTCAGAATCGTTTGTCGCATTGAATTCCTCCAACAACCATGCCTGTCGAACACTGGAATAACCCGCGAAGGCCCCAGTCCGTCTGCGAGGACTTCGTCGGGTTCATTCCTTTGTTGGGCAGCCCGCTCATTTGTCCCAGGCCTTCGCTACGCACATAGCTTCGACCACGCCATGTTCCGGCTGAATTGCCCGCCACGTGTAGACATCGCCGTTGAGTCCATAGGCAGAGCCTGGAACTGAGCCCGGGCATTCTGGCAGCGAAAGCTCGGATCCGCCCTTATCAACCCAGCCGAAGGCGCGACGGCCTCCCTTGACCGACACTAGGTAGAGGTGGGCGCCCTTGCCGACACCGGTCACTTCGCCCAAGAAGGTGTACCCCTTGAGCGCGTTGGTGCCGTCGGTGAGGACCACGCCCGGCAGGACCTTGCCGACATCGGCCTTGGACAATCCTGAGAGATACCGAATCACACGCGGGTTGTTGCACTTCAGCCATTCTCCAAGATTGGCGCCACACGGATCTGCCGACCCTGAAGGGGGTAATGCAAGGAGGCTCGCCACCGCGAAGGATGCGCTCAGGAACATCGGCCCAACCTCAACAGGCCTGCCCAACACTCGGGATCAGCTGCAAAGGCCACCCTCAACGACTGCCCCCATGAGCGGAAGGCTAAGGGGGCACACCTCGTGGCCTTTGTCAGTTGCATCCCGTTGTTGGACGGCGCGCCTGTTTTAGGCAACGCCGCGCTCCCTGAAGATGCGTCCACTCACGAAATGCGACACGCTCCACCCCCCAATGATAGAGGCCAGGAACACGAGGGAATAGGGCAGAAAGAGCCCACACTCAGTGCGCTGCCACCACGACAGCATGGTGTCCGTGATGCAAGCGTCATTGGCTCCTAAGAGAGTGCCGACCACGCCGCCCATTACTGCCGTACTCACGTCTCGGCAGACCAGCCGTGCGACCGCTCCCAGACAGATTGCGAAGGCTGCGCCCGCAGAAAGGACCATCCATACAGTCCACCCTTCGGGCAGGTGGCTGAACACGATTGCAGCGTAGAGCCAACTTGCCGCCACGGCCAGAATGGCTGCGCGCAGGATCATGTCGACGACCTTGAAGACGGTCGCGACACGTGCCCCCTTCACACGTCCGTCCAACACTGAATTGAGCGGCGAAGGCCCCAGGCCGTCTGCGAGGACTTCGTCCGCTCCAATTCTTTGTTCTGCGGCCCCCTATTGGGCACGATGCCTCGCTCCATATTGCAGACCGGATTGGGAGAGGAAAGCCACTAGAAGGTGAAGAGGTGGAAGCATCACGAAGCCGGACATTGTGCCGGTGTGGTTGCCGGCATTTCTAGCATCATCGGTGAATGCCGACCAGATGAAGATGATCAGAATGAAGGGAACGACTGCCCCAAGGGTTCGCGACAGAGACATCCACCGTGAGCAGACTCGATTGACGATGAAACCCGCCGCCTGCGGGACGACAAGGACTCCGAGGCCGAGGACCATCGCATAGCCGGCGCCCAGCAGGACCGTTTCAACGCTCACTGCGCGACCCTACGCCGACAACCGCTGCGGCCCGCAGAACACTGGGTTGAGCGGCAAGGCGAGACTCCAATGACTGCCCGCGAAGCGGGCACACCAACTCGCCTTGTCCGTTCCAACCCTTTGTTGTACAGCGCGCTCATTTGGGCGACCGTTCGCTCGCCGGTTTGGCTGATTTGGAGAGCCCGACAAGAGCCCTGGCTCGCCATATGGATCTGTAGGCGGCGATCCGAAGGTTGGTCCGCACTTCTCGAACAGCCTGCCGCATGGCCCTAGCTTGCCAGCCAACCCAAGACCGCTGTGTGGCCTGCACATAGACGGGCCTATCGGACACTTTCACCGCCACCTCGCTGTATGCACTTCGGCAATGAGGACACGGAACGTCCATTGCGAGACCTTTGCCCGACGGCCCTCGTGGAGTACTTACCAGGAAGTCGCGACCGCAAGCCGAGCATTCCTCCCAGACTCCCAGGTGGCCCGCGGGCGCTTTCACCCGACTAGGCGGGGCCGCCGGAATCTCGATCACTGGGCCTGTGGGCGTTGTCGTCAAGGGACGCACCTCACGCCTGTACAACACTGAATTGAGCGGCGAGGCGAGACTCCAACGACTGCCCGCGAAGCGGGCACACCAACTCGCCTCGTCCGTTCCAATTCTTTGTTGTGCAGCGCCTCGCCTACTTTCATGCCATGCCCTCCTCTCTAATCAGGGCATTGGGAAGCTTTTCGCCAGGCTTCGACGTTGTCCACAGTCGCGCCAACTGCCGGAGCAGGGCTGGATAGAGACTCTCGTTTGCTACCGTCTCGCAAACCGACCCTGTCGCCTCGCTCCAATAGGCCACTTCGGTACTGGTGCGACCGCGCCGCACGAGCAATACCCTTGGCTGATCCTCCAGACCGTGATGCGCCGCTGTCGAGAAAATGATGTCGAGCATCCCTTGGCCCACTCGGAAGCACAAATGCAGGCCATCTTGGGAACCACGCGCTAATACCGACGAGACAACATCGGGCCAATTCTCCCAGCTGTCATATTTGCGGCTGTCGTCGATCCATGCCTGCAGGTCGACCCATGATCGCGCATTCGCTGTCGAGGGACCGCTCTCAGTCATTCGCTTAATGCCCCGGAGCCACAACGCCTGCACAACACTGGGTTGAGCGGCAAGGCGAGACTCTAACGACTGCCCGCGAAGCGGGCACACCAACTCGCCTTGGCCGTTCCAACCCATTGTTGGACCGCGACACGATCATGTGGACTCCTCAGCCAGCCTTTCGGGCTCGTCATCAAACGAGCCAAGCACACGAGCGTGACAGGTTTCAAAGTCGAGCCGGCCGCCCTCGGCCCATTCGTCCAGTGCATCGCACACGGCGTCGACCGAAAACCCCGGCTTCACGTCCAGGGCGAAGCAATGGCCGTCTCGCTCGCATGAGACGCCGAGGGGTCTGAGGTTATCCAAGAAGGCGACGGCTTCATCGATTGCTACTGATCGCTTGAAGATGACCCGAAGTGTCGAATGGCCGCCCCGCGTCACAACGCGCTCGATGATTAAGACGCCTGTGGCGTCTGGCCGAGCCTGAACCACATCTCCGAAATTCAGGTCATACGCGAAAAAGGGCACGTTCTCGAGCCGAAAGTGATCGGTTCCCGTGCGCACCGCCCAGAACGTCTCGCCTCCGGTGGCCCGGTGGTTTGGGAGGTCCACATGTACCTTAGCGGTCTCTTCGCTCACGGTCTCAGCCCACTCGTCGGTTCAACACTGGGTTGAGCGGCAAGGCGAGACTCTAACGACTGCCCGCGAAGCGGGCACACCATCTCGCCTTGTCCGTTCCAACCCTTTGTTGGGCCGCGCCACTCGCCTCTCACCCCACCTGCGGCAACGTGCTGCGAACCGTCACGCGGAGGGTGTGGCGTGGAGCTGGTGGGCCTTCAAGCCCTTCGAGTGCACCGCCGCCAGCGTTGCCCTGTCGGACTGCGGGCATTGGTATCTTCTGCCCTTCCGTGAGCCGGAGCCAGTCTGCGTTGTCGGAGCCATATCGTTCGCATGAGAGCGCGAGCAACAAGAAATCGGCGAACGGCGAGAACGCCGGGGAGAAGCGCCTCTTCAGCGTCGCGTCGTACAGAGCCTTGAGTTGAGGGGGGCCTGCATTCGCGACGGAGAGCACGGCATCAAGCGCTGAGAGTCGGAGAGCAGGCTGGGTCTGACGCCATTGTCTTGACTTCTCCTCGTCTGCCGCAGAGGGTTCGAGCCGAGTGTGGCTGCCAGCACTGGGCCACGGTAGACCCATCTCGAGCAACTCGTCTAGGAAGGGATGCATCCTGTGCCAGTGCTGATATGGACCGGGACCAGCTTCGTAGGCTCTTAGGATTTTCGCGTCTGCGTCTCGAAAGGCGGTTGAAGGAGGGTTGTACCAGAGATAGAAGATGGAGTTGTAGACACCAAACCGCTGGCCGAGCGCCTCCAGGAACTCGGCTTGGGGCCTGTCGAAGCTGGTGTAGGTTGAGTACAAGCCGTACTCGCGGGTCTTGCCTACGCCGAACAGGCGTTTCGCCTGCACGAGGATGCCACGACGCGATTGCCCTAAGAGGGGATGATTGAGCGCGAGCACGATGCCTAGGTCAGCTCCGGAGTACTTGGACTCGACGTGCTTGGAGTGCTCGTGCGTCTCAAACTCCACATCGATGGTCAGACCAGCATCGGAGGCTTCCAGGTCGGCTTTCGCCTGAGCCAGGGGGTAGCTCAGGGTATGAAGCGACGTCGTGTTCGCGTCGAGGAGTTCGCAGAGCAGGAAGGTGAGGTTTTCTTCTCCGGGCGACGAACCGCTGACCATGCGCCTTGATACGGCCGCGGAAACACCATCAAGGAACCGCCACAGAATGCTTGCTTCGTAGCTACCAATCGCCAAGAACATACGACTCACAGGGTGACCTCCATTGTGGCTTCTTCGTCGGCCCAACACCCGGGATCAGCTGCAAAGGCCGCCCTTAACGACTGCCCCCATGAACGGAAGGGAAAGGGGGCACACCTTGCGGCCTTTGTCAGTTGCATCCCGTTGTTGGGCAGCGCGATGTCTCTTGCAACGCTTCTCATCACTATTCGAGGCTTGTTGGCGCTGACGATCTCAAGGCTATCGCGGTGGCCGTTGGGGTCACAAGAAGGACAAGAGCTCCTCCTAGGGCCACCCACGGTTCGACAACTCCAGTGGGCGCCTCGTAGAGGGACCTCACCAGGAGGAACCCCAGAGCCACGGCCGCTACGCATATGTTCAGCATGAGGATTGTGCGCAGATAGCTTTGACCAGCAGGCCTCCGAATTCGCTTGAGCACGATTGCAACTAGGTTCAATACAGGAAGCAACGTCACGAAGGACGCAATCACCAGGAAGCCCAACAACGATGGCATAGGGCGAAGGTGAGGTACGACGTTCAGGGACGGAACCAAGCCAAACAACCCGATGTTGCAGAATCCAGCCACTGCGTCGGCGGCGAGTGGACGCCCTCCAATCATCGCTGGCCCCGCAAAACGTCTGCCCAACACCTCTTGTCGTCAATCGGTCGTCGCAACACTTTGGCCCAAGACCTCCGCTGGTTTCAGCCATCCTAACGTTTCCCGAGGACGGCCGTTCAGCTGCCTGGCCACGGCGTTCAGATGAGCCGTGCTGTGCACGCTGAGGTCCGTCCTGCTGGGAAAGTACTGCCGTAGAAGACCGTTCGTGTTCTCGTTGCTGCCACGCTGCCAGGGGCTATGGGGATCGCAAAAGTACACCTGCATCTTCGTGTCGGTAGTGAAGCGCACGTGATCGGCCATCTCGTTGCCTTGATCCCAGGTCAGAGTCCGGCGTAGTTCCTTCGGAAGCT
>JAIBCN010000222.1 GCA_019694155.1 Vicinamibacteria bacterium | reverse complement strand
AGCGGGGCGCAGCTCTTTTCGCTCTTCGGGGTCGCCGCTTTGCTCCTCGCGGTCATCGGGATCTACGGCCTCAAGTCCTACGTGGTGGCGCGGCGCACCCGCGAGATCGGAATCCGCATGGCCCTCGGGTCGACGTCGCGGGGGGTCATAGAACTCTTCTTGCGCGAAGGCGCGACGCTCGCGATCGCCGGCCTCACTCTCGGGATCGTGCTGGCCCTGGCCGCGGGGCAGCTCGTAAGTTCGATGCTCTATCAGGTGAGCCCGTTCGATCCGTTGGTCCTGACGTTCTCGCTGATCGTGCTGGCCCTAGCCGCTCTCGTCGCGACCTACGTGCCGGCCCGCCGCGCGACGCTGGTGACGCCGGTCTCCGCCCTGCGGCACGAGTAGCGCGGCGGCCGCGAACGAGTCGTAAAGAACTCTCGACGACTTCCGAATCAGCGGGCGGCGAGGAAGGCGGCAAAATTGCCGTCGGTCGGAGGCTCAAGCAGCGCCACCGGCTCGCCGCTCGTTCGCGCGCGCGCCACCGGCACCAGGCCGTCGGCGACGATTCGAAACACGTCGAAGTCGCCGAGAACCTGAACGAGGTCGGTGAGCAGAACGCGGTTCGCCAGAGAAAAACCACCGTACTCGAATTGAACGATCCGAACCGCGCGGCGAGCGAGCAGCTCGTGCGCGCCCCGAAGCGCGTTGAGCTCAAAGCCCTCAATATCGAGCTTCAGGAGATCGATGCGGGCGACCCCGACGGAGCGGGCGTAGGCGTCGAGTGTCGTGATCGGGACACGCACAACCGCTTCGTGAGGGCGGCCCGGGAGCGCGACCAGGGAATTCATCTTGGGCGAGAAATCGATTCGCAGGTCGGCGGACCCGACGACATCGCCGAGCGCTTGAGGAACAAGCGTCACTCGCGGGTCGGCGGCGAACGCCCGAGAGAGCTCCTGAAACGCGGGCCGCGCCGGCTCGAACGCATGCACGCGAGTCGACCCGTCCCCGAGGACGGCGAGGGCCGAGCGGGAAAACTCGCCCTCGAACGCTCCCCCGTCGATGACCACCCCCGCCGGGCCTCCGAGAAACTCCCTGTAGCGAACCATCGCCGCGGTTTCGCCGGAGGCGTTCGGCCCGTCAAGCCCCGAGCCGAAACCACGGGCGACCGCGAGCTGCAGCTGGCGAAACACCGGCTGAAAGGCGACGCGATGTCGATAGGGCGCGAGCGCGCGATCGATGACGCGAACTGCGAGGTTGAGGACCGTGACTTTCCGCGGCGCGTCGAGCGCATTGAAGATCAAGGTGGCGACGAGGGCCGACCCCACGGATACGACGGCCGAGATCGCGAACCAGCGCGCCACGTTCCGAAACACTCGCCGCATCGGTCGCCATCTTAGTTGCCCGGTTGCTCGCCGCTACGATCGGCGGCGCCACCGCGCCTCGCGATCCTCGTCACTCCCCCAGGGCCCGGATGATCAGGTTGGCGGTTTCCGCACCCGAGAAGTTCTGCTGGCCGGTGATGAGGTTCCCGTCTCGCACCGCGAAACTGCGCCACAACCCCGCCTGCACGTAGTTCGCGCCCAGCTTCCTGAGCTCGTCTTCGATGCGCCAGGGCATCACATGCTTGTCGCGCGGCAGCAGGTTCATGCCCCACACCGCGTTGTCGGCGAAGTCCTCCTCGACGTTGGCGAAGCCGGTGACGGTCCTGCCCTTCGCGAGGAACTCGCCGTTCGCGAGCCTCGCGTGCTTGAGGATGGCGACCCCGTGACACAGGGCGGCCGCGATCCTGCCCGCGGTGAAGAACTCCGCGAACTTCGTGTGCAGCGACGCGGCGTTTTCGAAGGTGAACATCGGGGCCTGGCCGCCCGCGACCACGATCGCGTCGAACTTCGCCACGTCGATGTCGGCCACCTTGCCTGTGTTGTCGACGAGCGCCCTGAGCTTCGGGGTATGGATGAAACCCTGGCTGATCAGATCGGAGGCCGAGTAGCCGCTCGGGTCGTTGGGATCACTCATCCCATCGGCGTCGCATTTGCCGCCGTCGGGGCTCACGATCTCGACTTCGTAGCCCTTCTCCGAGAAGGCGTGGTACGGGTGGGTGAGTTCACTCCACCAGAACCCCACCGGCCAACCGGTGGTGGTGGAGACGGCGGGGTTGGCGATCACTATCGCCACGCGCTTGCGGGCCTTGGGATTGACGACGTTCGGGTCCTGAAGACTCATTTCGTTTCCTCTCTGGTTGCCTGGTCCGCGAAAAGAGTAACGGCGAGTCGGCGTCTTGACCAGTATGGACTTTTGCGTGTGATACTCACCAAAAGGAGAGTGCCGGTGCCCGAATTCGTGGTCGATGGCCGGAGCTACAACAATCCGGTGGAGCTGGCCCTGGAGGCCTTGGGGGGCAAGTGGAAAATGCCGATCCTCTGGCGGCTCAAGGACCGGGTCTGGCGCTACAACGAACTCAAGCGGGATCTCAAGCGGGTCACCCACAAGATGCTGACCGAACAGCTGCGCGAACTGGAGGAGGCCCGGCTCGTCACACGCACCATCCATCCCGTCATCCCGCCCCGGGTCGACTACGAAGTCACGGAACTCGGCCGCACCGCGATCCCCGTGATCGAAGCCCTGCGCGGATGGGGCGAGATGTACCGGAAGAAGCGTGAACAGTTGCGCCCTGCGAGGGGCCTCCGATAGGGCGATCCCTCGGGTCAGCGCAGGCTGGCCTCTCCGGGCGCCGTCGGGGGAGCCAGCAGGCGCTCCAAACGCTCCATGCTGTGGGGATGCAGCGTGGTGATCGCGTAGAACTGCTCGCGCAACTGCGTGGACTCGCCCACGGCAACGAGGGTCCCGGCGCGGAGCTCGTCCTGCACCACGACGACGGGCAGCACGGTGAGCCATCCGCTGTCCCGGGCGATGAGGCGCAGCAGGGCCATGTCATCCACCTCGGCGCGAAGACGCGGCTTCACACCCGCGGTCATGCAGAGCGCGTCGAACTGCGCGCGCAGGGCGTGGCGCCGACCCGGGACGGCGAGGTCAACGCCATTCAGGTCCTCGGGGACGCGAAGCCGGCGGTCTCTCCATGCTTCTGCGGGTCCGACGAGCGAGATCGCCTGGCTGCCCAGAAAGCGGCAGTGAAGCGGTCGGCTCGCATCGGCGGACACCGCCTCGTTGGCCAGAACGACGTCGAGTTGATGCTGGAGCAGGCGCTCGAGAAGTTCGTCGAGGGATGCCGATTCGAGCGTGAGGAACACCGAGGGATCGGCCAGGAGCGGGCGGATCCAGTTCTCCTGGTAGTTGCGCGACAGGGTGGCGACGCCGCCCACGCGCAGACGCGCCATGCCGTGGTCCTGTCCCTGGAGTCGACCAAGCATCTCCTGCCCCAGTCCGAAGATGTCCTCGGCATAGGCGGCGACCAGCCGGCCCGTTCCGGTGAGAACCAGCCGGCGGCCGCGACGCTCGAAGAGCGGCTCGCCCAGGCGGTCTTCGAGCTGACGAATCTGGGCCGAAAGCGCTGACTGGGAAAGGTGAAGCTCACCCGCGGCCCTGGTGAGATGGCCGGTCTTCGCCACCCGCCAGAAGTAGAAGAGGTGATGGAAGTTCAGCTGGTCGAGCTCAATCATTCTGTTTCATAGATTGAAATGTTCTAGACAATGTATTTTACAGAATGGTCGCGGATCGCCGACCATCCCCGCACTGTGAACGAAGTGCGGCTCGCTGATCTCCTCCTCCCCCTCATTCCCGGTCTGACGCTGGCATCGCCCGCGCTCATGACCGGGGTCGCGGCCCTGGCCCGGCGGCAGCCGGGCCGGGCCGGAAACGGATGGCGCGCTTTCGCTGCGTGTTCATGGGTCGCGCTTTGCTGCGCGGTCGCGGCTCTGCTCGCCTCATGGATCGGGACAGGTCGCGCCGTCATCGCCGTCGCTCCCGGTATGGCGGCCACACCGTTGGGACTGTGGCTGGCCGCCCTCGTTCAGCTCCTCGGCGGCGTCATCGGCGCCTTCTCGTCGCGTTACCTGCGGGGCGAGGCGGGCCAGAGGCGCTACGTTTCGGCCCTCGGCGCGGTCCTCGCCTGCGTGCACCTTCTGCTGCTCGCGGATCACTGGATCGTCCTGATCCTCGCGTGGGCGGGAGTGGGGGCGGCGCTGCAGCGGCTGTTGTGCTTCTATCCCGAGCGGCCGTTCGCACGGCTCGCCGCCCACAAGAAGCGTCTCGCCGATCGCGTCGCGGACCTGCTGCTCGTCATGGGCGCCGGAATCGTGTGGCGCGAAACCGGAAGCGGCTCCTTCCAGCACCTGTGGGCCCATGTCGAACAGTCCGGCGCCTCCTTGAGCCTGCAGGTCAGCGCCGTCGCGCTGGTTCTCGCGGTGGCGCTCCGCACCGCGCTGCTGCCCGCGCATGGGTGGCTGATCCAGGTGATGGAAGCACCCACACCCATCTCGGCGCTCCTCCACGCGGGCGTGATCAACCTCGGCGGCTTCATCCTGATCCGCTTCAGCCCGCTGCTGGAAGCGGCGCCCGTCGCGCGCGGACTTCTGGTGATCGGAGGCCTCTCGACGGCGTTCCTCGCGGCCCTCGTGATGCTTACGCGCGTGAGCATCAAGGTCCGCCTCGCCTGGTCGACGGTGGCGCAGATGGGCTTCATGATCCTCGAATGCGGACTCGGCCTCTACACGATGGCGGCGCTGCACCTGATCGGCCACTCGCTCTACAAGGCTCACTCCTTCCTCGCCGCTTCCTCGGTGGTACGCGAGAGCCGCCTGCGCGCCATGAGGGGGAGCGCTCCGGCATCTGAAATCAGCGTGCTCGCGGCGCCCGTGCTGGCCCTGCCTCTGGTGCTCGCGGCGGATCGCCTGATGAACGCGGGCGCGGCACCGTTATGGTGGAGCGGCATCCTCGCCTTCGCCTGGGCCCCTCTGCTGTGGCTTCCCCGCGGGCGCTCCTTGCGGGAAGTCATGACCCAGGCCGCGGCGGGTCTCGTGATGGTCGCGGGCCTCTCTCTCCTCACGGGACTCTGGCACCACCTCCCCTTCGAGGTCGCCAACCACACCGACGGAGCGGCGGGGATCGCGGCGCTCGTCGCCTTTGCGGCGCTCTATGTCTGCCTCTCCGTCATCGAGGTGAACCCGCGCGCGCTCCCGACGTGGCGGCGCTGGAGCTACGCGGGCTTCTACGTGGACGAGTTCTACACACGTCTCGCTCTGCAGATCTGGCCCGCTCGATGGGCGCCTCGCCCGCGAGCGCGGCTCGATGTCGCGCCCGTACTTCCCGTGGCGGCCTGGCGATGACCGACCGCGTGAACGAGCAGTTCGCGGCGGATCTGGACAGCGCCGAGGCGCTCAGGGCGCGGATCGACGAAGCCTGTGAGAGCGCGTGTCGAGCCGTCGCTCCCACCTGGCCGCTCGACCAGTCGATCGCTGTGAATCCGCACTGGGGCCGGATCGAGCGTCCCGTTCGCGAAGTAGCGGCCCGCCTCGCGGTGCTCGGCGGCATCCGGGTGTTTCCTCCACGATCGCTCGCTCGCAGGGCCTGGAGGGAAGGCCGCCTGCGCGAGGAGGATCTCGATCGGGCTCTCGCCACGGTGAAGGGAGCCGGGGAGGCGGGCCTCACCGCGCCCGCCGCGATCGAGGCGCTCGACGGTACCCCCGCTCTGCCCCGCCTGCCGCTTCTGATCGATCGCCTCGACGACGACCCGGGTCGGCACGGACGTTTGTCGTGGCGCGAGGCGATCACGCACCAGGTGAGCCAGACCTGCGCGGCCTACTTCGACGAAGCGCTGGCCGGATGGCAGCCCGACCGGTCGCGCGGTCTCTATGATTTCTGGCGCGACACTCTGTCGCACGATCACGGGATAGGGGTACTGATGGGCGTCCCGGACGTGATTCGTCACGTGCGGGCCCTGCCGGTAACGCAGCGAGGCGCCGAGCGTTGGGCGCTCGACCGGCTGAGCCTGCCTCCGTCGGTGTGGCCCGAGTACCTGGAAGCGGTGCTGCTGACGGTGAACGGCTGGGCCTCGTGGTGCGCGTACCTCGGTTTCCAGGCGCGGCTGCGAGGACGCAACGACGCCCACTTGCGCGACCTCCTCGCGGTGCGTCTCGCCTGGGGCGCGATGCTGCTCGAATGCCGGGACGAAGCCGCCTCGCACAGAGCCTTCGAGACCCTGAAAACCGAGTGGAGCCTCATGCCCCGCCTCCTGAAGGAGGCTGAAGAGCAGCTTCTCGTGGATGAAGTCTGGCAGGCTGCCCTCGAAGCGGCCTATCAGCGCGGTCTCGCGGGAAGGATGGTGGGATCTCGCCGGGTCCGCGTCTCGAAACCGCGGGACGAGGGCACGGTGGAGGCTCAGGCGGTGTTCTGCATCGACGTGCGCAGCGAGCGTTTCCGTCGCGCGCTCGAAGAGACGGCGTCTTCCGTCGAGACCCTGGGCTTCGCCGGCTTCTTCGGCATCCCTGCCGCCTACACTCCCCTCGGAACCGCGGCCCCACGGCCGCAGCTTCCGGGCCTTCTGGCTCCAAGCGTCGAGGTGACGGATGAGTTCGTCTCCGTGAGGGGCCATGGTCTCCCGGGGGATGGGGAGCGGCTGCGCGAGAAGCGGACCCGGCGATTCGGCTGGACGGAGCGCTGGAAGAATGCGACACGCTGGCCGGCATCCGCCTTCTCCTTCGTGGAGGTGGCGGGGCCCGGGTATCTCGGACCGCTCACGGCCTGGCTCCGGCCCGGGCTTTCGGGGCGGGACGGCATCGACGGAACCGGATGGTCGACACGGGATCGCTCGGTCATGCGGCCCGGATTCGCGGGCCTCGGCACAGAAGGGAAGGTCACGCTCGCCGCGCGCGTTCTTCATGCCATGGGTCTCGAAAGCAGGATCGCGCCGCTCGTTCTGCTCGTCGGTCACGGCAGCCAGAGCGCCAACAACGCGCAAGAAGCTGCGCTCCACTGCGGCGCCTGCGGAGGTCAGACGGGCGAAGTGAACGCGCGACTGCTGGCCCGGCTGTTGAACGACGCGGCGGTGCGCGAGGGCCTCCGCGCACGCGGGGTGGCGATTCCGGAAGGGACCGCCTTCGTCGCGTGCCTGCACAACACGACGACCGATGAGATCGAGGTGTTCGACCTCGACCTTGGCCCGCGAGATGCGCGGGAGAGGCTGGAACGCCTCCGGCCCGCGCTCGAAGAGGCGGGCGATCGGGTACGCCGCGAACGTGCTCGCAGTCTGGGTGAGAACCCGGACGCGCCTACGACCGAACTTCTTTCCCGATACCGAAGGCGCGCGAACGATGGCGCACAGACGCGCCCCGAATGGGGGCTTGCCGGGAACGCCGCCTTCGTCATCGCGCCGCGCGAGCGCACCCGGGGGGTCGACCTCGAAGGGCGTGTCTTTCTGCACGATTACGACGCCGCCCGGGACGGGGACGGAAGCGTCCTTGAACTCCTCATGACGGCGCCCATGATTGTGACGCACTGGATCAACTGGCAGTACCACGCCTCCACCTGCGAGCCTGAGCGATTGGGAAGCGGCAACAAGGTTCTGCAGAACGTCGTGGGGGGACGCATCGGCCTTCTCGAGGGCAACGGTGGCGACCTGCGCATCGGCCTGTCGAAACAATCCGTGCGAGACGAGAACGGCTCTGTGCACGAGCCGCTCCGGCTGACGGTTCTGATCGAAGCACCCCGCGAGGCGATCGCCCGCATCGTGCGAAGGCATCCCGTGGTGCGGCAGCTCGTCGAGAACGGCTGGCTCCATCTCTGGCAAATACAGAACGACACAGTCGCGCGTTTCGGAGACGGCGATTTCGAGGATGCCTCCCACATCCTGAGGACGATCCCGTCGGCCGGGCCGCCCGGAGTCAGCGCGCTGCCGCTCTCCGCACGGCCTCAAAGAAACGGATGAGCTTCTCTTCGTCCTTCTGACCCGGGGCGGCCTCCACCCCGGACGTCACGTCGACGCCCATGGGGCGAGCCTCCCGAATGGCCGCTTCCACATTCGAGGGCGAGAGGCCGCCGGCCAGCACGAAAGGCCTCGAAACCGCGCGGGCCAGGCTCCAGTCGAAGGTGAGGCCCCGGCCCTCGCTGCCATCGATGAGGATGGTCTCCGAAAGCGGGATGCCGGCGCAGGTCGAGAGATCCCCCGGCCGGATCGCCCGCAGGATCGGGAGGCGGGCGTCAGGCTGACCCGATACGTGGATCTGCGCCCGATCGAGGCCCACGGCGTCATGAACCGCGCGCACCGAAAGAACCTCCTTGAAAACGCCCACGAGTTCGGCGCGGCCGCGAACGGCGCGGGTGATCTCCCGCGCGCGCTCGAGCGACACCTCGCGGCGCGAAGGCGCGAAGATCAGACCGATGGCCGAGGCGCCGAGAGCGATCGCGATCTCCGCGTCGCGCGGTGCCGTGATGCCGCAGATCTTGATCCACATTCCTTGTAAAGCCGCGGCGAGCGTAACGGAAACCGGCGTGATTCGTGATGCGCGGGGCTTGGGTGGATCTGTCATGGCGCGAGGCCGTTACAATCCGCACTCCATCTTCACTGAACGAGGAGTGCCCGCATGCGCGAATTGCGCCGACTGTCCGCCCTGACCCTGCTCACGACGTTCCCGCTGGCCCAAAGCCTCGCGCTCGCGCAGAGCGCAGCTCCGAAACCTCCCGCCGGCTACACGAGGGCCACCGCGGATGCGAACGCCGCCTTCGAGAAGGTCCTTCTCGATACGCCGACGCCCGAGAACGCGCGCCGGTGGCTCTTCCAGCTGACCGAAGAGCCTCATGTCGCGGGCACGCCGGCCGAGAAGAAGGTGGCCGACTGGGTGAACGCGAAGTTCAAGGAGTTCGGCCTCGAAACGGAGATGGTGAAGTACGACGTCTTCCTCAATCACCCGAAGAGCGTCTCCCTCAAGATGGTGGAGCCGAAGGTCGAGGAGCTGTCGCTGATGGAAGACAACATTCCCCAGGACAAGGACTCCACCTCAAGGGGTCAGTTCCCGGCGTTTCACGGGTACGGCGCCTCCGGCAAGGCCAACGGCCAGATCGTCTACGTGAACTACGGCTCGCCGGCCGACCATGAGCGCCTCAAGTCGATGGGCATCTCGGTCGAAGGGAAGATCGCGCTCGTGAAGTACGGCGGCGCGTTCCGCGGCCTCAAGGTCAAGGAGGCCCAGGACCACGGCGCCGTCGGCGTCCTTATCTATTCCGATCCCGCGGACGACGGCTACATGCGCGGCGACATCTATCCAGACGGTCCCATGCGCCCGCCTTCCTCGCTGCAGCGCGGCTCCGTCCAGTTCCTCTCGCTCCAGCCCGGCGACCCCTCCACGCCCGGCGGCCTCCCTTCTACCGCGGGCGCCAAGCGGATCGGCCGCGACCAGATGACGAACGTCCCGAAGATCCCGTCGCTTCCGATCTCCTACCGCGAGGCGGAGAAGCTCCTGCGCAATCTCGGCGGACCGCGCGTGCCCAATGACTGGCAGGGCGGCCTGCCCTTCTCGTATCACGTGGGCCCCGGCGGGGCGGCGGTGGAGATGGACGTTCAGATGGACGAGGGCCTGAAGCCGATCTACGACGTGATCGCGAAAATCCCGGGCACGTCCGACCAGGTGGTCCTCGTGGGCAATCATCGCGACGCCTGGACGCCGGGCGCCGTCGACCCGAACTCCGGCACCGCGGCCATGCTGGAGGCCGCGCGAGCGCTCGGGGCGGCGGTGAAGGCCGGGTGGAAGCCGAGGCGCACCATCCTCCTCTGTTCGTGGGACGCGGAGGAGTACGGTCTCGTCGGCTCGACGGAGTGGGCGGAGGACAACGCGGCCATGCTCTCGAGCAAGGCGGTCGCGTACTTCAACATGGACGTCGCGGTGACCGGACCGAATTTCGGTTCGGGCGGCACGCCCTCCCTGCGCGACGCGGTGCGTGAAGCGATCCACATGGTGCCGGAGCCGCGCAAGGGCGGCATGGTCGGCCCGGTGTGGGAACAGCGAAGCAGGGCGGCGTGGGCGGCAGCCGCGCCCGTGAATCTCGACGCGAAGGATCCGGCGTTTGAACTTCAGCTGGGCCGCCTCGGGTCGGGCTCCGACTACACCGCGTTCATCGACCATCTCGGCGTGCCTTCGACGGACGGCGGCTTCGGCGGCGATTACGGCGTGTACCACTCCGTCTACGACAACTTCTACTGGATGTCGCACTTCGGCGATCCGGAGTTCATCTACCACCAGGCCGCCGCGCGCTACCTCGGCCTCATCGCCTTCCGCACCGCGACCGCCGACGTGGCCCCGCTCCGCTTCTCGAACTACGGCGCGGCCATGAAGGAGGACCTCGACGAGATCCGGACCGATGTCGCCCGCCGCGCGCGCACCGCGGGAGCGAACGCCTTCGCCCCGGATTTCTCCGCGCTCCTGAAGGCGGTGAGCGATCTCGATGCCGCGGGACGCGCGGCCGACGCCGCCACCGATGCTCTTCTCGCCAAGGGCGATGCGGCGGCCTTCGCGAAGATGAGCGACGCTCTCAACCAGGTGGAACGCGCCTTCCTCAACAAGGACGGACTCCCCGGGCGGCCGTGGTTCAAGCATCAGCTCATCGGCCCCGGACTCACCACCGGCTACGCGCCGTGGCCGCTGCCCGCGCTGCGCGAAGCGGTGGAGAAGAAGGACAAGGCGATGTTCGACACGGAGGCGAAGCGCGTCGTGGCCGCGCTCGATGCCGGAACCGCGAAACTGAAGGAAGCCACCGCGATCCGCTGAGGGTTCGAACGCGGCCTCGAGGCCGTATTCAGGCCGCGCCGCTTCGCCCGTCGGCCCGGGGGGCGGCGTTGCCTTGTTCGAGCAGGGCCAGGAGCGCGTCGAGCCTGAAGGCCTGCACCTCGGCGAGCAGGGCGTCGCCCAGCGGTTCGTGGTCGACCCGGATCCGCTCCACGGCGACCCGGACGCGACGCACGTGCCCGGATGAGAGGGCTTCGTGCAGCTCGCGCCGCAGCGGTTCGGGAAGCGTGCGAAGGGCGGTCAGCAGTGCGGCCGCCCGGGCCGCCGACCCGCTCGCGAGGTCGTCCGGTTCCTCGTACTCGAACTGGAGATCGAGATGTTGCGCGATCTTGTCGAAGATG
>JAIBCN010000127.1 GCA_019694155.1 Vicinamibacteria bacterium | reverse complement strand
GGATGCATTCAACCGAAGTCCATGGCTACGCGCGCCCAGGCTGGACCGCCGATCGCCGGCCTTCCCTTCCGAAAGAGAACCAACCCATGCTGGATGTCCTTGAAACCCCTGTTGATTTCACCGCCGTGAAGCTGCGCCAGAAAAGCGCCTGGTCGGCCGGCGATTACGCGGTCGTGGGAACGACCCTGCAAATCGTGGGCGAGACCCTCTGCGAAGAGCTCGATCTGCGCGCGGGATCGCGGGTGCTCGACGTGGCCGCGGGCAACGGCAACGCCACCCTCGCCGCGGCGCGGCGATTCTGCGACGTGACGTCGACCGACTACGTGCCGGCCCTCCTCGAGACCGGCCGGAAGCGCGCGGAGGCCGAAGGCCAGAAGGTCCGCTTCCAGGAGGCCGACGCGGAGGACCTTCCGTTTTCCGGCGGGACGTTCGATGTCGCCCTCTCCACCTTCGGCGTGATGTTCGCGCCCGACCAGGAGCAGGCGGCCTGCGAGATGGCGCGCGTCGTCCGGCCCGGCGGCCGGATCGGCCTTGCGAACTGGACCCCGGGGAGCTTCATCGGTCAGGTGTTCAAGACGCTCGGCCGCTACATTCCGCAGCCCGTGGGTGTTCGCTCACCCGCGCTTTGGGGCACCCGCGAGCGGATCGAGGAACTCTTCGAGCACAGCGCGGCCTCGATCACCACGACCACCCGCCAGTTCAACTTCCGCTACCGCTCGCCGATGCGCTGGCTCGAGATCTTCCAGACGTACTACGGACCGATCCACAAGGCCTTCCTGGCCCTGGATGCCGACCAGAAGCGCGCCTTCACCCTCGACCTGCTGACGTTGATGGAAGCGGGCAACCGGTCGGGCGATCAGACCCTGGTCCTGCCGAGCGAGTACCTCGAGGTGATCATCGAACTGAAGGCCTGATCCCTTCCCCGGCCTTCGCGTCTTGACGCGATCCGGGGCAGTGCGGTGTACTTGTCGGCCGCCCTTCGAGTCTTCCGGGGGCCACGAAAGGAACGCCGCATGAACGCAGAAGACCTTCATCCCGGTCTTCGAGCACCAATGGAGATGTGCGAGGCCGTACGCGAGCAGGTGATGGCCCTGCTCGCCGCTCTCAGCCGGCGCGACTGGGGCCGTCGCGCCGGCCGGGACGGCTGGTCGGTTTCCGAGTCCTTCGATCACCTGATCCGCGCCGAGGTGGGCACGAGCAAGATGGCGCGACGGCTGATTCGCGGGGACTACGCGGGCGTGGTCCGGCCCGCGAACGCGAGGCTCTTCGACTCGTCGCTCGCCGCGTATCCGTACGGCCGCTACCCGGCCCCTGCCATCCTCGTTCCCGAGCCGCTTCCCCTGGAGGAAGCGGCCGGACGGTTCGAGTCCGTGCACCAGCGCTTCGTCTCCGAGCTTCGCCTCTTCCGCGGCTCGGACCCGGATGCCCTCGCGTCCGAAGACCCGGATACCGGCCTGTGGTTCACACTTGCGGGCTGGGTGCGGCTGCAGGGGGTGCACGAAGCTCACCACCTCAGGCAGATCAAGGCGCTCCTGGGCCAACCGTAGACAACCCCGGGACAGGGCGGGACCCTGACCCGGGTCACACCCCATCGACCCACCCCGGGGCCTTCTCCGCGGTGCGCCGGTGCCTCAGGATTTTGGGATGTTATCCAGCGAAGGCGCCTCCAGCATGTGGCTGGCCCCCGCGGGCGCCTCGAGGCTCGCCGCCACTCTCCTGGTAGGAGCGCTCCTTCTGCGTTTCTCGGGCGCGGGCGCGGTCCGACTGCGTTTCTGGGGCGCCGCCTGGATCGCTCTCGCCGTCCAGGTGGTGGGCTCGATGGCGGTCTCGTTCGCCGAGGCGGACCGGTCGTCCCCGGTTTTCTTTCTCGGAGTTGTAGCCTCGTGCATCGGGACCTACGGGTATCTGCTGGGGCTCATTCTCGGCGCTTCCGAACTTCCCGAGCAGCGGCCCCTGTCCGCGGCGGCCCGGCAGAGGCTCATTTCGGCCGCGATCGGACTGGGGCTTCTCGGCATGGTTGGGTTCTACGTCGCTCCGATCCTCCCGGCCGCCGCCTCCGCTCTTCGTCACGACATGTCGCTCGTCAGTCGTTTCATCGTGTGCGCCGCCGTGGCTCATCGGTTGGGGCAGGACCGGCCGCGTTTCGGGACGGGACGGTGGCTGGTGGGCCTGAGCCTGGTGCTTCAGGGCGGGCAGGCGGCCGCGCAACTCGTCCTTCGAATCACCCAGCCCGGGGCTCCCGTAGACGGCGGGCTCAGCGGTGTGGTGATCGCGGGCCTCATGGGCCTTGGCATGATCGCCTGCCTTCTCGACGACGATCATCAGGCGATCGCGCGCGCGAGCGCGGAGGTGCGCCGGGCCTCCGCGATCGACGGCCTGACCGGCCTTCTCAACAAGGCCGCCTTCGTCGACGCCGCCGATGCGAGGCTCAACCGGCCCGCGCCCATGGGGGGCTTCGGCATCGTCTTCCTCGCGCTCAACCGGCTCGCGGGGGTGAATCACTCGCTCGGGCACGCCACCGGCGATCGCATCCTCCGCGCCTCCGGGGAGCGCCTGAGGATGAGCCTTCGCGACGGGGACGAGATTGGAAGGGTGGGGGGCGACGAATTCGCGGCCCTGATCGGCGGCGTGGGGCAGAAGGACGACGTGATCTCGGTCGCGCACAAGCTCGAGGAGGTGATGCGGCGCCCGTTCGAGGTTGATGGACGCGAACTGAGCGTCACCGCTTCGGTCGGGGTGAGCGTCTACCCGGACGATGCTCTCGACGCCGCCACCCTTCTCGACCAGGCCTGCACCGCCGCGCATCGCGTGAAGGACCGGGTGGGCGGGCGCGTGGGCGTGTATGCGAGGGGCATGAACGCGGGGGCCCTCGAGCGGCTGTCCATGGAACACGACCTTCGACAGGCGATCGATCGCAATGAACTGGTGCTCTACTTCCAGCCGCTCTTCCGCCTTCCGAGCGCCACCGTGCGGGGCTTCGAGGCGCTGCTGCGCTGGCGGCATCCCCGGTTCGGCCTCATCGGCGCCGAGGTCATCGTCTCCCTCGCGGAAACCACCGGCCTCATCCACGCGATCGGCCGCTGGGCGCTCAAGTCCGCCTGCATCACGGTCGAGGGGCTGCGCAAGGAGGGGCACGAGCCCCTGGTTCTGAGCGCGAACGTGTCCGCGCATCAGCTGATGGCCGAGGACCTCGCGGGCCACGTCGAGGAGGCGCTTCGCGAGTCCGGTCTGCCCGCGGCCCATCTCGAGATCGAGATTACGGAGACGGCGGCCATCGACAACGTGCAGACGGCGCGCGATCACCTGCTTCGCCTCAAGGCCATGGGTGTTTCGATCGCCATCGACGACTTCGGCACCGGCTACTCGTCTCTCGCGTACCTGAGGAACCTGCCCCTCGACACCATAAAGATCGACCGGTCCTTCATCCGCGACGTGGGCGTCGACCTCGGCGACGGGGCGCTCGTGACCACCATCATCGCTCTCGCCCAGGGCCGGGATCTGAGGGTCGTGGCGGAAGGCGTCGAGACCGAGGAGCAGCTGAAGTTCCTCATCGCCCGCGGCTGCGACTACGCGCAGGGATTCCTGCTCGCAAGACCCATGCCCCCCGAGGATCTCGCCGGTTTCCTTCCCAAAGGCGCCCTTGAACTCGAGGAGACGG
The DNA here is from genome assembly GCA_019694155.1 of Vicinamibacteria bacterium. Taxonomy (GTDB): domain Bacteria; phylum Acidobacteriota; class Vicinamibacteria; order Fen-336; family JAGNNV01; genus JAGNNV01. Next base: position 7,412 of record JAIBCN010000127.1, on the reverse strand, counting down.
TGTCCGTTGACTGAGCGCGCGGTGGCGGCGCCTACAGGCTACGCGGGAGCCACCGATCGTCTGTGGAGACGGATGCGCGGGCCGGTGGACCTGGTCTTCGTCGATCCGGGGGCGAGCGGCGAGCTCCTGGCCGCGCGGGCGCGCGTCCATATCTCGGTGCTGCTCATCGGCCTGCATCTGCTGCCCGGCTGGCCCAGCGGCGGCAACCGCGCCGTTCTCCTACTCGCGATTGCCGCGCTCGCCTACGCGGTGGTTGTGCGGCGCATGGCCACGGCACACTACACGGCCGGGATGGGCTACGCCACGAGCATCGTGGACGCTTCGTGCGTGACCGCTTCACTCGCCCTCATGTGCCTCGACGACCCCATGGCCCCGCTTCAGTCGATCGTGCGGTTCCAGCTCTACTTCCTGGCGATCCTGCTGTCGAGCCTGAAAATGAACTGGCGGATCTCCGCCCTCGCGGGCGGTCTGTGCGCGGCCCAGTACGGCGCGCTCGTGGCATCCATCTATCTCTCCGTTGACGCCATGCCCGGCTGGCCCGGCCAGGCGGGACGGCTGGGGACGCTCGTGGGCGCCGGGTACCTCGGTGTGGTCGTCGTCCTGCGCGCTCAGCAGTTGCGCGACCTGTCGACCCGGGACTTCCTCACCGGTCTTGCCACGAGGGCCGTTCTCGACGGCCGCCTCGCCGAGGAAGTGAGCCGCGCCAGACGCCACCGGCGCCGCTTCGCCCTCGCTCTCGTCGACATCGACAATTTCAAGCGCCTGAACGATCAGCACGGCCACCCCGAGGGCGATTCCGTGCTGCGGGGCGTCGCGGACGTCTTCCGAAGCTCGGTGCGCGAGAGCGACCTCGTCGCGCGCTACGGCGGCGAGGAATTCGCCGTCCTCCTTCCCGAGGCGAACGCGGCGGAGGCCCGGGCAAGGCTCGAGGCCCTTCGCCTGATGGTCGAGGCGACGCCTTTCGCCGACCGCGACGGCCGCGTGGCCCACCGGGTCACCCTGTCGGCCGGGCTCGCCGAGTACCCGGGCGATGGCGGCTCCGTGGCGGAACTGATGGCGGCCGCGGATGCGAGGCTCTACGAGGCCAAGCGCACGGGTCGAAACCGGGTGGTCATGGCCTCCTGAACCCAAGGGGTCGGCCGCTCCCTCGGTCAGCGCCGATAGAATCCCTCAAAGTCGTTCCTTCCCATTACAAGAGGAGATTCATCCTGATGCTCGCCAGCCTGGTCCTGGGCCTCGCCCTGAACGCGCCTCGTGTCCTCGACCCCAACACCGCGTACGACCCGAAGATCCCCACCATCAAGCAGGTGCTCGGGTACGACCACGGCGACGAGATCACGTCTCCGGAAAATGTCGCCGTCTATCTGAAGGCCCTGTCCGCGGCGGCGCCGGAGCGCACGCGGCTCGTGGAGTACGCGCGCTCGTGGGAAGGCCGGCCGCTGTGGATCCTCGTGGTCGGGTCGGCCGACCGCATGGCGAAGCTCGACTCGATCAAGGCGGGGCTCAGGAAGCTCGCCGACCCGCGGGTAACGACGCCGGCCGAACGCGAGGAGTTGTTCCGGACGCTGCCTGTCTCGGTGTGGCTCCTCCATGGCGTCCACGGAAACGAGATCTCCTCGTCCGACGCCGCCCTCGCCGAGGCCTATCACCTCCTGGCCGCGAAGAACGATGCGGGCGTCGACGCCATTCTGGGGAACGCCATCGTGGTCATCGACCCCATGGAGAACCCCGACGGCCGCGCGCGCTTCCTCTTCCAGAATCTCCAGGGCCGCGCTTCGACGCCCGATCCCGAACCGATCTCGGCTGAGCACGACGAGCCCTGGCCGGGCGGACGGTCGAATCACTACCTCTTCGACATGAACCGCGACTGGTTCTCGCTGTCTCAGCCCGAAACCATCGGCCGCATCGCGGTGCACCAGGAGTTCTTCCCGCAGGTCTCGGTCGATCTCCACGAGATGGGCGGCAACGGCACCTACTACTTCGCGCCGCCCGCCGATCCCATCAACCCCTTCGTGCCCAAGGAGCAGCGCGACTGGTTCGACGTGTTCGGGCGGAACAACGCCGCGCGCTTCGACGAGCGCGGCTTCGGCTACTTCATCCGCGAGAACTACGACTCCTTCTACCCGGGCTACGGCGAGAGCTGGCCCATCTTCAACGGCTCGGTCGGCATGACCTACGAGCAGGCCTCGGCCCGCGCGCTCGCCTGGAAGCGCGACGACGGTCTGCTCCTGACCTTCAAGGACGGCGTTCTCCATCACTTCACGTCGGCCATCCAGACCGCGCGCACCGCGGCGGAGAACCGCGAGAAGCTGCTTCGTTACTACTCCGGCTATCGTCAGTCCGCGATCGACGAAGGGAAGAAGGGCGCCGTCGAGTACGCCCTCGTGCCCGGCGTCGACCCCTCGCGGGCCGAGCGGCTCGCGCGCCTGCTCGTGCGCCAGGGCATCGAGGTGCGGCAGACCACGGAAGCCACGAAGGTCGGCGTCCGCAGCGTCCCCGCGGGCTCCTACCTCGTCGCCGCCGCCCAGCCGACGGGCCGGCTCATCCGCAACCTCCTCGAGCTGAACGTCGATCAGGACGCGGCCTTCGTGAAGAAGCAGGACGAGCGCCGCAAGAAGCGCCAGGGCGATCAGATCTACGACGTGACCGCCTGGAGCCTGCCTCTCGCCTTCGGCGTCGAGTGCGTGCCCTCGGCCCTCGCGGTCAGCGTGAAGACCCAGCCGCTCGCCGGGGTCGCGACCGCGACGGCGACGACGCTGCCCGCGGCGAAAGTCGCGTACCTGCTGCCCTGGGGTTTCAACTCCGCGGCCGCGGTGGCCGAGGCTCTGCAGGCCGGCATCCGCGTACGCGTGGCCGGCGACATGATCAAGCTGAACGGCGCCACCTTCCCGACGGGCACCGCCATCTTCCGGACGTCGGAGAACGAGAACCTCGCCGCGCGCCTGGGCGCCATCGCCGCGAAGCACAGCGTGACTCCGGTGGGCACGGACACCGCCTTCGTCGATGTGGGCGGCATCTCGCTTGGGAGCAGCGACGTGGCGAGCATGAAGAGCCCCAGGGTTCTGCTCATGTGGGACGCGCCCACTTCCACCCTCTCCGCGGGGTGGGCCCGCTTCGCTCTCGAGCGCCGTATCGGCGTCCGCACCACCGCGGTCCGCGTGAGTTCTTTCCGGCGCGCGAACCTCGCGGACTACGACGTGGTGGTCCTGCCCTCCGGTGACTACTCGACCCTCGGCGACGACGGCGTCAAGCGGCTGAAGGACTTCGCGCGCGCGGGCGGCACCGTGGTGACGCTCGGCGAAGCCTCGCGCTGGGCGGCCAGGGAAAAGGTCGCCCTCATCGACACCCGCACCGAGAATCGCGACGGGTCGCCGGAGAAAGACGCGCCGGCGGGGGATGCCGACAAGAAGAAGACCGATGCCTCGAAGCCCTTCGACTACGAGAAGGCCATCCAGCCCGAACGGGAGGCGCCCGAGAACACGCCGGGCTCGTATCTTCGGGTGATGCTCGATCCCGAGCACTGGATGTCCGCGGGCACCGACTTCGAAATGGGCGTCCTCGTGGAAAGCCGCCGCATCTTCACCCCCATCACCCTCGACAAGGGCGAGAACGTGGCCGTCTACGCGAAGAAGGACAAGCTGCGCCTGTCGGGCCTGGTGTGGGAAGAGGCCCAGACGGCGCTCGCCCAGAAGGCGTTTCTGATCCACCAGTCGATGGGCGCCGGCCACGTGATCGCGTTCGCCGAGGAGCCGAACTACCGCGCCTACACCGAGGGCACCATGCTCCTCTTCGCGAACGCGGTTCTGCTCGGCCCCGCGTTCTAACCGGATCTCCAGCGTCCGCCCGCCCCGCATGAAACCCGTGATTCCCGATTCGGCTGTCGAGTGGAAGGGCGTGCGCGCGTCCGGCCCCGGCGGGCAGAACGTGAACAAGGTCGCCTCCAAGGTGGAACTGCGGGTGGACCTCTCGCAGATCACGGGTCTCGACGAGGGCGCGCGGGCCCGGCTGCGCTCGCTCACCGCTTCCCGGCTCGATGCATCAGGGCGCCTGCTCGTCACGAGTCAGATCACCCGCGATCAGGGCCGCAACCTCGAGGACGCCCTCGCCAAGGTCCGCGCCCTGGTGGGGCAGGCGCTCGTCGTGCCCAAGGCGCGGCGGGCCACGAGGCCGAGCCGGGCGGCCAAGGCGCGCCGGGTCGACGAGAAGAAGCTCGACGCCCGGCGCAAGGTCAACCGGGGACGCGCGTCCTTCGACGAATAGAAAGGCATCCATGGTCTTCTTTGAGCTGAACGATTCCTCCATCCTGCGCACGCAGGCTTTCGTGGGCGGGCGCTGGTCGGGAGCCGACTCGGGAGCGGTGCACACCATCCACAACCCGGCCAGCGGCAAGCAGATCGTCTACGTGCCCAACATGGGGGCGGTGGAGACGCGCCGCGCCATCGAGGCCGCGCACGCCGCCTTCCCGGCCTGGCGGCAGAAGACGGGCAAGGAGCGATCGGGGCTGCTGAGGCGATGGTTCGATCTCATCATGAAGAACCAGGACGACCTCGCCCTGATCCTCACCAGCGAACAGGGCAAGCCGCTCGCCGAGGCGAAGGCGGAGATCGCCTACGGCGCCTCGTTCATCGAGTGGTTCGCGGAGGAAGCCAAGCGCGTCTACGGCGAGACCATTCCCGCGACCACCGCGGACAAGAGGATCCAGGTCCTGCGCGAGCCGGTGGGAGTGTGCGCGGCCATCACACCCTGGAACTTCCCGAACGCGATGATCACGCGCAAGGCGGGACCGGCGCTCGCCGCCGGCTGCACCATGGTTCTGAAGCCCGCGCCGCAGACGCCTCTGTCGGCGCTCGCGCTCGCGGCCCTTGCCGAACGGGCGGGCATTCCCGCGGGCGTCTTCAATGTGGTGACGGGAGACGCGGAGCCGATCGGCGCGGAGATGACCTCGAGCCCGCTGGTTCGGAAGCTGACCTTCACCGGATCCACGAGGACGGGGAAGCTCCTGCTCAAGCAGTGCGCGGATACCGTGAAGAACGTGTCGATGGAACTGGGCGGGAACGCGCCCTTCATCGTCTTCGATGACGCCGATCTCGACGCCGCCGTCGCGGGAGCGCTGGCCTCGAAGTACCGGGCGAGCGGCCAGACCTGCGTGTGCGCGAACCGCATCCTGGTTCAGGACGGGGTTCACGACGCCTTCGTGGAGAAGCTTGCGGCCCGGGTGAAGACGATGGTGGTGGGCGACGGCCTCGACGCTTCGGTCGAGCAGGGCCCCCTGATCGATGAGAACGCGCTCCGCAAGGTCGAAGAGCACGTGGCGGACGCGGTGGAGAAGGGCGCCACGGTGGTGGTCGGAGGCAAGCGTCATGCCCTGGGCCGTACCTTCTTCGAACCCACGGTGCTCTCGGGGGCGACGCCCTCGATGCGGCTCGCGCGCGAGGAGACCTTCGGCCCGGTGGCGCCGATCTTCCGTTTCCAGACCGAGGCCGAGGCGCTGAAGATGGCGAACGACACGGAGTTCGGCCTCGCCGCGTACTTCTACGCGCGCGACGTGGGCCGGGTCCAGCGGGTGAGCGAGGGTCTCGAGTACGGGATCGTCGGGGTCAACACCGGCATTATCTCCACGGAGGTGGCGCCTTTCGGCGGCGTCAAGGAGTCGGGCCTCGGCCGCGAAGGATCGAGACACGGCATGGAGGCCTTCCTCGAGATGAAGTACGTCTGCCACGGCAGCTGATCCACACCCATCAACAACCAAGCTCCGCGCAACGAACCGAACCACACTACGTCATTGCGAGGAGCCAGTCCGTCTCGTAGAGCGACGAAGCAACCCCGCGAGGGTCCTCGGGCACCCTCCGGCACCCGAGACAGGCATGCTCCCGCGCCAGCTGCCGGTCAAGCGGCCAGGCCGGAAGGCTCGTGGCGCGCCTGAGTAGCTCGGTGGCGCGCTCGCGCGGTAACGTGTCGCCATGTCCCTCTACTCCAAGCTCCAGCCGAAGGGGCCGTCCGGTTTCGGCTACGGATCCACTGCGGAGGACGTGACGGCCGGGCTGTCGCTTGCGGGGAAGACGTTCCTGGTCACCGGCTGCAACTCGGGGCTTGGCCTCGAGACAGCGCGCGTCCTCGCCATGCGCGGCGGCCGGATCATCGGCACCGCGCGGACGGCCGAGAAGGCGAGCGCGGCGCTCGCTCCCCTGGGTGGGAACACCATCGGCCTCGAATGCGAACTCTCCGAGCCGAATTCGGTGCGGGCATCGGTCCGGGCCGTCAAGGAGGCCCTTTCGGGCGCGAGGATCGATGCGCTCATCTGCAACGCGGGCATCATGGCGTTGCCCGTGAACGAACAGAAGCATGGGGTCGAGCTTCAGCTCTTCACCAATCACGTCGGTCACTTCATCCTCGTCACCGGGCTCCTCGATGCCCTCGCCGAAGACGGCCGCGTGGTGATGGTGAGCAGCCGGGCGCATCTGCGCGCGCCCAAGGGCGGCATCGAGTTCGACAATCTCTCGGGCGCCCGCGACTACGCGCCCTGGAAGGCATACGGCCAGTCGAAGATCGCCAACCTGCTTTTCGCGAAGGAACTCGCGCGGCGCCTCGAAGGAACGAAGCGGACGGCGAACGCGATCCACCCGGGCGTCATATTCACCAACCTGAGCCGCCACATGAATCCCGTGGCGCGGACCGCATTCCGGGTTCTCGGCAGCCTGATGATGAAAGACGTCGCCGAGGGCGCGGCCACGCAGTGCTACGTCGCCGTGCATCCGGGGGCTTCCGCCATCTCCGGCAGGTACTGGGTCGACTCGAACGTCGCCGAGCCGCGGGCCGACGGAACGGATTTGGCGACCGCCGGGAAACTCTGGGCGGTAACCGAGGAGATCGTCGCGCGGCTGCCCGTCGGCTAGTTCTCGTGCGGGGGTCTATCCAGCGCGGCCGCCTGGAGATGCCCTTCGGCGACCAGCGCCTCGAGCACCCGATACTCATCGGTGGGGCCGGGCTTTCGGAGGGCTTCGGCGAGGATCACGACATGAGTGCGCCGGATCATCTCCGCGAGCCAGTCGGGTCTCCGCTCCCGATCCGCGATCAGGTCTCTCTCCGCGAGGTAGGCGGCCGCCTCGGCGTATCTCTTCTCGTAGATCAGCGAGGTGAGGGGCATCGGTTCTTCAGCCATGGGCGCCTCCGCCGGTTCAGATCACGGTCTCAAGACTCGTCCATCGTTCCGTCTCACGACAGCGGCCGAGATGGAGAGTGTCGAATTCGTCGAGCCCATCCTGAGCAACCACCCCCAGGACGCGCAGAGCATCATTGATCGAGGGCGCGCCTGCTCCCGGCTCGAGGGTCAAAGCCCCGCGGGTCCACACCGCAGCCACCTGCGCGCCCGCTCCGCCGAAGTACTCGGCCTCGAGGTAGGCGATTGAACCCGC
>JAIBCN010000007.1 GCA_019694155.1 Vicinamibacteria bacterium | reverse complement strand
CGCTGCGTCGAGTCGCCCGCAGGCGAGGCGGCCGTGGTCGTGCACCGCGGACCGTACGGCGGGCTTCCAAAGGCCCACGCCGCCCTGCACGCCTGGTGCGCCGCGAATGGGCGGACGATCGGCGCCCACAGTCTCGAGATCTACGGCGACTGGACGAGTGACCCGAAAGCACTCGAGACCACGATCCAGTACCTGTTGCGCGCCTGATGACCTTGCGCGTCGCCGGGCTGTGGCGCTATCCGGTGAAGAGCCTCGCCGGCGAGCCGCTGACCTCGGTCCACCTGAGCGAGGAGGGAGTCCCCGGCGACCGCATCGTGCACGTTCGCGGTCCGGAGGGCCTTCGCACGTCGCGTCGCCACCACCGGCTCCTCGGCCTCCGCGGTTCCCTCGGGCCGGACGGTTCCCCCTTGATTGACGGTCGACCCTGGCGCAGCGACGAGGCACTCGCCGTGGTCAAGGCCGCCGCAGGGGACGACGCGTGGCTGGACGAATCCGACGAGGGCGATCGCTTCGATGTGTTGCCCCTCCTCGTCGCCACCGACGGAGCCGTCAGCGAATTCGGCCGCGACGTCAGACGCCTGCGCCCGAACATTCTCATTGCCGGCGTGGAGGGAATGGGAGAAGTCCAATGGCCCGGCGCCCAACTCCACATCGGCAAGGCGGTGATTCGCATCGACTCGCGCCGCGGCCGCTGCCCGATGACCACAGTGGATCCGGACACACTCGTCGTGGACGCCGACGTGCTCCGCGACATCGGCCGCAGATTCGGTGGCCGCCTCGCTCTCAACGCCGAGGTCCTGCGCCCGGGCGACGTTGCGGTGGGCGACGAAGTGACACTCCACTGGCCGCCCGAACACTTCGAGTGACTGCTGCCAGGTCCGCGCTTCAGTCTCGCCGTTGAACCTCGTCATCTCAAGCGGACCTCTGGGTATGCTGCCTCCCATGCCCAAACGAGACCAGCTCTTCCTCCTCACTCCCGACTTCGCGGACACCCGCCACGGCGCCCGCCCGTTCTTCTGCCCGGAAACCGCCATGGTCGAGGGCATGCTCTCTTTCTACCCGAAGCTCCGCGCTCAGGTCGACATCCACTACATCGGCTTCGACAAGCCGCGGACCGCGATCGTCGCCTTGCTGGGCGAGAGTGTCCAGGGCTGCCCAATGCTCGTCCTGGGTGAGGAGAGCCTGATCGCCTTCGAGGCTCGCCCCGACGTGAACGTCGGCGAGTCGATGGGGCAGGCATATGTCTCGAAAGACATCGAGATCTGCCGCTACCTCGCCCATCGTTACGGCGTCGGCCTTCCCCATCCCTGATCAGGCCCGTCACCGGAGTCTTCGCAACCAACCGGGCCGGGCCGAGCCGAGCCCGAGGATGCGGCCTATCGCTTCTCCTCGTCCAGCTCCGCGACGACGTCGGACATGAACTTCTGCCTGGCCTGACCCGCTTCACGCCCCGTCGGCTGCGCGGCGGCGCTGTTGATCACGATGACGAGCCTTCGCGCCTGATCGATGTGCAAGGTCTGTCCGTAGATCCCGCGGCCCTCGAAGGTGCCGTCGTCGCGCGTCCACCATTGATAGCCATAACCCGCTCCGGGCCCGATCGACACCTGCGAACGCGTCGCCTCCGCGAGCCACGTGTCCGGCACCACGGACCGTCCGCCGACGCGAGCCCCATCGAGGATGAACTGGCCGAAGCGACCGAAGTCCCGCAGGGTCATGGCGAGGCAGCAGCCGCCCTGCTCGTGGCCCACGTCATCGATCATCCAGGCGGCGTCGCGCTCCATTCCATACGGTCGCCAGATCTTCTCGAAAAGGTAGTCGGCGAGCGGTTTGCCCGTCGCATCCGACACCAGCACACCGACGAGGTTCGTCTCCGCGGTCTTGTAGACCCACTTCGTTCCGGCCGGCGCTTCGCGGGGAAGCTTTCGCACGTAGCTCGTCGTCATGTCGTACCCAGGATCGGGCGCTTGGCCATACATCCGGGCGACATCCGAGTTGGGGTCGAGGTAGTCCTCGTTCCACTTGACCCCCGAAGTCATGGTCAGCAACTGCCGAACCGTGACATCGTCATAGGCGCTTCCGCGCAAGGACTTGATGTACCTCGTGACCGGCTCATCGAGGCTTCGAATGTGACCATCCTTGAGAGCCGCGCCGACGAGGGTCGAGGTCACGGACTTGGCGATGGAGAACGAGTTCCAGCGAGTCCGTCGACTGTGAGGCGCCACGTACCGCTCAAGGCGGATCTTCCCGTCCTGCAGCACCAGAACGCCGCGAACCCGCTGCGCCGCGAGGAACGCTTCGAAGTCCTTCGCGCCCCTCCCGCCGTGTTCAAACGCGGGAATGGCCCTGCCGCGATCGAGCACATGAACCCGGAGGCCCTTCTTTACGGTGTGCGTGAGGAAGAACCGGTCGAGGGCCGCGATGTAGGGCTCGCGACGCTCCGCTGGCCAGGTGAGGATCGCGGCCGCCTTGGAGGCCGGCTCGAGAGCTGGCGTTGCGGGCTGGGCGTTCGCCGCGACCGCGGCAAGAGCGACGAGCGCAGGACACCAGAGGGCGTGGCGTCGACGAAGGGCCCGCATGCTCAGTGTCTCTCCACCTTGGATGTCCGGCCAGGGGTGATGCGGTGATATGGCGACATCCCGCGAATATAGCGGTCGATCCGACGCGTAGCCGCTGCTTCACTCCGCGCGCAGGGCCGACCCCGGCGACACTTTCGATGCGCGCCTTGCCGGAAGGAGAGCGGCGGCCGCACCCACGGCCAGGAGCACTGCGGTCCCCGCCAGGAAGGAAGCCGCGTCGCGCGGCGGCACGCCGAACAGCAGCGCCGCCATCAGCTGACTGGCGCCGAGCGCGACCACGAGGCCTAAGGCGCCTCCGAATCCGATGAGCTTCAACCCCTCTGCCACGATGAGCCCGCTCACCTGCCCGGGCCGCGCGCCGAGGGCCAGCCGGACGCCAATCTCCCGGGTGCGCCTCGCGACCGAGTAAGAGAGCAGGCCGTAAAGACCCACCGCGGTCAGGGCCAGGGCCAGAGAGGCGAATCCCCCCAGGGTGAGCATGTTGAAACGCGGCTGCGCCACCTTGGCGTCGAGGGTTCGCTCCAGGGTGGTGGGTTCGAGGATTGCGATGGAATCATCGAACTTCCTAATCTCGCTTCGCACCGACGGAAGCAAGGCCCAGAGCATCGCCGGATACGCGCAGGAGAACGCTCATGTCCCGTTGCGGGAACTGGTTGGACGAAACGTAGTAGGTAGGCTCGCTCGCTTTCGCCATGCCGACGGAGTGAACATCCTCGGCTATACCCACGATCTGGAATCGGTCCGCTGCGACCCCACCCATCGCTGACACCGAACCGAGACGAAGCCACTGGCCGAGGGCGTTCTCGCCGGGAAAGACGCGCGCCGCGAAATCCCTACTCACCACCACCGCGCCCCACGATCCCTGCGAATCGCGCTCGTTGATCGGCCGTCCGGCGACCAGCTTCACGTCCAGGGTCTCGAAATACCCGGGACTCACAATGGCAAGGTGAGCCGCGCCATCCCGCTTGGGACGGGCGCTCCCCTCCACCGCGAATGAATCGACCCAGTTCGATTCGAGTGGAGAGTCGTAGGCGACCGCTCCGGCGAGGACGCCGGGCAAGCCGCGAAGCCTCGATAGCAGTTCGTTGTAGCCGGCGCTGATTTCGGGCATCGCCGCATAGCGCGCGGGTAGCACGACCTGAAAGGCGAGGATGCCCTCGGGCCGGAAGCCCGGATCGACCTGCCTGAGCCTCTCGAAGCTGCGCATGAGCAAGGCGCCGCACGTCACCAGGACGAGGGCCATGGCGACCTGCGCCACCACAAGGCCGCGGCGGAGGCTCTGGCCCCGGTGATCTCCGGAGCCGGACCCGCCGTCGCGCAGACCGGCGGATGGATCGCCACCCGACGCCCGCATGGCCGGCCCCCACCCGAAAGCGAGTCCCGTCGCGATCGAGCTGACCACCGCGAACGCGAGGACGCGTGCGTTCACGGCGGCTCCGGCAAGGCGCGGAACGTCCTGCGGCAGGATGGAGGTCAGGAGAGGGATCAGGGCAGTGGCGAGTGCGCACCCCGCGACGCCGCCGATGAGTGCGAGAAGAAGGCTTTCCGTCACCAGCAGCCGCACGATGCCGGCCCGGCTCGCGCCGAGGGCGCGACGCACCGCGATCTCGCGTTCCCGGGCGGTGGCCCTCGCGAGCAGTACACTCGCGGCATTCGCACAAGCGAGGATCAGGAGAAGTCCCACCGCTCCGAGCAGCACGGTCAGCGCGGGGCGCACTTCTCCGGTGATCTCCGATTCGAGAGGCGCCACCAGCGCGGTCTCGCCTTCGTTCTCCGCCGGATACAGCGCGGCCAGCCGCGCGTGAAGGGCTTTCATCTCATCATCCGCCGCCCCAAGGTCGACGCCGTCGCGCAGCCTCGCGACCACACCCATCACATGGCTGGTCCGGTTCGCCGCGCGCTGCGGGTCCATCCGCATGGGCACGAAGACCTGCTGCGTCCGGGCGGCGAACGAGAGTCGAGCTGTCGCGGTGGGCCACGATGGATAGAGGCCGGGCGGGGCCACTCCGACGACGTCATAGGCCTGACCGTCGAGAAGGACCGTCCGACCGACGACCTTTGGATCCGCGTTGAAGCGGCTATGCCAGAGTTCAAATCCGAGCACCACGATCCGAGCACCAGCCTCGGCATCGCGCGGCACGAAGGTGCGCCCCGCCACCGGTCGGACCCCGAGGACGTCGAAGTAGTTGAGGGTCACCGACGCCCCGCCGACGCGCTCGGCCTCGCCGTCGCCGGTCAGTGTGAAACCCGCGGCGTTGAACCCGGCCATGTCCGAGAAGGACTTCGCCGCGTCGCTCCAATCCAGGAAATTGCCGGGCGCGACACGAGACTTCCGGGTCCCCGCCTCCCAGATCGTTACCAGCCGGCCGGAATCCCGGAAAGGAAGGGGCCTTAGCAGGACCGCGTCCACGATGCTGAACAGGGCGGTGTTCGCGCCGATGCCCAGGGCCAGGGTCGCCACCACGACCGCGGCGAAAGCCGGCTGATGACGGATGGCGCGCACGGCGGTACGCACGTCACTCAAGAGCTGTCGCATGAGTCCCTCGCTTGAGGCTTGGACGAACGGGAACAGGGCGAGGTTACTTCCGGCGAAAACACCGTCAGGCCATCACGGCGGCGTTCATTCCCTAGAACGTCAGCGTGTGCGACGCTTTCATGTATCGAATGGATTCGGCGATCAGCCTCGTCAGCACCTTGGCATCGACGTCTTTGAGGCTCTTGAGGTAGAGGCAGCCCCCGCCGATCTTGTGCTTGCCGAGCTTCTCCGTGAGCTCACCAAACTGCTTCACCCCCGGCAGGTACAAGGTCAGATTCTGCTTGCGCGGCGAGAAGCCGACCACCGGCCATTCCAGCGTCTTGCCGCTCGAGTACTTGTACGCGTAGCTCCCGAAGCCGATGATGGAGGTCCCCCACATCGCGGGCTTCGCTCCGGTCGCCTTCTTCATGAGGTCGAGGACGGCCAGACAGTCTTTCGTGTACTCGCCGCCCGTGTTGGCTTCGAGGAAGGCCTTGACGCTGGCGCGGGTCTTCTTGGTTTTCGGCTCCTGCATGCTCTGTTCAACCCTCCAAGATCGTGGTGACTGATCCGCCCCCAGTCATCGACCTGTCATTCCACACCCCGATTGTAGTAGCGGCCCAGGCGATCGTGGTCGACCAGGAGTGACCGGGCTATCAATCCTCTTCGCTCATGAGGCTCGCCCTTGTCGGCTCTGATCAGGCTACTTCTTCGTCTTCCAGGCCGCGAAGTTCTTCCGGATATCGGCGAGGACTTCCTGGTCGATCTGGTCGTCGTCGCGGATGCGGACGTCGTAGTTCTCCCAGCCCATGAAGTCCCGCAGCGCCTTCTTGGTCGCGGCGTCATAGACACCGTGGACGGGGCCCGCGTAGAACTGAAATCCCTTGTACGCGGCGGTGCTCAGGATCGTCTGCAGTTCGGTGGCGAGGGCCCGGTCGACCGGGATCAGATTGGCGGGATCCGAGCGCAGGAAGTGAAGCTTGTGCAGCGCGTACAGGCGCTCGAGTTCACACAGGGGAGTGGGGTGATCGTAGATCGAGATGTCCACGAGATCATCCGAACTGCCGTCGTAGCCGGCGCCCTTGCGCTTCACGAGGAGAGCAGCCGACTGTTCACCGCGCCGGTCTCCGCCCGCGCGGCCCCCGGCCACGAGCGCGGCCAGGAGGCGGTCGGCGAGCGGACCTTTGGTCTGCTCGAAGGTCTTCGCCATGGCGTCGACCGTGGCCTGACCCACGAGGATGTTCCCCTGGATGGCGTAGCCCTTTCCCGTTGCGATGGCGCCCCGCGATGCCGGGGTGGCTCCCGCGTAGCCGCCCGCCCACTCGAAGCACTCCTGACCGGTCCAACTCGCCGCGTTTCCCTTCGCATCGACGATTCCCGCCTGACGGTTCTGCTTGTCCGAGTCCGTGCCGGTGAGGATGGCGAGTGCTTCCGCGGCGGTGGCGCCATTGCGCATGAGGCTCAGGCCGCGCGGGCCGTAGGTCGCGTTCACGAACGACTGCGTCGCGACGGCACCCACGCCGGCCTCCGCCCAGGGCACGAGGGGCCGGACGTTGGGGAACTTCGACTGCACCGCCACCCCAACGTCTCCGTTTTCCATGTCGATGGCCACGATGGAGAAGGTCGACACCAGGGGCGAGGAGAGCGGCCCCGTCCGATCGCCGCGAATGCACAACGCGACGAGGAGAATGAGGCGCCACCAGGCGCGCGCGAGGGTCGTCTTCATGCCCGGGATTCTAGGGCGCGGGTCGCGCTAGAACAGGTTGATGATGCCGACCGCCCACTCCCCGAGCCGGCCCCAGCCTACGAAGTCGTCGAAGAGTCCGAGGCGCACCAGCACCAGGTCCTTGGACGGGACGATCACCACCACCTGACCCTCGTGCCCCTGGGCGAGGAAGATGTCACGGGGACCGTCGGGCGCGAAGGCGGTTTGCGGCCTGCCCCGGTCGGCCGCGGGCGTGACCCAGAAACCGGCGCCATAGACGTCGCTGTTCTCGGCCGGCGTCTTCGTGCGTGCGAAGTCCACCCACCCCTCGGGCAGGATGCGCCTCCCATCCCACACGCCGTCTCGGAGGTACAGCAGGCCGAAGCGCGCCCAGTCTCGCGCGGTCGCGTAGACGAGAGCGGATCCGAGGAAGAGGCCGGTGGAATCGAATTCCGGCTGAGCGGATGTCATTCCGATCGGCGCGAAGAGCTCATCCCGCAGTTCCCGGGCGACGCGCGCGCGCCGCTCCACCGGCGGAGCATTGGGAGCCAACACGCGAGTCAGTGCGTCCGCGATCAGGTTGATGCCGGCGGAGTTGTAGTTCCAGTGGGTTCCTGGCGGGTGGATCAGGGGAAGGGCCGCGGCGAATCCGGCGACGTCCCGCCGGCCACGCCCGTACAGCATGCTGGCCGCGTCGTTCAGCGTCGGATCGGCAACGCCGATCTCGCGATACTCCTGTCCGTCGGTCATGTTGATCCACTGGCGCCAGGGAATCGCGGCCCGCGGGTCGCCGTTGCTCCAGCGAGGATTGCCCATCGGCTTGTCGATGTCCACGAGGCCCTTGCGGACCGCGATTCCCAGGAGGGCCTGGGTCACCGATTTGGCCATCGACCACGAGATGAGGGGAGTGTCGGGGCCGAATCCCGGCGCGTAGCGCTCCACAACCAGGCGTCCGTGGTGGATCACGACTACCGCGCGCGTTTCACCGAGCTTCGGGTCTCTATGGCCGACGAGGGCGAGCGCGCGGTCGAGCCTCTCCGCGACGCCGTCCGGCAGGGGTCCCGTTGGCCAGGCGAGGGTCGGCCAGGGCACGCCCACGGGTTGCGGGGGGAGCGGTTGCAGGTTCGGCGGGGCCGCGCTCACCTGAGCGAGCGCGGCCGAGGCGACCCCGATGAGGGCGAGCACCATGGCGGCTCCCGGTTTCCATTTTGACGCGCGGACTCCTAGCATCGTCGCGGCATGGTAGTGAAAGGCAACCGACGGCGCAACGCCCGACTCCTCGGCCTCCTCGCCCTTCCCGCCATTCTCGCGGCGGCGGGCGCTTGGAAAGGGTTTCGCGTTTCCGGCCTCCTCGCCGCGGGCGCCGGTTACAGCGCGCAGCAGACCTGCGCCTGCCTCTGGGTCAGTGGTCGCGCGCTCGAAAGCTGCAGGACGGATCTCGACCCGCTCGCGCGGCGGCTGATCTCGATCCGCGTCGGAACCGATGAGGTGACGGCGAGCGGTTTCGGCATCGCCACCGCGACCGCGAAGTACGAGAAGGGCTTCGGCTGCTCGCTTCGCAACTGAAAACTTGGGGGCAGCGGCCCCACGCCTCAGTCCTCCATTCCCGCGACTTTCCTCTGCGGCGTGGGGAAGCCGGAGGGGGCCCGGTCACCATCGACGAAGTCCAGGAGGACGATCGAGCCCATGACCGCGCGGGGAGCGAGAAAGGGCAGCCCGTAGCCGCGCGCCCACCAGAGAATCTCGTCTTCCGTGCGGGCGGCGGCGACGCGCCACGCGGGCGCAGTGAGCCAGAGATCCGCGGTTGGGCGGGACCGATGGGTGATTCCGAACAGGCGCGCCGAGCCGCCCCGCTCGTAGAGGGTGAGCTGGAAGTGGAAGACGGTTGGCCAGACCCGCCAGTAGCTGCCCACGAAATGGGTCGCGCGCGCGGCGATCAGATCCTCCGTGTAGGTGCCGAGGGTCTCGTCGACGTCGCGATGGACGCGATCGAGCGAGGGGAGGCCGTAAGCCAGGAAGACCGAGAGGAAGGCGATGGACAGCGACAGAGCGCGCCAGGGCAGCCGGATGCGCTTCCGCCGCGCCGCTTCGCGCGCGACATCGAGAGCGGCCCGCGCCGTGAGCGGCAGGAGCAGAGCGAGGCTCGGAAGGAGATAGCGGGCCGAGGGTCCGTTGAGCACTTTCGTGTTGCACGCGAACCCAAAGGCGCTCGCGGAGGCGGCGACCACCAGAGCGGCTCCGCTCCAGCGGCCGGCTTTTGGGGCTCGGGTCGCGCGAATGGCCCAGTGGAGCAGTCCGATCGCGAGCACCAGCGCGATCCCGCGCTCGCGATACCGCTCGGAGTCCGTCCACATCGCCATGAGCGTCGGCCACCAGGTGGCGGCGGACGCGATTCCGTGAACCTCGCCGGCCTGCTGAGACGCCACCGTGCTCGCCAGGAAGGCGATGACGAGGAATACGAGCGTCGCGAGCGCCTTTCCCGCCGCTCTTCGCGCCCTCGCGATTTCGAAACAGACGGCGGGGGCAGCCGCGAAGAACGATGTCGGCGTGACCCACATCGCGAGAACAACGAGAAGGGCCCACAGCGGCCACCCGCGCGGCCGTCGATCCATGCCGAGAAGGCCGAGGAATGTGAGGCCGAGGGATGTTCCGAAGGGCTGCGCGGTGTTGAGGTATTCGAAGCGGGTCAGCACGCCCGTGAAGGCGATGAGCGCGGGAACGCACAGGGCCGCCGCGCCGAACCACGCCCGCCCCAGCCAGAGGCGCGTCGCCGCGAAGAACGCGGCGAATGCGAAGGCACAGGTGAGGGTGTTCTGGACGATGAGGTTCGCGAGGGGGTGATGCACGGGCAGGGCCAGCGCGGGAACGAGCATCCCGAAACGCCCCTGTTCCCAGTAGAAGGGCGTCCACCGCTGCAGGCTCACCAGGATGGGCACGATGGAATCGCCGTGGTGATGCCGGTGGAAGCCTCCCAGGTTGACGGCCAGCGAGAGACCCAGCACAGCGATGACGGACCAGGCAAACGGCCGGCGGCGGATGTGCGCCTCGACGGACCACAGGAGCTGATTCAGGCGGTTGCCCTCCGGTTTGGACCAGGGGGGCGTCATCGGAGCTCGGCCCACTGTGCGTCCCAGAACAGGCTTGTCGGGTCGGCCAGGACGACGGTTCCCCTCCCTTTACCGGCCGGACAGGTTCTTCATCACCATGAAGGCCATGGCCGGGTTGGCGGCGAGGCGGCGCTTCAGATACCGGGTGGCGTACTTCCAGTCCTCGGCGAAGGGGACATAGAGCCGCATGATCTGCCCTCGCTTCACGATCTCCCCCTGCAGTTCGCCGCGGGGGACTCCCAGGAGCATCTGGAATTCGTAGGCGTCCTTCGCCACTCCCCGTTTGTCGAGGTGCTCGATGCATCGGCGGACCAGGGGTTCGTCGTGGGTGGCGATCTCAGGATAGTGGCCATGGTCGAGCAGGAGCTGCACCTGCTCGAAGAGCCTTTCTTTCATGTCCGGCTTGTCCTGCAAAGCGACCTCGGCGCGCTCCTTGTAGATGCCGATGCAGATTCGGACCCGGCAGGGTCGGGCGTGCAGAGACTTGATGTCGTCAGGAGTGCGGAAGAGACGGCTTTGCAGCACGATGCCGATGTTGTCGAACTCGCTGCGAACGGCCTTGTACATGACCAGGCTGGCGTCGGTGAGGGTCCGATCTTCCATGTCCAGGGTGATGCGCATCCCGTGGGCGGCGGCCGCGGCGGTGATCCGGCGCAGGTTGTCCTGGCAGTAGGACAGGGTTTGATTGATGCCGATCTGGGTCGGCTTCAGACTGATGCTCGCGTAGGGGCGATCCTTGAGCGCCTCGATCATGCGGAAGTAGACCTGCACCGTGGCCTCCACGTCCTCGCGGAGGAACACTTCCTCGCCGAGCAGATCGAGAGTGGAATAGAGCCCCAGCCGCTTGTGCAGGTCGTCCGCTTTCGCCACGCCGCTCGAGACGCCCTTCCCCGCGATGTAGGGCGCAGCAAAGGTCCGAACCAGCGGGGCCGGCATGAGGTCGATCACGGCACGCTTCAGGTCCACGGAGTCTCCATTTCGGCCCCTCTTGGAGTGGGGGAGGGAAGCCTAATTCAGACGCTTGACCTCCGGTGCACACAAACGGCACGGGCCGAACCGACGGAGGTTGTGGCTCTCGGCCGTCATTCTCTCGACGTAGCGGAAGAGGAGCCGAATGGCTGTCGCACCGAGTCGCGGGCTATTTCGCGCTACTCTCCTGAGGGCAGCAGTTGGAGCAAGTGTCGATCCCGAGCCACTCCAAGCCCAGCGCGCCCGGATGCACAGCCGCGCACACCTCGGTTCCCGGTGCCGCGGCGTCGTACACGTGGCGAGCGACATCATGTTCTCCGTACCCGCGGATCTCGAGCACGTACCTCCGGGCCTTGCCGGCAACGATGTGTCGGCCCAGGACGCGCGCTCGATCGATTCGTGGCGCATCTCTGGTATCGAGCAGGCAGTTCACGGAGACAACCGCGGCCCATCCATAGACCAGCGCGACAACGAGACCCAGCGAGCGTGAGAGAGCCGTCCGGCGCGGACTGGCGTCCACGAAGGCGGCGAGCATTCCCAGAATCCCACCAATCGCCAGAGCCGGACCCAGGACCGCCAATCGCGGCGCAACGACGTCGAAGTCGAGCAGGGCACGGGTCGCGAGACAGATCGGCTGGAAGAGCGCCAGCGACGCAAGACTCGGGCGGGCGTCCCCCGGGAGCTCGTCGAATTGAACGAGGCCGCGCCGGGACCATGCATATGCAAGCGCGAACCAAGGTGAGACGAGAAGGCAGGTCATCAAAGGCAGGTAAGGGGTTGGGAACACAAACGCCCACAGGCCGAGGACCCAGCCCACGCGGTTGATCCAGCGACACTCATTTCGGACACGTTCGAGCAGGAGGAGGCGATCCTCCTGCGTGCCGCCAAGACGGTCGTCTGCCGCGATGGTCCTCAATTGCTCGACCTCCGATTGCACGTCAATGTTCGGGATCGAGTCGAGCCATTCGAAGTAGCGGGCGTCAAATTCGAACATCGCCGGAACAGGCACCCTCGATCCGTCTCTTTTCACGAAGACATACGTCGCGGGAGTCGTGGCTCGCCCAAGCTGCCAGCCGACTATGTCGGAAAGTGAAAAACTGGGGCCGCCCAAACCGCTCACGCGCAAGTAGCCAGCTCCGAACTCGATGTGGTGCTGAAACGCAACTCGAGTCATCACGCCCGCGAACAAAACAAGGCCGGCGATTTCAACGGCGTGAAGGGTCGCCTGCCACTCGTCCTTCGGTGGATCACGAATGGTGAGCACGACGATTGCGAAGGCCCCGAAAAATGGGGCCGCGACCAGAAGCGTAAAGAAGACGCGCCAGAGCCGCGTGAGCCGATAGCGCTGGATCACGCCCATGGTCCGGGACCGACTCTCATCCCTCGTGAGGCCCCGTCCACCCGCGTGCAATGGGACGACGCGCGACTCGTGTCGTCCAAGTCAACCCCATCGTCCATAAGAAGAGCGTAGGCGATACGAGCATGATCCGCCACTCGCCTGGTGGGAATCGCCTGGTGCGGGATGCCTGCCTCCGCCTTGGCTGGGGCTCCCCGAGAGCGGCGAGGCGCGACGGGGACCGGGCTGGCGACTCAGCGAATCGAATGGATCAGCTTCTTGACTTCGCTCGCGGCCTCGAAGCAGTTCGTGACCTGGGCGACGGCGAGGCAATACTCGTTCCGATCGCCCTTCCCGCCGCGGCACTCGACCTCTGAGATATCGACTTTCGAGAAGTCCGGATTGACGGCTGTGCATCTCTTCAGAAGGTCGTTGAGGCTCCAGCCCGCTTCGGGCACGACGCCGTGCTTCTCGAGGTAGCCCGCCAGATATAACCGGATGGAAAGGCGCGAGTTGTGGCAGACCGAGTAGGCCACCACGTCTTCCAGGGGCCTCATCCTCTCCTGAGCCGCAGCCAAAAGCGCCGCGTCCCCTTCCTGAATCAAGTCCGTCGGTTTCTTTTCCATGGCTTTCCTGGGTTCTTTAGAAACGCGCGGGGCGGCTTCGAGTCCTGCCGGCTGCCTCAGGCTCCAAAGACCCCGTTTTCAGCGCCAGCGTATGTGAGACCGGCGCCCCGGGCCATGAGCAGAATGCCTCATTGGCGGCTTCTAGATGACCGGGGGCTCGTGCTGGCAGACGCGGTTGCGCCCGCTGTTCTTCGCGAGGTAGAGCGCGCGGTCCGCCGCGGCCAGGAGGTCGGCAACCCGGCTCGGCTCGCCCGGCTGCGGACGAACGCTGGCGCATCCGATCGAAAACGTCACGTGCTCCGCGGCACGCGACGCACCGTGCGGCATGGCGAGCGCGCGGGTCGCCGCCTGGATGCTCTCCGCGACCGCTCGCGCCCCGGCTTCGTCCGTGGACGGGAGCACCACGGCGAACTCCTCCCCGCCGTATCGCGCGGCGAGATCCGTGCTGCGCTGGACCGTTTCGTCGAGCACCTGCGCGATCCTCCGCAGGCACGCATCGCCCGCCTGGTGCCCCTGCGTATCGTTGAACGCCTTGAAGTCGTCGATGTCGCACAGCAGCAGCGAGAGGGTTTCATGGCCTCGCTGGCATCGCAGCCACTCCTGCTCGAGGAACTCGGCCAGGCGCCGGTGATTCGCGATTCCCGTGAGATGGTCGACGGACACCAGACGGCCGAGTTGCGCGTTCGCCTCCTGAAGCTCGGCCGTGCGCACGGCGACGAGCGCGGTCAGTTCATCCTCCCGGGCTCGGATCTGCCGGGTCCGGCGACTCACGAGTCCGGCGACGATGCCGAGGGCCACCATCGTGGCAGCCGCGCGGAAGGCGACCGTTTCCACGAGGCGGGGATGCACGATCACCCGTCTCGGCTCGGGCGCCTCGCTCCACTCTCCGCCGCGAATCGAGCCTTCCACCAGAAAGCGATAGTCGCCGGGCGGAAGCCTCGCGAAATAGGCGACCCGCCGGTCCAAAGCGTCCACCCAGGTGCGGTCGTAGCCCTCGAGGCGGTACCGGAACCTGAGGCTGTCGGGATCGAGGTAGTTGAAGCCGGTGTAGTGGATTTCGACGTCGCGCGCGCCCGGGGGGACGTCGATCACGGTCCTCGTCGGCTGCACCACACGATCGATCACTGTCTCTTCGATCGCGAGCCCGGGCCTCCGGGCCGGCGCGTTCACCTTCTTCGGATCGATCACCACCACGCCGCGCGCCGTGGGGAACCACAGGCGGCCGTCCCGGGCGAGCACGCCGGCGAGGCCCCCGCCGCCGTTGCACTCCATGCTCTTCATGCCGTCCCGGGTGCCGATCACCCGGTCCACCACCACCGTCGCAGCCTTGCCATCGAGGAAAGCCATGATCGAAGAACGCGTCGTGGCCAACACGCCGCGATCCGTCGACATCCACAGGGTGTCCCCGTCCTGGAGAACGCTCCAGATCGCATCGTCAGCCAGACCCTCCCTGGTGGTGATGCGCCGGAACGAGGACTCGTGGCGCCGCCGCACGAACAGGCCGCTGCCGATCGTTCCCACATAGATCGTCCCCTCTTCGTCCTCATAGAAGGCCCTGACCCCGATGGACGCTCCTTCCATCAGCGGCGACCGTTCGACGGTCCCTTTGGACAGGTGAACGAGTCCGGCCCGAAGCGTGCCGACCCAAAGGCCGCCTTCACGATCCACATAGAGCGCTTCGATGACGTGGGTTCGCAGATCGGCGAGCGCGGGAGGCACCTCGATGCGGCCTTCGCCCAGCCCGTGCCGCGCGAGGGCGACCCCGGCCTCGGTGCCTAGCCAGACGCGTCCTTCCTGGTCTTCCACGAGGAATCGCATCCCGTTTGAAGGCGCGCCATCCGCGACACCGACCCGTCGGCCGAACGAGTCTTGGACCGTGTTCATCTCGATGGCCCCATCCTGGGTCGCGATCCACAACCGCCCCCTGCGGTCCCGCAGAAATCCCCTCACCGCGCCCGGCGGCAGGCCGTCCCGGGTCGTGAAGGCGCGGACCTCGCCGCCGCGAAGCCGCGCCATCCCGTTCGTCGTCCCCACCAGGGTGCTCCCGTCCCGGTCTTCCGCCACCGCCCGCGTGAGGTCCACGGGCAGCCCTTCGAGCGCACCGAAGGTCGTTGCCGGCCCGTCCGTCAGTCGGACAAGCCCGGAACGCGTCGCCACCCATAAGTTGCCCTCGCGGTCCTCGTGCAGACCCCATGGCCGATGGTCGACGAAGCCGCGTTCGATCGAGAACCGATCCAGGCGTCCGCCCACGATCCGGTAGAGGCCCCCGCCGTACGTGCCGATCCAGACGTTGCCGTCGCGATCTTCGAGGATCGCGGAGATCATGCCCCAGACGTCGGGAAGCCGCCATTGGCGGCGCATCACGGGAGGATCGGCCGCTCCCGCCCTCTCCATCTCCAGCAGGCGCGTGATGAGGCCGATCCACAGACGGCCCGCCTTGTCCTTGAACAGCGCGCTGATCGCCGTTTCACCGGAGTCAGGAATCGGCACGCGCGAGATTCGGTTTTGCGCGAGGAGGAACAGCCCGGTTGTCGAGCCGATCCACATGCGGTCTCCGTCGTCGAGGAGCGCCTGAACGTGCATCCCGCTCTCATCGGAGTCTCCGATGTGCCGCGCTTCTCCGTTGCTGATCTGATAGACGCCTCCGCTCGACCCGACATAGAGGCTTCCGTCTCCCGCGAGAGTCAGCGCGTTGATCGTCCGGTGAGGGATGCCCTTGTCGAAGGGCATCAGGGTTTCTCCCCGCAGGCGATGAAGCCCTCCCGACGAGGTGCCGACCCAGATGGCCCCATCCCGGTCTTCCGCCAGAGTTCGGACTTCGTTGTCCCGCAGGCCCGAGTTCCGGTTATCGAACACCTTGAAGCGCACGCCGTCGAACCGGACGAGTCCACCGTATGTTCCGAGCCAGATGTACCCGTCGCGAGACTGAACGATCGCCCGCATGGTGTTGTGGGGAAGCCCGTTCTCCATCCGCCAGACGGTCTGGACGTACTGGGTCAGCTGCCGGGAGGGGTCGAGGGCCAGGGCGCCCGTGGCCGTGGCCAGAACGAGCACGAGCGCAGGAAGGAGACTTCCGGTGTTCCATCCCCCGCGCATGGCGGAATCCTAATCCCATGCACAGTTCCTGGGCCCACTGCTCGAGCGCCTGGGGCACATGGCCAAAGCCTGCCGCGGCGCGCCCCCGGATGGACGCTAAAGTGGCATCGTGCTTTTCCACGCTCTGGCGCTTGCTCTGGTCGCGACGACGCCAGTTTTCCCGGAAGCCGCGACCCCGATCCGCGCCGGCCTCGTCATCGATCGAAACACCACGCTCCGACGCGGGACATATCGAATCCCAAGCGCGGGTCTCGAAGCGCCCGTCATCACCGTCCGCGGCTCCAACATTGATCTCGACCTGAGCGGCGTGGAGCTGGTTGGATCGCCGGACTCGGCCGCCCCCGACAAGTACCAGGGACTCGCCATCCTGATCGATGGAGGTGAGCACGTCTCCATTCGCAACGCACGGATTCGCGGCTTCAAGGTGGGCATCCACGCGCGCAACGTGAAGGACCTGCGCATCGAAGGCAACGACGTCAGCCGCAACTGGAAGCAGCGCCTGTACAGCCGCGTCGAGAAGGAGAGCCTCGTCGACTGGATGTCGTATCACCAGAACGAGAAGGACGAGTGGCTGCGCTACGGCGCCGGGATCTACCTGGCCGGCATCGACGGCGGTCGGATCGACCGCAATATCGCGCGCCGGGGCCAGAACGGTTTGATGATCACCCGTTCCCGCAATCTCACCATCTCGAACAACGACTTCTCGTTCCTGTCGAGCCTCGGCATCGGCCTGTATCGCGTCACCGACAGCAAGGTGATGCACAACCGGATCGACTGGTGCGTGCGTGGCTACAGCCACGGCTTCTACAACCGCGGGCAGGACTCCGCCGGCCTCCTCATGTACGAGCAGAGCAGCCGCAACGTCGTCGCTTACAACTCGATCACCCACGGCGGCGACGGCCTCTTTCTGTGGGCCGGCCAGTCGACCATGGACACCGGCCAGGGCGGCTCCAACGACAATCTGTTCTACGGCAACGACTTCTCTCATGCGCCCACCAACGGCATCGAGGCGACCTTCAGTCGCAATCGTTTCATCAACAACCGCGTTGAAGAGAACTGGCACGGCGTGTGGGGCGGTTACAGCTTCGACTCGGTCATCGCGGGCAACATGTTCGCGCGCAACCAGGAAGCGATCGCCATCGAACACGGGCAAAACAACATCATCGCGAGCAATACCTTCAGCGGCGACGGCATCGGCATCCGGCTGTGGGCCAACGAGACACAGGATCCGACCTGGGGCTACGCGAAGAACCGCGACACACGCAGCCGCGACTATGCGATTACTGCCAACACCATGACCGGCGTCAAGACGCCGGCGCAGATCACCAGAACGGAGAACGCCGTCATCGATGGTCCCGTGGCCGCTCCCGCCCTTCCCGTCGCTCCGGAACGAATGAGCGACGGCATCGACGCTTTGCTTCCACCTGGCGCTCGCCGCGGCCGCGAGTTCATCATCGTCGACGAGTGGGGGCCCTACGATTGGACGACTCCGAAGCTCTGGCCGGCGGGACGCTCCGACGAATCGCCGCTCAAGCTCCGCGTGCTCGGCCCGCCGCAGAAGTGGACGCTGCGCTCGGTGCGCGGTGCTACGGCATCGGCCCGGTCTGGCTCGATTCCGGGCGAGATCACGGTTACGCCCGGGAACCGCCGTGTCGTCGACTTCACGGTGACGCTTCGCGACGCGGCGGGCCGGGATTTCAGCTACTCCAGGTTCTTCGCCCCGATCGATTGGAGGCTGAGATTCTTCGACACCAGCGGCGCCAAGGCCCCGGTTCCGGACATGGCGATCATCTCGGCGCAGAAGCCGATCCTTGAAACCACCAGCGACCGCATCGACTATCTGTCCGGCCGCGCGATCGCCCCGGGTCTGCCGAACGACCACCTGGCCATGACCGGCGAAGGCGTCGTCGATCTCCCGAAAGGCCGGTTCGTCCTGCGGACGATCTCGGATGACGGCATACGCGTCTGGGTGGACGGGAAGCTGGTCATCGACCGCTTTGATGTTCACGAGTCGGTCGTAGCCGAGGCGTCAATCGATGGCGGGCGTCACACGCTGCGCGTCGAGTATTTCGAATTTGTCAGCTGGGCGGAACTGCGGGTTGAAATCGTCAAACCCTAGGCTCACGCCGTCCGGCACGCCCGGGACACCCCGGCTGGCCCGAGCCTAAGATCCACCATCATGCGGAGATCGATCGTCGTGGCGCTCCTGCTTTCGGGCGCCGCCTGCCGCGCGCCCGAGGACACGTTCACGGAGCGTGTCGCCGACGAAGCGCGCCAGCAGCCCGGCTTGCGCGAGGCGCGGGTGGTCGAGCGCTTCAAGGTAGCACTCACGCGCAAGGACGGAACCGAGTACCAGATGTATCTCGACAACCTGTGGCGTGACTGCGCGCAGAGGCCCGACGCCTGCGACGACAGCATCGCCCGCGCCGTGCGTGCGAGCGGCGAGGGCCAGGGCGCCGACGACTCCTTCGTGAAGAAGGAGAACGTGCGCGCGGTCCTCAAGGACCCGCAGTGGCTGGCCGGGGCGCAACGCGCCTCTCAGGGGACGGCGACGTCTCCGGAGAAGGCGAAGGAAAGCGAGATCGTGCGGCGGCCGTTCGCCGCCTCCCTGTCAGTCGTCTATGTGTTCGACCTGCCCGACGGGATGCGTATCGTCAACCGCGGCGACATGGCGCGGCTGAAGCTGGACGAGACCGGCCTCGACGCCCTGGCGGTAGCGAACCTGGAGGCGGCGCTTCCACCCCTGCGGTTCGATCGGGTGAAGGCGGGCTCGGATACCGCGTGATCCATGAGGGTGACAGCTACGAAGCCAGCCGGCTCATTCTGCACCGGCGCTGGGCGGCTATCGCGTCGCAGGTGAAGGGTGACCTGATGGTGGCCGCGCCATCGCGCGATTTCGTCTACTTCACCGGCTCGCGGGAGGACGTGGCGGGTCTGCGCGCGCTCGCCCGCGGCAGCGACGAGCAGGGCCACGCGCTCACGTCGGCGCTCCTCCGCTGGACCCCTTCGGGCTGGGAGTCCCTGCCTCATCCGTGAGGCGGCTGAGCATCGGTCTCTTCGTCTGCCCCTGTCCTTGCCCCCCCCTCAAGCGGGGCGGGGGGCGGCCTCGTCCGGGAAGCCCCGGGCCAGGAGCCACAGGGAGAGGATCAGCTGACTCAGGCCCATCGGGGCCAGCATGGGGAACAACACCGCGTAGCCGAAGAGCGGCCTTCCGACCGAGAGCATCATCAGCGGGGCCGCGATCAGGCCGAGAGCCGCGATAGCTCGCGGTGCGAGAGAACATCGATACAGCATGGCGTAGAACAGGAACAGCGTGGCGCCGCTCATCACCTTGGCCAGGAAGTGCGCCCAGTTGCGGGCGGACGCCACCGCGACCCGGACGGCCTCGATCTGCGGACGCTCAGATGCCTCAGCCCTCCCGTAGGCATCGCTGAGCGAGACCATGGACATCATCCCGGCGCTCTCGGCCAGCGCCGCGGCCAGCAGCACGGCGGCCAGGGCGAGGAGGCCGAGGGCCAGGCGCGGCGTTTTCGGGAAGGCGAGGGCGAACACGCTTACGGCAATGCCCAGCCAAAGGGCTTCCGATGCCACGCCGAGGATGGCGGCAAGGCCGATCTGCTGGAAATGGGGCGCGGCGTTCACCAGGAATCCCGGCGATCCAAAAAGCGGCGCCTCCAGAACTCCGTTGACGAGTGCGCTGCCCGTCATCTGCAGGAGAATGAGCAGGCCCACGAGACGACCGGCCCGGGTGGGTCCTTCCATGATGAGGGCTAACGCCCCTGAATCCCCGTTTGTTCCGTGGCCCGGTCGAAAGGATGCCTCGACCTGCACCGTCGAGGGCCTCACGCCGGAGCCGGGCCTTGCAGCCACGGGAGACGGATCAAGAGTGAGTTTTGCCGAACTGATGAACCGGAGGAAGAGATGAGTGATCAACCATCATTGGTCAGCAATGCGTTTCAGACGTTCATGCGCGAGGCTCCACAGCACGCCCAGGCCTGGGGTGGGATGGTCCAGGGACTGGCCAAGGCAAGCGCATTGGACAAGAAGACCGGCGCGCTCGCCTATCTTGCCGTGCTGGCGGCTTTGCGCTTGGAGAACGGAATTCCCTTCCACGTCCAGGCGGCCAGGCAACTGGGCGCCACGCGGGAGGAGATCGTAAGCGCGATCCTGGTGGGCCTGCCCGCGGCGGGACACGCGGTTACCCAGGTCATGCCGGCGGCGATTGCGGCATTCGACGCCTCGTAAACCCCGCCCTCTCGTTCGCGAATCCTCACAGATCATCCGGCCGTAGTTCCTTGGGCCAGAGATCATGTATACTGAACCATATGGTGCAGTATAGCCAGGCCCACCTCGACGCCACTTTCGGCGCGCTCTCGGACCCCACCCGACGCGGCGTTCTGGAGCAACTCGGGCGTGCGGACGCTTCGATCACCGCGCTTGCCGAGAGATTCCACATGACCCTCACGGGCATGAAGAAGCACGTAGGCGTCCTGGAGCAGGCGGGGCTCGTCAGCACCGAGAAGGTTGGGCGCGTGAGGACCTGCAAGCTCGGGTTGCGCGGACTGGAGCAGGAGGCGGCATGGATCGAGAGGCATCGCCAGATCTGGGCCGCGCGCTTCGACGAGTTGGACGATGTTGTCGAGGAACTGAAACGAAAGGAAGAGGCAGATGGACGCAAGAAGAGAAAGTGAGGCCGCCCCTGAGAAGAACCGAACGGAGGTGGAGCGAAAGTCCGAGCGCGAGCTCGTCGTCACCCGCACCGTCGACGCGCCGGCGCGGCTGGTGTTCGAGGCGTGGACCAGGGCCGACCTCTTCAGGAGATGGTGGGTGCCCAAGTCGTATGGGCTCAACCTGCTTTCCTGCGAGATGGATGTTCGCGTGGGGGGGCAGTATCGCCTGACGTTTCGCCACGGCGATTCGACGATGGAATTCTTCGGCACGTACCTCGAGGTGACCCCGCACTCGCGCCTCGCCTGGACCAACGAAGAAGGTGACGAGGGCCAGACCGTCACCACCGTGACCTTCACTGAAAACGCGGGCAAGACGGTGATGGTCGTGCACGATCGCTATCCCTCGAAGGCAGCGCTCGAGTCCGGAGCCACCGCCGCGATGCCCGAGGCGTTCGACCAGCTGGACGAACTTCTTGCGAGCCTGCGATCAGGCGCCGAGCCGGACTAACGCGGCCGGGTCAACCGCAAACGCCCTCTGGCCTGGTCGGGTGACGGGCGGGATCACCGAGCCCGAAGGTCGTCCCAGCCGAGGCCGAACCTCGCTAGGTACTTCCTGAGCCGGTCCGCGTCATTCGTGCTCGACCGCCTGGTCCTCGATGAAGCGAAGAGGGCACGGCCCGCGTCCGAAAGGCTGCGGCTTCGCTTCGCGACTTCGACCACGCCTGCAAGCTGAAGGCGATCGAAGAGGTCAAGGCCGGCGATGGCCTCCGTGGAGAGGACGCTGTTCAGAATCTCTTCGTTGCTCTTCGCGGATCGTCCCGGCTGACGCCATGCGGAGACCAGCCGCCTCCTCTCGGCTTCAACCCCGGCCACGGTCACCCGGCCACCGTCAGCCTCGATGCACATTCTCGTGATAGCGCCCGAGAGGTCGCGAAAGTTCCTGGCCCACACCGCTTCCGGCGACTGGGCAAAGGCAAGGAAGGCCTCACGCGCTTCGCGGCTGAAGGCCGCCCTCCGGCCTGTCCTTCGCGCGAATTCGCTCAACTCGTAGTCCAGGTTGGGTTCGATGTCCTCGCGGCGTTCGCGGAGCGAGGGGAGCTTGAAGGCCCAGAGATCGATGCGCGCGAGGAGGTCTTCACGGAAGCGGCCCTGGGCCACGAGCTCGCTCAGGTCGCGGTTGGTTCCGGCGATGAGCTGAAACTCGCTCTCCACCTCGTGGTCGGCGCCGAGGGGGAAGAAGCGGCCGGTCTCGAGGGCGCGCAACAGCATGGCCTGTTCGTCCAGCCCGAGCTCGCCGATCTCGTCGAGGAAGAGGACGCCGCCGTCCGCGGTCTTCAGGTGTCCCGCGCGGTCCTTCATCGCGCCGGTGAACGATCCCTTGACGTGACCGAAGAGGGTGGACATCGCCGAGTCGCCTCTCAGTGTCGCGCAGTTGAGTTCGACGAACTCGCCCTTGACCTGGTGGCGGGACTTGAGGAGGGAGAAGATGCGGGCCGCGAGCTGCGACTTGCCGGCGCCGGTGGGGCCCATCAGCAGGACGGGGGCGCGACTCACGCCCACCACCTTCTCGATGTTCTCGATGAGGTGGTTGAAGGCTGCGTTCCTGGTGGCGATGCCCGATTTGAGGATCGAGGTGGCGTCCGCGCGTTCCTTGTCGAACCTGGCCGCGATGCGGTCGTAGCGGGAAAGGTCGAGATCGATGATGTCGTACTGGCCCGCGCGGTCGGTCTGTCCGCGGCGGGGCGGAGAGGTCTGAAGGAGTCGCGCGGGGAAATGGCGTGACTCCGTGAGGAGAAAGAGGCAGATCTGGGCGACGTGCGTGCCCGTCGTGATGTGAACGAGGTAGTCCTCGCGCTCCGGATCGAAGGGGTAGCTCGTGGCGAACTTGTGGAGTGTCTCGAAGACGTTCTCGAAGCCCCAGGCGTCCGCAAAGTCGATCTGGTGCCCGACCACGGTGGTCTGCGGAGACACGCTCCTTATGTCCTTCTCGAGGGCTTCGACTCGTCGTTGCGATCTGGCGTCGTGAAGCAGTTCGAATCGCGAAACGATGAGGTCGTCGTGCTGGCACAGCGAGAGCGACGGGCGCCAACGCTCCCAGCGCCTCGGTCCCTCGGCGGCGTCGAGGACGGTGCCGAAAATGCCGATCACAACTGTGGGCCTTGTCATATCCAATAGGATAAAGCAAAGCCAATAGTCTCATATCCGTGAGGGCCGCCGGTGAGACCAGATGAGCTCAAGGGCTCAGAAACATTGGACTTGTTCTGGACAGAGCCGTTGGCCGGCGCCTTGGCACACACCGTGCTGTAGCTTCCCCTCGAAGAGACAAAGACAATGACCGAAAACAACTACATCGAACTTCAGGCCGAGGGCGCTCAGACGGGTGCGGGAATCAAGGCGTGGGTGAAGGGAGTCCCCTTCGATCCGGGCGCCGAGAAGCAGCTTCGCAACGCGGCCACCCTTCCCTTCATCTATCGATGGATCGCGGCCATGCCCGACGTTCACTGGGGCATCGGAGCCACGGTGGGGAGCGTGATCCCCACCAAAGGTGCGATCATCCCCGCGGCGGTGGGTGTCGACATCGGCTGCGGCATGGCCGCGGTGCGGACGACCCTGGTGGCGTCGGACCTTCCCGACAACCTGAAGCCGCTCCGTGAGTCCATTGAGCGCGCGGTGCCGCATGGCCGTACGGACAAGGGACAGGCCAACGATCGTGGGGCGTGGGCGGAGGCTCCGGCGCGCATCGCGGCGCGGTGGTCCGCGCTCGAAAGCGGCTATCGCTCGATCGCGTCGAAGCATCCGAAGGTCACCCGTAACGCGCCGCCGCAGGCTCATCTGGGCACGCTCGGCACGGGGAATCACTTCATCGAGGTCTGCCTCGATGAGAACGGGAACGTGTGGTTCCTGCTTCATAGCGGGTCGCGCGGAATCGGGAACCGGATCGGGACGTATTTCATCGAGCAGGCTCGCGAGGAGATGCGTCGGGCCGGGATCGATCTGCCGGATCGGGATCTTGCTTACCTGAAGGAGGGCTCGCGGTCCTTCGACGAGTATGTCGAAGCCGTGGGCTGGGCTCAGGATTACGCTCGCGCCAACCGCCAGCTCATGATGGAGGCGGTGGTGCAGGCGGCGGCTTCGACGCCCGGGATTCGTCCGTTCGAGATCACCGGGGAAGTCGTGAACTGTCATCACAACTACGTGGCTCGTGAAATGCACTACGGGAACGAGGTCCTGGTGACCCGCAAGGGCGCGGTTCGCGCGGGAGTGGGCGACCTTGGGCTCATCCCCGGCAGCATGGGCGCGCGTTCTTATGTTGTGCGGGGGAAGGGCAATCCGCAGAGCTTCATGAGCTGCTCGCATGGAGCGGGGCGATCGCTCTCCCGCACGGAGGCGAAGCGGCGCTTCAGCGTCGCCGATCACATCAAGGCCACGGAAGGCGTCGAGTGCCGAAAGGACAAGGACGTGATCGACGAGACGCCGGCCGCTTACAAGTCCATCGACGCGGTGATGGAAGCGCAGAAGGACCTCGTGGAGATTGTGCATACGCTCCGTCAGGTCGTCTGCGTGAAGGGATGAGAGGGACCTGGCAATGCGAATCATCGACGGTTCGCTGGGCGAGGGAGGCGGGCAGATTCTCCGCACCTCCCTCGCCCTGGCGGCGGTTACCGGGGAGCCCTTTCGTATCGAGCGGATCCGCGCGGGCCGCAAGAAGCCGGGCTTGCTGCGGCAGCACCTCGTCTGCGTCGAGGCGGCGGCGGCGATTTCCGGAGGGTTGGCCGCGGGGGCGGAGCTTGGCTCACTGACGCTCGAGTTCACGCCGGGCGCGGTCAAGCCCGGCCGGTACTCGTTCAGCATCGGCACCGCGGGGAGCGCGTCCCTCGTCCTGCAGACCGTTCTACCGCCCCTGTTGCGGGCGAGCGGGCCCTCGGAGGTCTCCGTGGAAGGGGGCACGCACAACTCGATGGCGCCGACGGCCGACTACCTGGCGGGGTGTTTCCTGCCGCTCGTGAACCGGCTGGGGCCGCACGCTCGCGTGGACCTCGAGCGGCACGGCTTCTACCCCGCGGGCGGGGGACGAGCCACGCTTGCGATCGAGCCGGCGGCGATGACGCCCTTCGATCTGCTGACCCGCGGATCCATCACGCGAACGCGCGCGGTGGCTCTTGTCTCCAACCTGCCCGCGACGATCGCTCATCGAGAGCTTCGGACGGTTCAGACGGCCTTCGGGCTCGGGCGGGACGACTCCGAGGTTCGCGAGGTGAGGTCTCCGGGACCGGGGAACGTACTGTGGATCGAATGCGTGACCGGCGGGGTCACGGAGATGTTCACGAGCTTCGGCGAGAAGCAGGTGCGGGCCGAGGAGGTGGCTCAACGTGCGATCGCGGAAGCGAAGGACTGGATCGCGGCCGACGTGCCGGTGGGGCCCCATTTGGCCGATCAATGGGTGCTGATGCTGGCGCTCGCCGGTGGAGGCTCGTTCAGGACCGGAGCGCCGACGGAACATCTGCGGACGAATCTGTCCGTGATCCGGGAGTTCCTCGACGTGTCGATCAGTCTGGGGGAGGTCGAGGAGGGAAGGTGGGTCGTGACGGTGAGCTAACAGGATCGAAATGTGAAAGATAAACCTTGACCCAGGCCCCGCGCAATCTGTTACACTGCGCGTTCCTCACTAACAACGCATCATGAATCCCCACGCCATCGACTCCATCAGCTTCGCGAACGCCGCGCTGGGGAGAGCCACATCGCTTTGCATGAAGCCCGGCGTGGCGCTTGGCGACTCAAAGGTCGAAGGAGGCCTCTTCTCGTAGGACGACGATCCGTCTCGCGAGAAGGCCTTCCTCGTCGGAAGGCCTTTTTTATTGCCATTTTCACGACATTTTCATTCGGACTGATACGCCTGTGGCCGACGGCATGCGATACATCGCTCCCGCGATTTGTCAGTCGCCTGTTCCGTGACACGGGTTCTAGACAGAGGTGTGCAGTCACAACCAAAGGTAGAGCCTGGAAAGCTCGGGGTTCGATTCCCCACAATTGATAGCTCAACGGGTAGAGCAACGAGTTAGTAACTCGTGGGTTGCCGGTTCAAATCCGGCTCACACAACAAACAGCCGTACCTCGCCGAAGGCGCCTCAGCGCTCCTGGTCGGGTGAGCCTTGTCTGTTCGAGAGGCGAGCTCGACGACGGACCGACTCAGGCTCTGCGAGCGGGAATCTCTCGACGGAAACAATGCCGTGAGCGAAGCGCCGGGGACGGTGGCGCCGACCCACACGACAGCGCCCGTCGCGAGCCCCTCTCCCGCCTTTGCCGGTCCGGGGATGCCCTGAGGCCAACCCTTCGGCGAGTCGTTCGCACTCATTCAAGACTTCATCTCACACAGAGAATAAAGACAACAAGAACAAAGAAAGGAGAAACCATGATGCTCAGCATCGTCAGGATCCGCGCCCATGAGCGCGGGTTCCTCTTCAAGAACCGCGAGTTCGTCCGGACCCTCGCGCCCGGCTGGCACCTCGTGCCCGGCGCGTGGCTGCGCGGCCGGGTCGATCGACTCTCGGTGCGCGAGCCGTTCGTCTCGCACCCCGAGATCGACGTCCTCCGCAAGGCAAACGCGTTCGGCGACGAGGCGAAGGTCCTCGACCTCAAGGACAACGAACGCGCGCTCGTGTGGGTCGACGGCCGTCTCGCGAAGATCCTGAAGCCCGGTCTGCACGCGGTGTGGACGGTGTTCCGGGAGATCCGCGTCGAGGTCGTCGATGCCCGCGTCGTCCGCGTGGCTCCCGAGATCGTGGCTGCGGTGTCGCAGCTCCAGGGGGCGTCGGAACTCGTGGAGGTCGTCTCGGTCGAGCCGGGTCAGACCGGTCTCCAGTTCGTCGACGGTCAGCTCGACGCGACCCTCGGTCCCGGAACCTACGCCATGTGGCGCGGGGTCGGGCGCGTGAAGACCCTGATCGTGGATCTCAAGGAGCAGGTGCTCGACATCGCGGCACAGGACGTGATGACTTCGGACAAGGTGACGCTGCGACTGAACACCGTCGTGACGTACCGGGTCGAGGACGCGCTGAAGGCGGTGACGTCGGTCGACAACTACCCGCAGGCTCTCTATCGTGAGGCGCAGCTCGCGCTGCGCGGTGCGATCGGGACGCGGGAGCTCGATGTTCTGCTCGCCATGAAGGATGCGGTCGCGAAGGATCTCCTGACTCTCGTGAAGACGAAGGCCGAAGAGTTCGGCATTCGGGTCACGGGCCTCGGGATCCGCGACATCGTCCTTCCCGGCGAAATGAAGGATCTGCTCAACAAGGTCACGGAGGCGAAGAAGGCCGCGGAGGCGAACCTCATCACCCGTCGCGAGGAGGTCGCAGCGATGCGCTCCCAGGCCAACACGGCGCGCATCTTCGAAACGAGCCCGATGCTCATGCGTCTCAAGGAGCTCGAGGTTCTCGAGAAGGTCGCGGCCAAGGCGAATCTTCAGGTCGTGCTCGGCGAGAAGGGTCTCGCCGACCGCGTCATGAAGCTCGTCTAGATCGTGCGCCGGCGTCGTCCGCGGCCAAAGCCCGGGCGGCGCCGGCTTTTTCATCCCGGCCGGCGGTGATTCAAATAAACGGTGTAGACAGACTACATCCTTCGTGACTAGAGTCCCGCGATCATGGGACGTCCCGCCTTTCCGCTGGTCGTGATCACCACCCTCGGCCTGGGTATCGGGGCGAGCACGGCCGCCTTCAGCATGGGCTACGGGATCCTCGTTCGATCCCTGCCCTATCGCGAGCCCGACGCCCTGGTACGGCTCTGGGAGACCAATCCCCAGCGGGCGAACGCGCGCGAGGCGACGTCCATCTCCAACTTCGCCGACTGGCGGGGGCAGACCCGGTCTTTCGAAGGCATGGCGGCCGCGCAGCGCCCGGGAACCCTGACACTGACGAGCGCTATGCCCGCCGTCGATGTTCGCGTCGGCTTCGTCTCACCGGGTTACTTCGAAGTGCTGGGGGTGGGCGCGGCCAGCGGCCGGGTCCTGGGGGAGGCCGATGACGTGGAGGGGGGAAGCCGGCCCGTCGTCATCACCGAAGGCTTCTGGCGGCGTCAGCTCGGCGCCCGGCGGGACGCGGTGGGCGCGCGACTTCAATTCGAAGCCAAGGACTTCGACGTGATCGGCGTCCTGCCCGCGGAGTTCGTCAACCCGGGGGGCGACGTCGACGTCTTCCTTCCCATCCGCATCCGCCCGACTGACATCGACCGCGGGCAGAACTATCTCCAGGTCATCGGTCGACTCAGGAGGGATGTCGGGGTTCAGGAGGCGCAGGCCGAAGTCGACCAGCTGGCGGCGCGGCTCGCCGAGCGGTATCCGGCCGCCAATCGGGGGCGGGGAATAACCCTCGTGCCATTGCTGGACGAGACGGTCGGCGGCGTCCGTCGCGCTCTGCTCCTGATCCTCGGCGCAGTGACGCTCGTGCTGCTCGTAGCCTGCTCGAACATCGCGAATCTCTTCTTCCTCCGGAATGTGGAGCGTCGGCACGAGATGGCGATCCGCACCGCGCTCGGCGCGTCCCGCTTCCGCATCCTGCGACAGCTGATTCTCGAAGCAGGCGCCCTTTCCTGCGCGGGGGCGGCCTTGGGCGTCGCGGTGGCCGCGGCTCTGATCGGGCTGGTCAAGGTTGTGGGCGCCGCCCAGTTGCCTCGCCTCGGCGACGTTCGGATCGATGGCGCGGCCCTGGCCTATGCCTCGGCGATCTGCCTTTTCACCACCCTTCTGTTCGGCCTCCTTCCCAGCCGCGATGCGCTTGTTGGCGCGGCTCCCGAGAGCTTGCGCATCGGCGGTCGAAACACGGTTGGCGACTCCGGGCGGAGCAGACTCCGCGGCGCCCTCGTGGTCAGCCAGATCGCCCTTACCCTGGTCTTGCTGGTCGGGGCCGGGCTTCTGACCCGGTCGCTCGCGAAGCTCGCGAGCGTGCCGCCCGGCTTCCAGTCCCAGGGCGTGATGGTCGCCAGGATGTCCCTTGGAGATGCGTACGACGCTTTTGACAGGAATGTGGCTTACTTCCGCGAGGTCACGGACGCCCTTCGGCAGACGCCGGGCATCGCCGCGGCGGGTGCGGTCACTGTCTCGCCCCTCAACCCGTTCGGGATCGACTTCGACGTTCCTTACCATCGCATCGAGGATCCCGAGCCGGCCCGGTCGAACGCGGCGAAGGCGAGATTCCGGGCGGCGACGCCAGGCTACTTCGAGGCCGTTGGGATGGCGGTCCTCAAGGGACGGAGCTTCCGTGATGCCGATCGCGAAGACGCGCCCCGCGTGGTCCTCGTCAACCAGGCGCTCGCCGACGCCGCCTGGCCGGGCGCCGATCCGGTGGGCCGGACCATCCGCTTCTTCTGGTCGGATTGGCGGAGTTATGAGGTGGTGGGAGTCGTTGGCAACGCCCGATCCTACGGTCTTGCCGTGGCGCCGCGGCCCGAGCTGTTCGTTCCGAACGCGCAGATTCCGTATTCGGTCATGAGCATCGTGGTCCGCGCCGCGGATGAGGGAGCGGCTGCCCGCCGGATGCTCGAGGTCGTCCGTGCCCGCGACCCGCTCGAGCCGCCCATCGCCATCGTCTCGATGAGCGACCTGGTTTCGGATTCGATCGCGAAGGAGCGCTTCGCCTTCGCCTGGCTTTCCGGTCTGGCCGTGCTGGCAATGGTTCTGGCCGCGCTCGGCATCTACAGCGCGATTTCCTTCGCGACCGGGCAGCGTCGGCGGGAGATCGGCCTCCGCATCGCCCTCGGCTCGACGCCCGCCCAGGTGGAACGCCTGTTCGTCCGCTCCGGGGCCGGGCTTTCCGTGGCCGGGGTTGCCATCGGCCTCCTCGGGGTGCTCGTCTTGAACCGGCTCATCGGCAGCCTGCTCTTCGAGGTCAGCAGCACGGATTTGGTGACGCTTCTCGCGGGGTCGGGACTTCTGATGGCCCTGGCCTTGTCTGCGACCTGGATACCGGCGCGCCGCGCGGCCGCAATGGATCCGATCGCCGCCCTTCGGGACGACTAGCCATGGCCAACCCTACGCCTCGACGTCTCGAAGTGCTTCAGGGAACTCTGGAGATGCTGATCCTGCAGACTCTCCAGTGGGGACCGCAGCACGGTTACTCGATCGCCACCGCCATTCGCGTCGGCTCCAACGATGCGCTCCAGGTGGAGACGGGCTCCCTCTATCCGGCGCTCCATCGCCTCGAGCGGCAGAAATGCGTGAAGGCGAGCTGGGAAACCTCCGCGAACCGTCAGCGCACGCGCGTCTATCGACTGACCGCCTCCGGCAGAAAGCGCCTGGTGTCGGAGCGTTCGCGTTGGGAGGCGGTTTCGGCCGCCATGAGCGGCATCCTGTTCCCGTCGAAACAGGGGAGCCCCGCATGAGGCTCCCCTTCGGCCGCGGCCGCCGCTCCGATGAACTGGACGAGGAGTTGCGTTCGCACCTCGCCATGGCCATGCGGGACCTCGTCGAACGCGGAGTTCCGCCTCGCGAGGCCGAGCTGCGCGCGCGACGCGAGTTCGGGAACGTCAACGTCGTGCGCGAGAACACCCGCGACGCCTGGGGCCCGAGGTGGTGGGAGGAGGCGCTGCGCGACGTCCGCTTCGGCTTCCGCGCCCTGCGCCGGGATCCGGGGTTCGCCCTGGTGGCGCTTGGATCTCTGGCTCTTGGTATCGGAGCGAACACCGCCGTCTTCACGCTCACCGACGCCACACTCAATCGCGCGCTGCCGTTTGCCGAGCCGGAGAGGCTGCTTACTCTGTCCGAGTCGAACCCGGCGAAGGGCCGCGTGGGAGTGGGCGCTTCACCAGCGAACCTTCTCGATTGGAAGCGGTCGGCTGACGTCTTCTCGAGCCTTGCCGGGTATTACTCTCGAAGCGTGGTGGTGACGGAGGCGCAGGATGCCGAGGTCATCATCGGCACTCAGGTGACCGAGGGCTTCTTCCCGGCCTTCGGAGTGGCGCCCCTGCTCGGCCGCGTGTTCACGTCGGAGGAGCTGGCCGCGGGCCTATCGGAATCTCCGGGCAGCAAAGTGGCGGGGCCGGTGGTGATCGGCGAGCGGCTCTGGCGGCGTCGATTCGGGGGCAGCGCGGAGGCCGTGGGCAGGACGGTCTCCCTCGACGGCGTCAGTCGCCTGGTGGTGGGTGTCATGCCCGCGTCCTTCATCGCCTCCGGCCCCGACGTCGAAGCGTGGCTGCCCTGGGATCTGGAACGTGCCTACGCCCACCTGAAGGCGGTGCCCCGGGACTCGCGCTTCATCAAGGTGGCGGGCCGCCTTCGGCCCGGTGTGACTCCGGAGGCCGCCGCCGCCCGCATGGACGTGCTCGCGGCCACGCTCGCTGAGCGGCATCCCGATACCAACAAGGGCTGGACGGTGTCCGTGGCACCGATCCGGGAACAGATGGTCGGCGAGAGCCGCGCCGTGCTCGTCGCTCTCTTCGTGGCGGTGCTTCTGGTTCTGCTCCTGACCGCATCGAACGTGGCCACTCTTCAGATCGCGCGAGGGTTCGCCCGCGAGCGCGAGATGGCGGTTCGCCTCGCCCTCGGCGTGGGACGCGGGCGGCTGGTCCGACAGTTGCTCACGGAGTCGCTGGTTCTCGCCGTCATGGGCGGCGCCCTTGGCCTGCTGCTTGGAGGTGTCCTGGTCCGCAGTCTCCAGGAGCTCGTCCCGAAGTCCATCCTCGCCATTGAACCCCTCCGGATGAACGCCCGCGTGCTGTTGTTCGCGTTTGCCGCCACGCTGCTGTCGGGTCTCGCCTCCGGGGTCCTGCCCGCGCTTCGCGGTTCGGGGGAGGCTCTCGTGAACGTCCTTCGTTCAGGGATGTCCCAGACCGCGCCGCGGGGGCACGCCCGCCATCTTCTGGTCGCCGCTCAGGCTGCCCTCGCACTGCTCCTCGTGACCGGCGCCTTCCTTCTCGTCCGTACCGTGCTCGGGCTGCGTGCGGTAGATCCTGGATTCGAAACGCGGAACCAGCTCGTCATCCGGGTTGCCCTCAACACGAAGAAGTACCGGTCCAACGAGGAACGGAATCTGTACTTCGATGCACTTGAGAAGGGATTGCGATCCCAGCCTGGTGTCACGAGAGTAGGTGCCACGACCGTGCTGCCCATGAGCGAAGGCGGGACGGATTTCAATCGCCCCTACTGGCGCGCCGATCGTGCGCGACCGGAGGGCGCCCCCGTACCCGTCGACATCCGGATGATCACGACGGGCTACCCCGGGGCCATGGGCATCCGAACCGTGTCAGGGCGCTCCTTCGATGAGCGCGACGCGCCGGACCGTCCGCTCGTCGTGATGATCAAC
Organism: Vicinamibacteria bacterium; assembly: GCA_019694155.1. GTDB lineage: Bacteria > Acidobacteriota > Vicinamibacteria > Fen-336 > JAGNNV01 > JAGNNV01. The sequence continues at coordinate 17,943 of JAIBCN010000007.1, read as the reverse complement.
GAGCGCCTGGCCAGGACCACGTGGAAGGGCGAGGATCCCGTGGGGAAGCAGGTGGTGCTCGACTATCTCGGGGGCCAGTACCCGTACGAGATAGTCGGGGTTCTGAGCGATACCCGGTACTACGGCCTCCGCAGCGAACCGCGTCCCGAGGTCTTCATTCCCTATCGGCAGAATCCGTATCCCGCGCTCTTCTTTGTTGTCCACACAACCGTCCCCCCGGAGACTCTGATGCCCGCGGCGCGCGCCCTCCTCGATCGCCTCGATCCGACCCAACCCGCCCAGCTGATGACGACGCTGTCCGCGCTGACCGAGCGTTCGCTCAACCGCGAGCGCCTGGCTGCCTGGCTCCTCGGAGTCATGGCCGCGCTTGCACTCCTTCTGTGCGGGCTTGGGGTCTGGGGGCTGATCGAGCACGCCGTCAGCCAGGCCACGCGCGAGATCGGACTCAGAATGGCCCTTGGCGCGCGGCCGGGTCAGGCGGCGGCGGGCATCCTGGGCCGGGCCTTCGGCCTGGTCAGCGCCGGCGTCCTCGTCGGGGTAGCCCTCGCCTGGCCGCTTTCGAGCGGCCTCCGATCCCTGGTGTTCGGCATCTCGCCGCAGGACCCCCTGACACTCCTGACGAGCGCGTCGGTGCTTCTGCTCTCGACTCTGGCGGCGAGCCTGCGCCCTCTGCGCCGCGCCGTTCGTATCGACCCCGCGGCCGCGCTCCGGTCCTGATGTCAGCCCCCGGCTGACTTGGGCGGCGCTTCGACGCCCTTCATCATCTACCGGGGCCGCGCCGCGATGTACGCTTTCAACCCCTGCGCGGCCCGGCTGAACATCCCTCTGAACTGAGCGCGGGCGATCGGGCCGGCCAGGCGCACCACGAGGGAGGGCTCAAGATAGACGCCGTAGAAGAACCGGGTGCGGCCGCCGGGCAGCGCTTCGAGTTGGTAGTCCTCGATGCCGGCGCGGCACAGCGGCAGGGATGAGCCCACGAAGCGAAATGCGAAGCGCCGCCCATGCTCCCAGGCGAGGAAGTGCTCGTACACCGTCATCGTGGTCAGGGTGACCGTGCGGGTGGTGCCCACGCCTTTCGGCTCGGGGCTCGTCCAGACCACGCGCTGGATTCCGTCGAACCAGCGCGGCCAGCTTTCGCCGTCCGCGAAGATGTCGAACACCGCCTCCGGCGGCGCCTCGAGCTCCACCACGTTCTCGAAGCGGTAGGCCGCCTCTTCGATGAAGTCGAGCCCGACCGGCCGGCATGTGAATCTCATCTTTGAGTCCTCTGAATTCGGTAAGGGCCTGGTCGAAGGAAGACTTGCGAAGGCGTGACCGAGTGACGCGGCTTTCTCACTGGGGCGCCGCGTCCCGCGCGCACCGAAATCCGAGGTTGACGCTTCGGACGGTAGGGTCGAGCCCGTACCGGGACGACGCACGCAGAACCCACGGGCCGAAGTTCCAGCTTCCTCCGCGGAGCACGCGGTACTGTCCGGTGGCCGCTCCGGTGGGTGAGGTCGCGGGCCCGTCGCCGTAGGGTCCGAACCAGTCGGCCGTCCACTCCCAGGCATTCCCAGCCATGTCGTAGAGACCGAAGCCATTGGCAGGAAACGAACCGGAAGGCGCGGTGAAGTCCCATTGATCGCGTCCCGCGATCATCGGGCCTCCCTTATCCTTGCCGAAGTTCGCGAGGTCGTGCGAGGCCGCGCCGGCGAAGGGGTAGATCTGATCCGCATGCCCCCCGCGGGCCGCGTATTCCCACTCGGCTTCGGTGGGAAGTCGTCCACCCGCCCACGCGCAGAAGGCGGCGGCTTCGGACCAGGCAACCGCCACGACCGGATGCGAGGCGGTCTGGGTGAACCCCGGGTTCTTCCAGCTCAAGCCAGGCTGCCGGCCCCAGGCCCTTCCATTCCACGCGTGGGCCCACCCTTCCTGCTCGGCCGCCGTCCGAAAGCCGGTTGCCGCCACCCAGGTCCCGAAGGCCGCGACTGTGGCCTCGCTCCGGCCGATCCAGAATGCGCGCGGGATTCGCACGGCGTGCGATGGCCTTTCGTCTTCGTTGCACCGGGAGTCCTGCGGGAGACAACCCATCTGGAACTCCCCGGGCGGAAGCGAGGCGTACTCAAGTCCGTCCTTCGCATTCGTGCGCGCCCCCAGCCCAGGATCCGCGGGGCGGGTGAGGTGTCCGGCCTCATAAGTCAGTTCGGCCTCGAGCGTCAGCGCGGCCTCTTTCTCGGAATCCGGCAGCCCGAGTTTGCGGGCGCGCCTGACACTTTCCAGGGCGGCGCGCGGATCGAGCGACTTCTGCGCCACTGCGAGCGTGTAGTGGTACAAGGCGTTACCGGGCGCGAGTGCTACGGCCTTTGTGAGCTCGGAGACGGCGGCGCCGTCGTCCCCCCGCTTCATTGCGATTTCAGCGATCTTGAAGTGAAGACGCGCTTCCTCCTGCTCCCTGGAATCCGATCGCGCGGCGAAGAACACGATCGCCAGTGGCAGAAGCAGCAGTGCCTGTCTTAGCCGTTGAATCCGGAAGTAAACCGCCATGAAGGCCGACCCTCGCTTGGCGGCCATCGTAGCACTCTCGAGAACCCTCCCCGCCTCGATCGCATCGTGACAGGGGGAATCAGCGGATGGCGCCGGCCTTTTCTCCCGCGGCGCGCGCCGCCGCCGGCTCCCATTCCCCCCGATCCGGAACCTCGCCCATGAGGTGGGTGAACTCCGGCGAATCGATATTGCGGATGCTGCGCGCGTACTCGTCGACCGTCACGGCGCTGTGCCACAGCCCCAGGGCGCGGGCGAGCAGAGTTCCGCCCACGAACAGTGAGACCACGACAGCGGCGAAGACGGCGGGCCTCACAGGCTGCCGCCAGGGTGAGGGTGTTTCCACCCTCAAGGCTCGGGGGACCGGGCACGCCGCGACGCAGGACAGGCAGGCGAAGCACTCGTCCGAACGCACGCGCGGCAGCCGGGCCACGGGGAGGCGCGACGGGCAGGCCCTCGTGCACAGGTTGCAGTCGATGCACGATGCGGCGTGACGCGTGACCTTGAGCGGTGACAGCAGAGACGCCGCTCCGAGCAGCGCGCCGTAGGGACACAGGTAACGACACCAGAAGTAGGGGATCACGATCGAGAGGAAGCTGAGAACGAGAAGCACTCGCAGCCCGAACGGCGTGATCTGCTCGAAGAAATACAGCATCTTCACGTCGGCCACCCGGTTGTAAGGTGAATCGAGAAAGTCGGCGACCGCGGCCGGCCCCATCTGGAAGCAGATCACGTAGACGAAGAAGGCGAGCAGCAGGTACTTGAGCGAACGCAGGGGAACGTCGATGAAACGGGGGAGGCTCATCCGGCGCCGGAAGATCCGGAAGGACAGCGCCGCGAGCATCTCCGAGAGCGTGCCCACGGGGCACACCCAGGAGCAGAAGGCGCGCTTGGCCAGCAGGCCCAGGGCGAGCGCGAGCAGCAGGATCACGAGACCCGCGGGATGAACGCGATGCACTTCGCCCGTCGCGAACAGGTGACGCAGGCTCAGGAGGGCGGCGATGGGGAGGAAGCCCTCGACGCCGGGGGGGCGCGTCCCCGCGACCTGACCCGTCTCCAGGCCGTGAACGAAGCGTCTGAACTGCCAGCCGATCAACAGCACGGCCAGCAGAAACCCGGCTTGCACGAAGTGCCTTGACCACTCGATGCGGCGGCGCCGGTCGCGCAGCGCCCGGGCCTTGAGCACCCCGGTGGCGTTGTGATCGGCGTGGAGGAAGGAGCGCACCTCCACGGCGGCGGTCCGGAAGAAGGAGCCCAGGTCCGGCGCGTTCATGCGAGAGGACTCTAGTCACGGGGCTCGTGGCCCGGTATGACGCCCATCATGGGCGGGAAAAGGCTCCTGCCGGGGTCCCTCGATCCCGCACCCGGGGAAAAAGAGCAAATATGTGTTGACACACAGATCTATTCCCTGTAAGGTCCGTGCCGTGGGACAGAAACTCATTCAGCGCCTCCAGCAGACCAAGCCCTTGGAGAGCCCCGTCGACGAGGCGCTCGTGAGCCTCATGGTCGCAAGCTCATGGCTCAGCGACCGGCTCGAGCGCGCCCTCCAGGGGCTCGACGTGAGCATGGCGCAGTACAACGTGCTCCGCATTCTCGGCGGCGCCCAGCCCAACGGCCACCCTCGCTGCGAAGTGGCCAGGCGTATGATCGACCGCGCCCCTGATGTGACGCGCCTCCTCGACCGGCTGGAAAGCCGCGGCCTCGTCGCCCGGGAACGCGACGCGGACGACGCACGCCGTTCGCGGGCGCGGATCACTCCCGCCGGACTCGATGTCCTTCATCGGGCGACCGCGGCCCTCGGCGCCGTGGATGCCGAGGTGGCGAAGCGTCTGACGACTCCCGAGCAGAGGGAACTCGCCCGCCTTTGCGAAGCGCTCTTTGGTCCCGACGTGGATTGACCGGCCCTTTTTTTTGACTATTTACGTGTTTCAACACATACAAGGAGACGAACCAATGACCACAGTGATCCCTGCCTATCCCACCTCGACTACGAAGCCCCTGTCCGATCAGAGCCTCGTCCTGCGCGGCCTGAGCGCCCTGCTCGCGACGGACCGTGACTGGTCGGCCACCGCCGCACGAATCACCCTCGGCGCGGTGATGCTGCCGCACGGCGCACAGAAGCTCTTCGGCTGGTTCGGCGGTCCGGGTTTCGGCGGCGCCATGGGCTTCCTCACCGGACCTATGAATCTGCCCGCGCCTCTCGCGGCGCTCATCATCCTGCTCGAGTCGGTGGGCGCGCTCGCCCTCGTTCTCGGCATCGCGGGCCGCGCCACTTCCGCGGGCATCGCCGCCATCATGATCGGCGCCATCGCGACCGTCCACCACGCGAACGGCTTCTTCATGAACTGGGGCGGCACCCAGGCGGGCGAGGGATTCGAGTACCACCTTCTGGCGATCGGCCTCGCCCTCGTGGTGATGCTGCGCGGCAGCGGCGCTCTCTCCGTCGATCGGCTGTTCGTGCGCAACCGCTGAGCTGCGGCCCTCGCCCTTTCTCAAATCGCCGTGGAAGGCGCGGAGTGTGGGGTGACGGGCGGCCGGGCCCGGATGATCCAAGCCAGGCAGGCCGCCGCCCCCACGTCGTAGCCGAGGCAGAAGCCCGGCCACCATTCGGGCACCCCGGGGTTCATGACGAGGTGATGGTGGAAGAAGTCCATGACGCCGTGCCCGGCGAGACCGGCGACGATCAGCCAGGGACGGCCCTTGAAGCCCGCAATCGCCGCCGCGGCAAAGGCCGCCATCAAGATCGACTCGAGAAGCAGGGCCCACGATGAACCGGCCATCGCCGCGAAGAGGACATAGTACGAGGCAACCACGATGAGCACGGTCGCGTAGAAGCTGCGGTCGCGATCGAAGCCGGAAAGGCGAGCGAAGGCCGCGATGAGGAGGGCGAGAGCGACGCCGACAGGGATGCTCACTTTTCGCGCCTCCGCCGCCCCAGGCGGCCGGTTACAGGGAACGGGATTCGAACGGGTTGGTTCATGGGAGGAACTTATTTGGAATCCCCCCGGGGGAGATTGAATGCTCCCGCCGTTCTTCTTGAACAAAACGGCTACAGTAACCGCCGTGCAGCCGAAGCGCCGCGAGGCCGATGGAACGGGCGACGAGGAGAAGCGGTCGCCTTCGGGTGAGTCCTATCGCTGGCTGAGCGTGCCCCGCTGGTACCTGTGGGAAGGCGGATTTCTGCTGCTGGGCCGCGGCACCGGTGTGGTGCCGCCGCACGCGCATCACGCCATCCAGATCGTGGTTGCGCTCGAGGGCCGTATGGTCGTCTGCGGCCGCGACCAGAAATGGCGGGAAGCCTGCGGGATCGTGGTGCAACCGGACGTGACGCATTCTTTCGACTGCCGGGGAGCTTCGGCGGCGATGCTGTTCGTCGACCCGGAATCGAGTGAGGGAGCGTGGCTTCGCGCTTCGCTCCGGGATGACATCACCGTCGTGCCCGAAGCGCGACTTGCCTCCTGTGTCTGGGAGATCCGCGCGTTCATGGAGAAGCCTTTCGAAAGCATGGACGTGCAGACGCTCATTCGCCACTGCGTCCAGGAGCTGAGCCCGGGGGCGCCGCCCCTGCGCCGCCTCGACCCGCGCGTGACGGATGTGCTGGCCGCGATCCGGAAGTCCGACGATCTCCGCATCTCGCTCGCAAGCGCGGCAAAGCTCGCCTTTCTCTCGCCCAGCCGGTTTGCGCACCTCTTCAAGCAGCAGATGGGACTGCCCTTCAGCCGCTACATGCTGTGGCGCAAGCTCACCCGCGCCATGGTGGCGATCGCGGCCGAGCGCACCATCGCGGCCGCGGCCCACGCCGCCGACTTCGCCGACGCGGCCCACCTGACGAGGACCTTCTATCAGATGGTGGGGATGGCGCCCTCGGCGCTCATGTACGGCGAGTTTGCCCAGATCGCGCCTCCCTTCGATCCATCCGGCGAGTCGCGCCCCGCCCCCCGCTGACCCCATCGGGGGAGCGAATAGCCGATTCGTTCATGGACAAGAGCGGGGCCGTTCAAGCCTGACCCGAGGCCCCGCTGCGACACTCTCCTTGTTGGCATTCCCGCCAACCTCATCCACGAAAGCGCACGCATGTCCAACGTCCTCGTCGTCACCGGAAGCCTCTGCATGATCCTCACCATCGGTTACGCGGGCGCCGCGCTGTCCGTCGGCCGCGCCGCGATCCTCGCCCTTTGAGAAACCCCGCCAGGAGATCGCAGATGAAGGCGTTGCTACAGTCCGGCTACGGCCACACCGAAGTGCTCCGCGTCGACACCACCCCTCGCCCGAGTCCCGGTCCCGGCGAGGTGCTCGTGAAGGTCGAAGCCGCCGCGATAGATCGGGGGACATGGCACTTGATGACCGGGCGCCCTTACCTCATGCGCCTGATGGGCTTTGGACTCTTCGCGCCCAAGGAGCCGGTGGCCGGCCTCGATCTCGCGGGGACGGTCGTCGAGGTCGGCGTGGGCGTTGCGCGTTTCCGCGCCGGCGACGACGTGCTCGGCACCGGGCGCGGCTCGTTCGCCGAGTTCGCCCGCGCCCGGGTGGACAAGCTGGTGCACAAACCGAAGTCGTTGTCGTTCGCGGAAGCCGCCGCGCTCGCCGTCTCGGGCGGAACGGCGCTGCAGGCGATCGACGCCGCGAAGCTCCTGGCCGGAGAACGGGTCCTCATCGTCGGCGCCTCCGGTGGTGTCGGCACATACGCGGTGCAGATGGCGAAAGCGCGGGGCGCGCACGTCACCGGCGTCGCGAGCACCGCGAAGCTCGAGACGGTCCGGGCGGTGGGCGCCGACCGCGTGATCGACTACAGGACGACCGACTTCACCACCGAGCCCTACGACGTGATCCTCGATCTCGGCGGCAACACGCCGCTCAGCCGGCTTCGCGGCGCGCTCACCCCCACCGGACGCCTGGTCTTCGTGGGCGGCGAGAACGGCGGCGACTGGACCGCGGGATTCGGGCGACAGATGCTCGCTCTGCTTCTGGCGCCCTTCGTGCGCCAGCGGTTCATCCTGCTCGCGTCGCGGGAACACCACACCGTCACACAACGCGTCGTGGACCTTGTCGAGGGGCGCGCGGTGACGCCGGTCATCGACCGCCGGATCCCGCTGCGACAGGTGCCGGGCGCCCTCGTCGATCTCGAAGCCGGGCGGGTGTGCGGGAAGGTCGTGGTCGAGATCGCGGCTTAGCGCTTCCACCTTCCGGGAGACCGGGCGCCTCGAGCAGGGAACACGGAAGCGGCGGCCGGCCATGTGGCCCCATCGCCCTTTGCCAAATGGACCTTCACATGGGTCCACCCGCGTGCCATCTTGGCCGGCATGCAGACGACTTCAGCCTTCAGAGCCGGCCTCCTTGCCCTCGCCCTCATCCTCGCCCGATCCACGCGCGCCCTCGAGGGCGGGCCCGAACCCGCGCGAGAGCGCATCCGCCTCATCGACATCCACCACATCAGCCTCGATCTGACCTTCGACCTGAAGGCCCGGCAGGCGAGGGGCGCCGCCGCCATCACCCTTTCCCTGCTGCGCCCGGCGGCTCGTGTGGCTCTCGACGCCGGGATGCTCGCCATCGAATCGGTCACCCTCGCGAACGGGACGCCCCTCGCCTTCGCCTACGACGGCGGGGACTCGGACGACGGCCTGGTGATCAGCCTCGACCGAAGCTACGCGGCGGGGGAGAGCGTCGCCTTCACCATCGCCTACCGGACACGGAAGGTGAATGAGTCCGATCCGAACAGCCTCTCCGGAAGCAACGGGAAGGGGCTCCGGTTCTTCTCGCCCACCTCGACCGAACCCATCAAGCGGCCGCAGATCTGGTCGATGGGGGAGTTCGCTTCCAATCGCTACTGGTTTCCAGGCTACGACGCGCCGGACGATTTCCGCACTCTCGAACTCAGGGCCACCGTGCCCGCGCCCCTGACCGCCATCGGAAACGGCGAACTCGTGTCCACCTCGGTCCACGCCGATGGAACGCGCACCTTCCACTGGAAGATGGATATCCCTCATCCCAATCACCAGACCACGTTCGTGGCCTCGGAGTACACCGAAGTGAAGCAGGCATGGGACTCCATCCCCCTGCACAGCTTCTCGTACCCCGATGAACGCGAGGCGACCGCGGCCAGCGTTGTTCGCGTGCCCGACATGATGCGCTTCTTCTCCGAGCTGACGGGCGCGCGCTATCCCTTTTCGCGCTACTCGCAGGTCTTCGTGCAGGACCTTCCCTGGGGCGTGACCGGCAGCGCCACCGCGACCCTGACCGAGAACATGGTCGACGACGAGCCCACGCACGAGGACTATCGCTTCCTCTGGGACGGCCTCAGCGCCGAGGCGCTCGCCCGTCAATGGTTCACCGGGCGCGTGGCCGCGCGTGACTGGCGGCACCAGTGGCTCGATCGCGCCTTCGGCCACTACTTCGACGGCCTCTACAACGAATACCGGAACGGCCGCGAGGAGTTCCTGCTCTGGCAGATGCAGGGGGACATGAACTTCTACCTCGCCGCCTTCAAGGCGCAGCCGCGGTACCCGGTCGTGGCCGCCGGGAGCGAGGACCAGGCGGACTTCGGCAACAGCGTCTATCCCTACAATCGCGGGGCTCTCGTGCTGCACATGCTTCGAAAGCACGTGGGCGAGGAGGCCTGGCGGCGGGCGATCCGGCGCTACGTGGCCGCCAATTCAGGCCACCCGGTAACCACCGACGATTTTCGGCGGGCCGTCGAGCAGGAGAGCGGGGAGTCGCTCCGGTGGTTCTTCGATCAGTGGGTCTTCAAGGCGGGCCATCCGGTGTTCGAGGTGGCGAGCCGTTACGACGAGGTCCGGCGCCTGCTGACCCTCGACGTGAAGCAGACACAGGCCGGGTTCTTTGAGGGCAAGCTCGACATCGCCATCGACGGCCGGGTCGAGGCCGTGTGGCTCGAGGCGGCGCCGCTCAACACCTTCACCTTTCCGCAGGCCGCGGCGCCCAGGATCGTCGGCTTCGATCACGAGAGCACCTGGATCAAGGAAGTCGTGTTTCCAAAGAGCCTCGACGAACTGATCGAGCAGGCGCGGCGCGACACCGACGTTACCGGGAGGCGGTGGGCCATGGCGGAAATGGTGAAACTCGCCCGCGCCGACGGCACGGTCGCCGCGGAGAAGGCCATGGTTCTCTCCACGCTGCTGAAGATCGCCGAGAGCGACCCTTTCTGGCGGCTCCGCTACAACGCCCTGTTGCAGCTCACCGGTCTCCTGACCCCGCCCGACCCTGCGCGTCCCGCCATCCTCGACCCTGCCACCACCGAGGCTCTGGTGGCGGCGATAGGGAGGGAGAAGTCGTGGGTGCGCTCGGCCGCGGTGGGCGCCCTGGGTCTCACGCGCGACCCGAAGTTCGCGCCCCTCTACGCCGAGCTGCTCTGCGATGTGAGCCATCCCGTCTCCTATGCCGCAGCCATCGCACTTGGTCGCAGCCGGAGCCCGCGGGCCTTTCGCGCCCTGAGCGACGTGATGAAGATCCCATCCTGGAAGGGGGAGAACATCCTGAGCGGCCTCATCGGCCTCAAGGAACTCGGGGACCCGCGGGCGGCGGCCCTCGCTCTCCAGGCCGTGAAGGACCAGGCCGCGCGGCGCTGGACCCTCGCCACCTCCCGCTGGGACTTCCGGATCGCCGGCGCGGAGACGCTTGCCGCTCTGGGGAAAGGCGCCCTCGCCTACCCGATCGTCGCGGAACGGCTCTCAAGGTCGATGGCCGAGAACGACGTGAACGACATCTTCAGCAACGCGCTGCTGATCGCCACCCTCGGCGATCCCCGCGGGCAGGCGGCCTTCGATCTCCTGAAGACACGCTACAAGGACGACGCCCCCGCCCTGACCGCGGTGAAGGCCTTCGAGGCCCAGTTCAACGAGGCGCTCAGGAAGCCTTGAGGTAGCGCTCCTTCAGGATCCCCAGGTGATAGGCGGTGTGTCCGGGCGGGATGAAGCAGAGCGCGCGGACCGAGCACGGATTGTCGGACGCCCGTCCCATGCGGAGGAGAGCGTCGTCGGGAAGGCTCTCGAGGAACGCGACGAAGGCCTTCCGCACCAGGATCCACTGATCGAGGAGGCTCGCGAGGGAGCACTGATTGAACCCGCCGTTCGGGTTCCAGACATCCTGATCGAATCCGGGTAGCGGTGTCGGGTCCTTGCGCGCGATGCTCATGGCGCGGTACTGAAACACGCGCTCGGTATCTATGACGTGTCCGAGGACTTCCTTGAAGGTCCACTTTCCCGGCGCATAGGCGAAGCCCGCCTTTTCCTCGCTGACGGATGAGAAGAGGGCCGTAACTTCGGCGATCTGGCCCCGCGAGAAGGTGACCAGGTCGTCGGTCGGGACGAGCGTGATGTAGCGGGCGAAGTACGAGGCGTACTCGTCCGCGGCCGGGCGGCCGAAGGGAGCGATGGGCATGTTGTTCGGGGTTCCTTTCCGGGAGGATCGAGAGGGGAAGTCGACTGCCCCCGCAGGCTAGACCGTCAATGGCCTCCCGGGAAGGTCCATTTGACGAAGCGGATTGGGGCCATTCCGGGCGGAGGCATAGGCGCCGCCTATCGGTTGGATCGACACCAAGTCTTGGACGCCCCGCGCGCGATTCCCTACGCTTCTCTTCGCACTCCACCGAACCTCCAACCACCAAGGAAACGAAGAAACTCATGCTGAAGCAAGTTCTCACCCTGGCCATCACCGGCCTTTCCCTCGGCCCGGCCTACGCCCAGACGGACACCATGTCGAACCAGTTCTGGTGGCCCGAGCGCCTCGACCTTTCACCCCTTCGCCAGCACGCCGCCGCCTCGAGCCCCATGGACAGCCGGTTCAACTACGCTCGCGAGTTCGCGAAGCTCGACCTCAAGGCCGTCAAGGCCGATATTGAAAAAGTGATGAAGACTTCCCAGGACTGGTGGCCGGCCGACTGGGGAACCTACGGGCCGTTCTTCATCCGCATGGCCTGGCACAGCGCCGGCACCTACCGCGTGGCCGATGGCCGCGGCGGCGCGGGCGGCGGCCAGCAGCGGTTCGAGCCCCTGAACAGCTGGCCCGACAACGCGAACCTCGACAAGGCGCGCCGACTGCTCTGGCCCGTCAAGCAGAAGTACGGCAGCAGCCTCTCGTGGGCCGACCTGATGGTGCTCACCGGCAACGTCGCCCTCGAGTCGATGGGCTTCAAGACCTTCGGTTTCGCGGGCGGGCGCACCGACGACTGGGAGGCCGACCTCGTTTATTGGGGTTCCGAGAAGAAGTTCCTCGCCGACGAGCGCTACAAGGGCGACCGGAAGCTCGACAACCCGCTCGCCGCCGTTCAGATGGGGCTCATCTACGTGAATCCGGAGGGCCCGAACGGCAACCCCGATCCGCTCGCCGCCGCGAGGGACATCCGCGAGACGTTCGGCCGCATGGCCATGAACGATGAAGAAACGGTCGCCCTCATCGCGGGCGGGCACACGTTTGGAAAGGCCCACGGGAAAGGCGACCCCTCCAAGTGCGTGGGGGCGGAGCCCGCGGCCGCGGGCCTCGAGGAACAAGGCTTCGGCTGGAAGAACGGCTGCGGCCAGGGAGCGGGCGTCGACACGATCACGAGCGGACTCGAGGGGGCCTGGACGTCGAAGCCCACCCAGTGGACCACGCAGTACCTGAGCAACCTGTTCGGTTTCGAGTGGGTGAAGTCGAAGAGCCCCGCGGGCGCGACACAGTGGATTCCCAAGGACGACGCGGGCGCGAATCTGGTGCCGGACGCCCATGAAGCCGGAAAGCGCAACAGCATCATCATGTTCACCACGGACCTCGCGCTCAAGTTCGATCCGAGCTACCAGAAGATCGCGAGGCGCTTCCTGGAGAGTCCGGCTGAGTTCGAGACGGCCTTCGCGAAGGCGTGGTTCAAGCTGACTCACCGCGACATGGGCCCCCGCACGCGTTACGTGGGCTCGGCGGCGCCCAAGGAAGAGCTCATCTGGCAGGACGTCATTCCCGCCGTCAATCACAAGCTGATCGACGCCGCCGACATCACAACCCTCAAGGGCCGCATCCTCAACTCCGGGCTCAGCGCGCCCGAGCTCGTGCGCGCCGCGTGGGCCTCCGCCGCGTCCTTCCGCGGCACTGACATGCGGGGCGGCGCCAACGGCGCGCGCGTCCGCCTGGCCCCGCAGAAGGACTGGGCCGCCAACAACCCGGCCGAGCTGGCGAAGGTGCTGAAGGGCCTCGAAGCCATCCAGACCGAGTTCAACCGGGGACGAACGGACGGCAAGAAGGTCTCTCTCGCCGACCTGATCGTGCTTGGCGGTGCGGCCGCGGTCGAGCAGGCGGCGAAGAACGCCGGGTACACGACGAGCGTTCCCTTCCGGCCCGGCCGCATGGATGCCACGCAGGAGCAGACGGACGCGACGACGTTCGCGGCCCTCGAGCCGAAGGCCGACGCCTTCCGCAACTATTACGGCGAGGGCAACTACCTCTCGCCCACGGAGATGCTCGTCGACCGGGCGAACATGCTGACCCTCACCGTGCCCGAGATGACGGTTCTCGTCGGCGGGCTGCGCGCCCTCGGAGCCAACACCGGTCAGGCGAAGCACGGCGTCTTCACCTCCCGGCCCGGCGCTCTCTCGAACGACTTCTTCGTGAACCTTCTCGACATGTCGGTGCGGTGGCAGAAGTCGGCGAAGTCGGAAGGGGTTTACGAAGGACTCGACCGGAAGACGGGCGCTCTCAAGTGGACGGCGACGCCCGTCGACCTGATCTTCGGTTCCCACTCCGAGCTTCGGGCGATCGCGGAGGTCTACGCGGCCGAGGATGGGAAGCAGAAGTTCGTGGACGACTTCGCCAAGGCCTGGAACAAGGTGATGGAGCTCGACCGCTTCGATTTGAAGTAGGCGCGCGCCGAACCCAGGAGGCGCGTCCGAAAGCGTCGGCTCGAGGGAAGGGAGTTCCTATCTCTTCCTCCGCTCCTTCGGACGCGCCGTCACATGCGGCGTCAGGCGGTCCACGCATTCGGCGATGGCCTGCGGAGAGGCGGCGCCGTAGCTGAGGAGCAGGCCGGGCTTCTTGTGAGGCCCGGCGTAGTAGCGGGAAAGCGCGGCCACTCCCATTCCCGGGATCTGCACCGCTTTCGCGATGGCCTGGTCATCGAGCCCGGGGTGCAGGTGCGCCACGAGGTGCAGGCCGGTCGAAGCGGGCCCGAGGGAGACCGCATCCCCCCACGCCTTCGTAGCCCTTTCCACGAGAAGGGCGCTTCTCTGCGCATAGTGCTGCCGCGCCTCGCGCATGTAGCCGCCGAAGTGACCGCTCGCCATGAACTCGGCGAGGCAGGCCTGGGCGAGCGGCGGCGAATAGCCGTCGGTGATGCGCCGGGCGGCCAGAAACGGCTCCACGAGGGAGCCGGGAAGGACGATGTAGGCGAGGCGCAGGCCGGGGAAGAGGACCTTGTTGTAAGTGCCGATGTAGAGAACCCGTCCGTTCGTGTCGAGTGCCTGCAGCGCCGCGAGAGGCCGGCCGTCGAATCGGAATTCGCTGTCGTAGTCGTCCTCGAGGATGAAGCCCCCGGTCGCGGCCGCCCGGGCGAGAAGGGCGAGTCTCCGCGAGAGGGTCAGGGTGACGCCGGTGGGGAACTGATGCGACGGCGTGAGGTAGAGGACGTGCCGCCCGTGCGAGACAGGGAGCTTCTCCACCACCACCCCGTCCTCGTCCACGGGCGCCACCCTTACCTTCGCGCCGGCCGCGCGGAGCGCTGCGCGGGCGCTTGGGTAGCCGGGTTCTTCGACGAAGGCGGTGTCGCCCGGGTCGAGCAGCACCCGCGCCGCGAGGTCGAGGGCCTGCTGGGTGCTGCTCACCACCAGAACGTGTCCGGCCTCGCAGCGCAGGCCCCGGGCGAGGGCCGCGTACCGGGCGATCTGTTCGCGCAGTTCGGCGGACCCCTGCTGGGGCCGCGACCCCAGAATCGCGGCGCCGCCCCGGCGCGCCTGTCTCGCCATGAAGCGATTCCACGTCTTGCGGGGAAACCCCTCGATGTGGGTGGTGCAGGGAAGGGCCTCGGGATCCGCGGCGATCTCCGCGCGTCCGAGTTCCGTCATGAGGAGGCCGCGCCGGCCCAGCCGCGCGGGCGATGCGGAAGGCGGGGTCTGCGCGCCGCGCGCGGATGGCGCCTGCCTCGACTTCGAGAAGGGCGCGATGTCGCCCAGAGAGTCGGCCACCACCGAACCGAACCCCACACGCCTCACCACGAACCCCTCCGCGACGAGCTGGTCGAAAGCCGTCTCCACCGTGTTCCTCGACACGCCGAGGTCCGCGGCCAGCGTGCGGGCGGAAGGGAGCCGGGCGCCCTGGCTCAAAGCGCCTTGCAGCATGTGCTCCCGCAACTGCCGGTAGACCCGCGTATGGAGCGGGGCTCCGTCGTGCGACGCGCCGGTCGCGATCTGGATTTCCGGCGACAGACCGCGTTTCCGTCCGCTGTTCCTGGATGCTCTCACCATCGGACCTGCCTGATTCTCCTCGTCACGCCGCCCTGACGGCGACCCTCGAATGTAGCAGGAAGGGCCACGTAAACTCCCGCCATGAAGACATTCACGGCCTCAAGGGCGGAGGCGAACTAGTCCCATGGCGACCATCCTGCAGAAGCTCCCGGCCGGCCAGAAGGTCGGCATCGCGTTCTCGGGCGGCCTCGATACGAGCGCCGCCCTTCACTGGATGCGCGCCAAGGGCGCCATCCCCTACGCCTACACCGCGAACCTAGGCCAGCCCGACGAGACGGACTACGATGAGATCCCGCGCAAGGCCATGCAGTACGGGGCGGAGAAGGCGCGTCTCATCGACTGCCGCGCGCAGATGGTCGCCGAGGGCATCGCGGCGATTCAGAGCGGGGCCTTCCACATCACGACCGCCGGCGTCGCCTACTTCAACACGACGCCCCTCGGCCGCGCGGTCACCGGCACCATGCTGGTGGTCGCCATGAAGGAAGACGACGTTCACATCTGGGGCGACGGCAGCACTTTCAAGGGCAACGACATCGAGCGTTTCTACCGCTACGGCCTGCTCGCGAACCCGAATCTCCGCGTCTACAAGCCGTGGCTCGATCAGCAGTTCATCGATGAACTGGGCGGCCGCAAGGAGATGTCGGAATACATGAGCAAGGCGGGCCTCGCCTATCACATGAGTTCCGACAAGGCTTATTCGACGGATTCCAACATCCTCGGCGCGACTCACGAGGCGAAGGATCTGGAGTTCCTCAACAAGGGCATCCTGATCGTGCAGCCGATCATGGGGGTCGCGTCGTGGCGCGAGGATGTCGAGGTGAAGCCCGAGACGGTGTCGATCCGCTTCGAAGAAGGCCGACCCGTCGCCCTGAACGGAAAGACCTACGACGACCAGGTGGAGCTGATGCTCGAGGCGAACGCGATCGGCGGACGCCACGGCCTCGGCATGTCCGACCAGATCGAGAACCGGATCATCGAAGCGAAGAGCCGGGGCATCTACGAGGCGCCGGGGATGGCGCTCCTGTACATCGGCTACGAGCGGCTGATCACCGGCATTCACAACGAAGACACCATCGAGGACTACCGGCAGAGCGGACGGCGCCTCGGCCGCCTGCTGTACCAAGGCCGATGGTTCGATCCGCAGGCTTTGAAGCTCCGGGAATCGGCGCAGCGCTGGGTGGCGCGCGCGGTGACGGGCGAGGTGACGGTTCAACTTCGCCGCGGCAACGACTACTCGATTCTCAACACCGAGAGTCCGAACCTCACCTACAAGCCCGAACGTCTCACCATGGAGAAGGGCGAAAGCGTCTTCTCGCCGCAGGACCGCATCGGCCAGCTCACCATGCGGAACCTCGACATAACCGACACGCGGGACAAGCTTCTGACCTACGTGAAGACCGGGCTGATCGCCCCGTCCTTGGGCTCCTCCATGCCGCTCCTCGCCGACGGCGAGCACGAGAAGAAGTAGCGTCGTTATGAGGGACGTGGCTCACCGGTCTTTGCTCCGCGTGCCGGCGCTCGCCCTGCTGCTCGCTCTCGCGCCGGGCCCGGCCCGGGCTCAGATGTTCCAGCAGGCGGCGCCCTTCCGTTTCACCACAAACGCCTTCTGGCTGAACCTCCACCAGTTCCTCTACGTCCTCGGCCGCGCCCATTCCAAGGCGCCCGATGCCACGCGCTCCGCGGTCGCCACCGCGGGGCCCGACGAGGAACGCGGCCTGAAGGACATGAACGCGGAGGAGGCGGCGACCTGGCGGCGCGCCGTCGACTGGTACGCGTCCGGCGCGAGCAGCCTCGATCCGGTCTTCGACGAGACGCTCATCGCGGCGGCTCTCGACCTGGCGGCGGCGAGCGACGCGCCGACTCTCATCCCGACCACGCGCATCGATCCCGGTACGCGGACCGCCCTCGAATCGGCGGCGCCCATCTATCGCCGGACATTCTGGCCTGTGCACCTCGCGGCCAATCAGCGGTTTCAGGCGGGAATGGAGCGCCTGCTCCAGGCGTACCAGAGGCCGATTCTGGGCCTGGTCACGCGGTCCTACGGCGTCTCCTGGCCCCGCAACGGCTTCCCCGTGCACATCTGCGCCTACACGAACTGGGCGGGCGCCTTTTCGACGCGCGGCCCGCTCATCCTCATGTCGAGCGTCGCCCCGGACATGCAGGGCTCGCTCGCTCTCGAAACTGCCTTTCATGAGTCCATGCACCAGTGGGACGACGCCATGCTGCGGCGGCTCCAGTCGGCTGCGGCGGTCAAGCGGGTCGCGGTGGACGAATGGCTGACCCACGCCATGATCTTCTACACCGCGGGGGAGGCGACCCGGCGTGCCGTGCCCGGTCACGTGCCCTACGCCGAGAAGACGGGCATCTGGAACGGCCGGGAGTCCTTGCGGGCGGCCCTCGATGCGGCGTGGCGCCCATGGCTCGACGGCAAGGTGACGTCGGAGCAGGCGATCGTTGACCTGGTGGCGCGCGCCGCCGGGCCGCCCCCGCCGGCGCCGAGAGTCCGAAAGCGGCGGTAAGCGGCCCCCTTGTTACTCCTCGCGAATCGCCGCGATGGGGTCGATCCGGGATGCGGCGATGGCGGGGACCGCGCTCGCGGCGAGGGCCGCGATCAGCAGGCACGCCGTTCCCGCCGCGAACGAAGCGAGATCGGTCGGGGCGACGCCGTGAAGCCGGCTCGCCAGCACGCGCGCCGCGGCAAGCCCCGCGAGCGCGCCCAGCAGCGCGCCCGTCGCCGCGAGCCGGACGCCGCGTCCGAGCACCAGGGCCAGCACGTCGGATCGCCGCGCGCCGAGCGCCATCCGCACACCGATCTCCTTCGTGCGCGCGACCGCGACCAGGGAAATCACGCCGTACAGTCCCACCATGCCAAGGAGAAGTCCGAGCAGGCCGACACCCGCTCCGATCTTCGCGTCGCGGCTCTGCTCGAAGAGAACGCTTGCGCGATGGTCGGCGAGCGTGCTCGTTTCCAGTACCGCCATCTCCG
>JAIBCN010000145.1 GCA_019694155.1 Vicinamibacteria bacterium | reverse complement strand
GTCGTCACTTCCTTCGCGAGGTCGAGGCCGTTCATGTCCCGCGAGGCCCGCGCGCGCTTCACCAGCGCGTCGACGTCGCCGGTCGCGGTGGAGATGACGCCGCGCTTCGCCCCGTGCGTGCGGATGTGCCGAACGAGGGCGCGGGTGTCGATGCCGCAGATGCCGACGATGCCCTGCTGATCGAGCCAGGCCTCGAGCGAGCCCTCGGAGCGGTAGCTCGAATCGAGCGAAGCGATCTCGCGCACCACGAAGCCCGTGACCTGGGCTTTGGCCGACTCCATGTCATGCGCGCTGACCCCGTAGTTGCCGATGTGTGGATAGGTCATCGTCACGATCTGGCCGGCGTAGGAGGGGTCGGTCAGGACTTCCTGGTAGCCGGTGAGAGCGGTATTGAAGACCACCTCGCCGGTGGTATCGCCTTTCCGGCCGAAACTCAGGCCGAAGAAGGCCGCCCCGTCCTCAAGGACGAGAGCGCACGAAGGCCGAACGCCCGCGAAGGGGCGGACCAGGGGATCGGCGGGGCTCACCGAACGCGGCCCGTCTTCGCGATGGGCCAGACACAAAACGTCGCCTTGCCGTAGATGTATTTCTCGGGCACGGAACCGAACGAGCGGCTGTCCATGCTGCTGGTTCGATGGTCGCCCATCACGAAGTAGTGGCCGCTTTCGACGAGGGTCTCGGGCATGTCGTAGCGGTCGCGGTATTCGGGCAAAAGATAAGGCTCCTCGATGGCGGCCTCGTTCACGTACACCGTGCCGTTCTTGATCTCCACCCGGTCGCCGGGCAGGCCGATCACGCGCTTGATGTACGAGACCGAAGGGTCGCGCGGATAGTAAAACACGACCACGTCTCCCCGTTCGATGCCCTGGAAACGGTAGATCGCCTTGTTGATGAGAATGCGCTCGTTGTCCTCGATGCGGGGCTGCATCGAGGCGCCCTGGACCCGCACGGGCTGGGCCACGAAGGTGACGATGAAGAAGCAGAACAAGACGGTGATCGACACGTCGTGGAGCAGGTCCCACGCGGCCGAGAGGACCGGACGTCGTCCGGGCAGGGCCGCGCCCGGCTCCGGGGACACCGGAGGCCCGAGGGAAGGGCCGGCGGCCGCCGCGGAGCCCGCGTCGATGACCGGCTCCCCGAGAAGCTCTTTCTCCAGGCTCTCGGTCACGGCTGGCGTTCAACCACGCGGGTGCGGGCGAAGCGGTCGTGCAGGGTGTCGCCGTCCACCAGGATCAACATGAAACCGAGGCCGAGGGTGGCGAGGGAAAGGCAGAAGCCGGCGAAGCGGATGAGTGCAGGAACGAGACCGAAGCGCCGGGTGCCGTCCTTCATGACCACGGCGAGCCCGAGCAGTTCCTTCCCCGGAGTGGCGCCGCGCGCCACCCAGAACCCGATGAAGTAGGCGGGGAACGACAGCAGGGGCAGGGACATGAGCCAGGCCGCGACCGAAGCCCCGTTCTCGAAGTTCAGGTAGATGCCGAGGGGCGGCAGGGAGAAGAGAGCGAAGAGAGCCGCGGTGGCCAGGAAATCCACGAGGGCGGCGAGGAGGCGCTTCTCCGCGGTAGCCGCGGGCAGGACGCCGTCGATGGCGCTCGTGTCCGCGCGTTCGGCGCGGTCGAGCCGCTTCTGGTAGGCAAGACTCCGGCCGGCCCTTGGGGCGAGAGAATCGCCGCAGGCGTTGCAGAAGCGCGCGGGGCCCACCACGCGCGCGTTGCAGGACGCGCACAGGGAGACCGCCTGCTGCGCCTCGATGGTGGTGCCGCACTGCCGGCAGAAGACGTCGCCCGCCTGGTAGGGCTGCTCGCAGGCCGGGCACTTCATGCGCTGCGACGAGGGGTGCTGGATGACCTTGGCGAGGTTCCCTTCCACCTGGCTCTCCGGAGCGCGGAAGAGGAGCCTCGATGCGCCCAGCCACAAGACGTCGCCGTCCGTGAGCTTCCGCTCGGACACCCGGTCTCCGTTCAGCAGCGAACCGTTCGACGACTCGCAGTCGTGGAAGAGGTATTCGCGGCCGTCGAACACAATGCGGGCGTGCCGCCTGGAGACCAGGGCATCCGGGATCACCACGTCATTCGTGGGGTCGCGGCCAATCGACAGATCGGCCTTGGGAAGGTCGATTTCCTTCCGGGAAGGCATCTGCGGATTGATGATGAGCTTGGCCAAAACTTACGATCCTTCGGAGTTTCGCTGCCCGAACGTGTACTTGCGCAGGACCCGGACGGGAACCGTCTTGCCGTCCTTCTGTCCCGGCTCGTATCGCCACTTCCGGATGCCCTCCAGAACGAAGGCGTCGATCTCCGGAGATGCCGACACCTCGATTTTAGGGTCGTCGACCAGCCCCTCTGGAGTGACGATCCAGGACACTGTGACGGAGACCACGCGGCCGGGCTCCAGCTTGGGCTTGGGAACCTCGTGCGAGAAGAGCAAGGGCGATTTTTCCACGTCCGCTTCCTGGTAGACGGGGAGGTTGTTCCATTTCTCCACGGCCTGGGGAGCCGACTGGCCCGCCTTGCCCCAGAAGATCACGGCGAGGGCCAGGGCCAGAATGGTGAGCAGGAACATCGCGCCAAGGAGGATCTTGGGAACGAGCGACGGCCTCGGAGCGGGCGCCAGCGGAGGCGGCATGGTGGCGAGGCTCGGCGGCCTCGAGGGCGTGGGCCGGAACTGCTGCGGGGGCGGTGGCGCGGGCTTGGGGATGGCCGCCGCCCCGGTGGGGATCTTGCTCACCGAGCGATCCCGGAGCAGGGCCGCCGCGGCCTTTTCGCCCTCGGTCATGATGATGGTCTTGTCCGCGGCGCCCTTGGAGAGCGCAGGCTGCGAGGCGGTGCGGCTCGGGTCCTGCGACGGGAGGGTCAGCTTGGGCATCTCGCGGGTGGGCGGGAGCAGATCTTCGATGGCGCTCGGGGCGGCGGGGGCTTTCTCCGATCCGGGGAGAGTCTTCTGCAGCGGCGGGGTCGGGGGGGCGTCAGCGGTGGCCTGAGAGGGCGCGGACTTCGAGAGGATGTTCTCCACCGCTTCCCGGGACAGGCGTTGCTGGGTGGCCGGCAGTTCCGCCTCCGAGCCGCCGGGTGTGACCATGGTTGCGTCCGCCGACATCGCGAGCTTCTTTGCGTTCAGGCCCTGGTCGAAGCCGACCGTGGGGGAAATGAGGGTGGGGTCCTCCGAGTTGCTGAAGGACCCGCCTTCCCCCGCGTAGTTCGAGACCATGGTCGCGTCCGCCGAAGACACGGGCCTCGAGCCGACCGCGGTGGCGTCGAGGGAGACGGTGGCGGCGGTATCCACGCGGTAAGGCGCGGGCGGCGGGGGCGCCACGGGAGGCAGGATCGCCCGGCGGAAGGGGGGAGGCGTTTCGGGGACGGCGATCCTCGAAACCGGCACCGGTTCCTCGCCCGGCACCACCACCCCGAGGACGGACTTGAGGGCGCGCGCGAACGAGGCGGCGTCGGCGAAGCGATGCGAGGGGTCCTTGGCCAGAGCCCGTTCGAAGACGAACATGAAGTCGCGGCTCGGGATGCCGAGCGCGCGCAGTTCCTTGGGTTCGGCGGGCGGCGAATAGACGAGCGCTTCGAGAAGCTCCGGCTGGGTCTTGCCCACGAAGGGCCGGTGCCCGGAAAGCATCTCGTAGGCGCAGACGGCGAGCGAGAACAAATCGCTGCTCGCGGACAGCTCCTGACCGCGGATCTGCTCTGGAGACATGTAGGCGGGGGTGCCCAGAACCTCGCCGTGCTGGGTCAGATGGCTGCCCTCCACCCGGGCGATGCCGAAGTCGGCGATGCGGATCCGTTTGTCGTTCGCGAGGATGATGTTCGCGGGGCGGATGTCGCGGTGGACGATGCCCTTGGCATGAGCGAAGTCGAGCGCCGAAGCGGTCTGCTCGACCACGCGGATGGTCTCCGCTGAATCGAGGCGGCCTGCGCGGGCGAGAGCGACGTCGAGGGTCGGGCCTTCGACGTGTTCGAACACCAGATACGGCAGGCCGTCCATCTCGCCCACATCGAAGAGGGCGACGATGTTCGGGTGCGACAGACCGCCCGAGATCCGGGCCTCGTGGTAGAAGCGCTGGAGGAACCGGTCGCGCAGGGGTCCGGGGGGGAGGTCGACCCGGAAGGTCTTGATGGCGAGCACGCGGCCGATGAAGGGATCGGTCGCGCGATAGACGGTGCCCGTGGTGCCCGAGCCCAGCTTTTCGACCACGTCGTACCGCCCGATCTTCGCGGGAATCCGGCTCGTCGCTTCGTTCGGGGTCGGGATTTTCGGAACGGAATCAGACATGGGTCGTAGAGGCGTCAGGCGCTTTCGGGGCGGAGACTTTCAACTATAAGGCGAAAAACAGACGGACCGGCCCTCAGCTGAAGACGGCGATCAGGGGCGCATGGTCGGAGGGCTGCGCGCCTTTCCGTTCGTCGCGGTCGACCCGCACCTCGATGCAGGCCGAGGCCAGCGTTTTCGAGGCGAAGATGTGGTCGATGCGCAGGCCGTCTCCCTTCGGAAACGCCAGCATCCGGTAGTCCCACCAGGTGTAGGGACCTTCTCCCGCATGATGGATCCGCGCGGTGTCGACGAGGCCCAGGGCGATGAGGTCCTCAAACACCGCGGTCATCTCGGGATGGAAGAGGACGGAGTTCTTCCACCGGTCGGGTTTCGCGACGTCGCGGGCTTCGGGCGCGATGTTGATGTCCCCGCAGATGGCGACCTTCCTGGAAAGATCCAGGCGCGAGGCGACCCAGGCGCGCAGCCGCTTCAGCCAGGCGTGCTTGTAGGCCCACTTCTCGGATCCCACGTCGCCTCCGTTCGGAACGTAGATCGAAACCACGCGAACGCCCCCGACGTCGGCCGCGATCACCCGCGCCTGGGAATCGTCATCTCCGTCCTCGAACGTCCGCGAGACGTTCTCGATGGGGATGCCTTTCCGGGCGAGGATCCCGACGCCGTTGTACGTCTTCTGGCCGAAGGTCACGGCTTCGTAGCCCGCGACGCGCACCGCTTCGTGCGGAAAGTCGGCGTCGACCACCTTCAACTCCTGCAGACACAACACGTCGGGCCGCTCGCGGCCCAGGAAGGCCACGAGGCGCGCCTCCCGAACCCGCACGGAGTTCACGTTCCAGGTGGCGATCTTCATCGCGCGCTCGGCTGCGGCGGCTTGCGCCATTCGTCGATGAGGCTCGCCACGAGCCCGGTCCACCCCGTCTGGTGCGACGCCCCGAGCCCTTCGCCGGTGTCCCCGTGGAAGTACTCGTAGAAGAGGATGAGGTCACGCCAGTGCGGATCGGTCTGGAACTTCTCCCTCCTCCCGTGGCAGGGCCTCCGGCCATCCGCCCCGCGGGTGAAGAGAGAGATGAGCCGGTTGGACATCTCCTGCGCCGCATCCCAGAGCGGCTTCTCATCGCCGCCTTCACCCCCGATGCGGACCTTGAAGGCCGGCCCGTAGGCGGTGCCCAGCTTGCGGAGGGCCTCGATCATGAGGAACGTGGTGGGAAACCAGATGGGGCCCCGCCAGTTGGAGTTTCCGCCCTTGATCTTCGACTCGGCTTCCGCGGGCTCGTAGCTCACCGAGCGGCCTTCGAACCGGAAGGGCTCCCGTCCGTGAACCTTCGACATGCTGCGCAGGCCGTACGGGGAGAGGAACTCGTCCGGGTCGAAGACGCGGTCGAGCAGGCGGCGGGTCTGATCGTGATCGACGATGGCGAGCACGTGCGTGGTGGTGCCCTCCCGGTTCAGGGGGTAGCACACGTTCTGGACCACGTGGGCCTTGTTCCGAACGAACCAGATCATGCTCTCCCTGAACTCCTTGAAGGGCTCGATCCACTTCTCCTCGAGGCGTTCGATGGCGTAGAGGGGAACGAGGCCCACGAGGGAGCGGACCCTGAACTTCTCGAACGAACCGTCGGGGTAGCGCAGGACGTCGTAGAAGAACCCGTCGGCCTCGTCGAACAGCTGGTAGTTGCGACCGCCCATCCGCTTCATGGCCGCGCCCACGTAGATGTAGTGCTGGAAGAACTTGGTGGCGAGGCCTTCGTAGGCCTTGTTCTCGCGGGCGAGTTCGAGAGCGATGCGCATCAGGTGGAGGCACAGCATCCCCATCCAGCCCGTGGCGTCCGACTGCTCCAGGATCGCCCCGTGGGGAAGCTTCTCCGAGCGGTCGATCACCGTGATGTTGTCGAGGCCGAGGAAGCCGCCCTCGAAGACGTTGTTGCCCTCGCGGTCGACCTTGTTGACCCACCAGGCGAAGTTGATGAGCAGCTTGTGGAAGCACTTCTCCAGGAACGCGCGGTCGCCCTGGCCCGTGCGGAGCCGGTCCATGTTGTAGACCCGCCAGACCGCCCAGGCCTGCACGGGCGGGTTCAGATCGGAAAACTCCCACTCGTAGGCCGGGATCTGCCCCGAGGGATGCTGGAACTGTTCGAAGAGCAGGAGCCAGAGCTGTTCCTTGGCGAACTCCCCGTCGACGAGGGCGAGAGGAATGCAGTGGAACGCGAGGTCCCAGGCCGCGAACCACGGGTACTCCCACTTGTCCGGCATCGACATGATGCGCATGGAGTTCAGGTGGCGCCAGTGCTGGTTGCGGATGTGCTTGCGCGATTCGGGCGGGGGCCAGTCGGCGCGATCTCCCTCGAGCCACACGTTCACGTCGAAGAGGTAGATCTGCTTCGTCCAGAGCATCCCCGCGAAGGCCTGGCGCTGCACCAGCTTCTCGTCCGCGGTGGCGTTCTCCGGGTGGAGGGTCGCGTAGAACTCGTCCGCCTCCCCGCGGCGCTTCTCGATGATGGCGGAAACGTCGGAAAGGGGATCGGGGTGGAAATCCGCGGCGAATCGCAGGCAGAGGTCCACGCTGCCGCCCGAAGGCACCATCAGGCGGTAGTGAAGGGCCGCCTTGGTCCCCTCTTCGTCGGGGTTGGTCGAGTCCTCCCCGTTCACCACGTGCCGATGGAAGGCGTCCTTGGGGTACAGGGAACGGCTGGCCGCCGCGGGCCCATAGAGCGCGGCGGCGTTCGTCTCGTTGTCGGCGAAGAGCGCTTCGGCGTGCGCGGGCCCGAAAAGGTGTCGCGATCCGAGCCGGTACTGGAACGGCAGCTGCCGCGGGGGAAGCATGTCCCGGTCGTCGGCCGTGATGCTGACGAAGCCCGGGCCGAAGGCGCCGGGCACGATCCGCGGACGCGGCAGGCTCGTCTCGCCCCAGCTCCAGGTGTTCCGGAACCAGAGGTGGGGCAGAACGTGGAGCGGCGCGTCGTCCGGCCCGCGGTTGTGGGCACGCACCCGGATGACGAGGTCCTCGGCGCTCTCCTTCGCGTATTCGACCTCGATGTCGAAGTACCGGTCGTCGTCGAAGATGCCGGTGTCGAGGAGCTCGTACTCCGGCCCTTCGCCGCGGCGCCTCTGGTTCTCGCGGATGAGCTGCTCGTAGGGGAACTCGCGCTGCGGGTACTTGTAGAGCCACTTCATGTAGGCGTGGCTTGGGAGGTTGTCGAGGTAGAAGTAGTACTCCTTCACGTCCTCTCCGTGGTTCCCCTCTCCGGGAACCACGCCGAAGAGGCGCTCCTTCAGGATGGGATCCCGCTCGTTCCAGAAGGCGAAGGCGAGACAGAGCAACTGGTAGCGGTCGGAGATTCCGGCGAGGCCGTCCTCGCCCCAGCGGTAGGCCTTGGACCGCGCGTGCGCATGGGGAAAGTAGGCCCAGGCGTTTCCATCCGCCGAGTAGTCCTCGCGAACGGTGCCCCACGCGCGCTCGGAGACATAGGGCCCCCAGTGGCGCCACGCGGTGAGGCCGTCCTTTCCGGCAAGCCGGTCGTGCTCACGCGTCTTTGGGGGCATTCGCGCGAGTCTATGGCAATTGTTTCGCGGCGGCGCCCCTCGAAGCTCCCGCCAGCGGTCATATAGCCTCGCTCCTCCATGTTCTCCGAACGGACACCCCGGGACTTCGCCGAGAACGCGCTGTCGCGCCGCATCGCTGAACTGCGCGGCACGGGAGCCCGGATCCTCGACCTGACCGAGTCGAACCCGACCCGGGCCGGATTCCTGGCGCCTCCGGAGCTTCTGAACCTGCTGGCCGACACCCGTGGTGCGCGCTACGCGCCCGATTCCCGCGGCCTGCGCTCCGCGCGCGAGGCAGTCAGCCGCGACTACGCGGCGCGCGGCCTGAGCGTGGACCCCGAGCACATCGTGCTCACCGCGAGCAGCAGCGAGTCGTACTCCCTGCTCTTCAAGCTGCTCGCCAACCCGGGGGACGACGTGCTCGTGCCGACTCCCTCCTATCCCCTCTTCGGCTATCTCGCCGATCTCGACAGCGTGCGGGTGCGAACCTATCCGCTGCGCTTCGATCACGAGTGGCACCTGAGCGTCGACGCACTCGCCTCGAGCATCGGGGAGAGGACCCGCGCGGTCGTGGTGGTGCATCCCAACAACCCCACCGGTTCCTTCCTGAAGAGGCCCGAGGCGGCCGCACTCGCAGCGGCGTGCGCGAAACGAGGCATCGCCATCATCTCGGACGAGGTGTTCGCCGACTTCGACCTCTTCGGTGACGCCGGCCGCCGGCAGCCCTCCTTCGCCCTCGACTCCCCCGCTCTGAGCTTTTCGCTCGGAGGCCTTTCGAAGTCCTGCGCCCTGCCGCAACTCAAAGTGGGGTGGATCGCCGTCTCCGGCCCCGTGGACCTCAGGCAGGAGGCGCTGATCCGCCTCGAGTTCATCGCCGACACCTATCTGTCCGTGGCAACGCCCGTTCAGCTGGCTCTGCCCGGGATTCTCGAGGCCAAGCCCGGCCTGCAGGCGCCGATCCGGGCGCGGCTCCTGCGCAATCTCGCGGCCCTGAAGGCTTCGGCCTCCGCCCATCCCGAACTCTCCATCGTTCCCCCCGAAGGAGGATGGTCGGCGCTCGTCCAGTGCCCGGCCACCCGCACGGACGAGGAGCGCTCGCTCATCGCTCTGGAGTCGGGCGTCCTCGTCCATCCCGGCCACTTCTTCGACTTCGAGTCCGGCTGCTATCTCGTGGTGAGCCTGCTCTGCGAAACCGAGGTCTTCGACGAAGCCCTGCCCGGGTTGATGAACGCTGCGGTGCGATAACGTCGGGACGATGAAGAGAATCAGCCCCGAAGAAGCAGCCGCCAAGATGGAGGAAGGCCACGTCTACCTCGACGTCCGCTCCGTGCCCGAGTTCGAGAGCGGCCACCCGAAGGGCGCCTACAACATCCCCCTGATGCACGCGGGGAAGTTCGGGATGTCCCCGAATCCGAAATTCATGGAAGAGGTAGAGAAGGCCTTTCCGAAGGACGCGAGGATCGTGGTCGGCTGCAAGAGCGGCGGCCGGTCGGTGAGCGCTTGCGGCCTCATGGAGATGTCCGGCTACAAGGACCTTCTCGAACAGCGCGCCGGCTTCGACGGCAACGGGGCGGAGCCCGGCTGGGGGCAGACCGCCCTGCCCCAGTCAACGACGGCCGAACCCGGCCGCGCCTACAGCGACCTCAAGACCTAGACGGAGGCGAGGACCCGCTTCTCCTCGCGGGAGGAGACGCCTTCCTCCTCGAGGAGTTTCTCGATGGTGGCCCAGGTGCGCTGGATGTCGGCGTCGAGGCCCACGGAGAAGCGGATGAGGCCGTCACCCATGCCCATGCGCTGCCTCTCCTCGGCCGGGATCTCCGACGAGGTCGAGTGCCCGGGAGGGCTGAAGAGGGTCTTGAAGTAGCCGAGGCTCACCGCCAGATACCCGACCTTCTCCTCCTGCATCCGGGCCATCAGACGGTTCGCGGCCGGCTCATCTCCCACATCCACGGCCACGATGCCCCCGAAACCGTAGCCGCGATTCATGAGGCGGCAGATCAGTTCATGCTGCGGATGCGCCGGAAGCCCCGGGTAATGAACATCGAGGCCACGGTCCCTGAACTTGCCCGCGAGATACAGGGCGTTCGCGGAGTGCCGCACCATCCGCACGTGCAGGGTGTGGAGGTTCTTGAGGATGCTGGCCGCGCGGATGCTGTCGAGGACGGGGCCGAGGAGCATGCTGGGGCCGTTGTTGATGTCGGAGAGCTTCGTGATGAAGTCGTGCGACGAGACCACGCAGCCGGCCACGCAGTCGCTGGTGCCGTTGATGAACTTGGTCATGCTGTGGACGACCACGTCCGCGCCCAGCCGAAGCGGAGAGAGGATGAGGGGGCTGAAGGTGTTGTCGACCACGAGTTTCACTCCGCATTCCCGGGCGAGGCCCGCGAGCGCGGGAATGTCCGCCACGTCGAGAAGCGGGTTGCTGACGCTCTCGCAGTAGATGACCCGGGTCCGTTCGGAGAGGGCCGCGCGCACCGCCTTGAGGTCGTTCATGTCGACGAAGCGCGTCTTTATGCCGAAGCGCGGGAGGAGATTGGCGAGGAGGGCGTAGGAGCCGCCGTAGATGGTGCGCTCGGCGACGATCTCGTCGCCGCTCGAGCACAGTTGAAGCAGGGTGGTGCTGATGGCGGCCATGCCCGAGGCCATCACCTGCGCGGCCTCGCCTCCCTCCATGCGGGCGAGCGCGGCGGAAAGGTACTTGTTCGTCGGATTCCAGTGACGCGAGTAAAGGAAGCACCCCTCGATCTCGTGCTCGAACACCTCCTCCATCCGCTCGACGCTGCGAAAGGTGTAGGTGGATGAGTCGCAGATCGACGGGTTCACGTCCCCGAACTCGCCGAACACCAGGAAGTTCTGAATCTCGGTGGCGGGGTCGAATGTCATGGCAACCTCCTGCGGAAAGGCCGGGCGAGGCGCCTGTTGCGGGGAGGGGGCGCCCGCTCAGGGTGCAATCGTGCGCCCGGCGGCTCTCCGCCTCAATGAGGCAAATGACCTACGAGAAGGTCCCGATCTCCCGCTCGGACTCCGTCCATTCTCCGAACTCGGCATCGAGCCGCGCATACTCGTCCCGGGTGTCGTTCAGCATGTCCGAGCGCTGCTGCATGGAGTCCCAGCGGTCGATGGTCAGGAATCTCCGTGGGTTGAGCGTGTCGCGAATCAGGGAGGTGCCGCGGTATCCGGGATAGGCGGCGAAGAGGCGCGCCCAGGCGCCGTCGGGACCATAGGCCTTCTCAAAAGCCTCCAGCGCGTGAGGCTTGACCACGAATTCCCAGACAATGTGAATCATGTCGCCCTCCGGGGCGCAAGAGGCAGATCTTCCGCTTTGAAGGCTTAGACGAGGCTGCAGGTGTTCTGGTTCCCG
>JAIBCN010000245.1 GCA_019694155.1 Vicinamibacteria bacterium | reverse complement strand
CCGGACGCCGTCTCCGCAGACAGCATCACCGCATCGGTGCCGTCGAGGATGGCGTTCGCCACGTCCGAGGCCTCCGCGCGGGTGGGCCGCGCGCGATCGATCATGCTCTCGAGCATCTGGGTGGCCGTGATGACGGGCTTTCCCGCCGCGTTCGCGAGGGCGATGATCCGTTTCTGCTGGGTTGGCACTTCTTCGGTCGAGAGCTCGACGCCCAGATCGCCGCGCGCCACCATGACGCCATCGGCCTCCTCGAGGATGCTCGCGAGGTTGTCGATGGCCTCGCGCTTCTCGATCTTCGCGATCAGGGGCGCATCGCCGCCGAGGCTTCGGATGAGGGCCTTTGCTTCCCTCAGGTCCTCGGCGCGCCGCACGAAGGAGAGGGCCACGAAATCGACGCCCAGGGAAATCCCGAAGGCAAGATCGGCCCGGTCCTTTTCCGTGAGCGCGGGAATGGAGAGGGAGACGCCGGGCAGATTCATCCCCTTGTTGGACTTGAGAACGCCTCCGTGGACCACCTCGCAGTGCACCCCGTGACCTTTGCACTCGAGGACGCGGAGTTCGAGGTTGCCGTCGTCGAGGAGGATCGTGTCTCCGGGCTTCGCGTCGCGCGGAAGGGGCTCGTAGGTCGTGCCGATCCGTTCCGGAGTGCCGATGACGCTCTCATCGTTCGTGATCACGAGCGTGCGGCCGGTCTCGAGGGCGATCCCCTCCGCGGCTGCCACCTTGGTGGTCCGGATCTTGGGACCGGAAAGATCCTGGAGGATCGCCACCGCTTCGCCCCGGCGCTTCGCGATGGCGCGGATGAGGTCGAAGGTGCGCGAGTGGTCCTCGTGACTGCCGTGGGAGAAGTTGAGGCGGAAGACCGTAGCCCCCGCCGCCATGAGCTGCTCGAGGACGGCTTCGCTGGATGAGGCTGGGCCGATGGTGGCCACGATCTTGGTTCGTCGCATGTTTCCGGGAACAAGTATCCCATCTCCCCGCTGACCGCGACCCGACTCCGCCCCATAGACTGAGAGGCTCGATGTCTTCCACCGTGATCGTCCTGGCGCTCCTCGCCGCCTTTCTGGGCCTGGGCGCCCTCTCTCGCTTCAAGGCGCCGAAGAAGCGGCCCATCTTCCGCCAGAGCGGCATCTTTCCGGGCCGGCTCACCGAGGGCCTCCTGCACGCTCTCATCTCGGATCGCGGCTACGTGCGCGCCGATACCCGCATCGCAGGCATGGAAGGCGGCGCGGTGGTGGTCGAGCGTTTGGGAGCCTGCGGGCGGCTGGTTCTGAGTCCGGCCCTGGGCTTCGGGCGTGAGAACGACCTGCCGGCCCTGGCCGCGCTCGCCTCTCGCCATTCGCCTGATCGGGCGACGACGCTGGTGGTGGTGGGGGGCGGGGAGGAGTTCGGCAGGCGGGCGCTTCAGGTCACGGCGCCGGTGCGGGCTCTCCACATCGACGACCAGGGAAGGGTCAGGGAGGCGCGAGCCCGTTTCCGGCCCACTGCTCCCCGCCTCGTCGTCGAGAACGCTCTCGACCGAATGGCTGCGGATCTTCGCGACGGCGCGTTCCCTGTGGTGGATTTCGAAACGGCGCGCAGCCTCGTCACGGAGGGTCCTGAGCCCGATTTCAGACCGGGTCCTCCGATTCGCGGTGTCGTGACCACGGCCCTGACCGCGGCCATCGTGCTCTGTTTCGTGGCGGAGGTCCTGATCAGCCCGGACTCTCTCGGCGGCAGCGGCGCCGGCCTGAACGTCGTCTATCGGATGGGTGCCATCTATCAGCCCGCCATTCTGGCCGGGGAGTGGCAGCGCCTGATCGCCGCTCCTTTTCTCCACTTCGGCCTTCTTCATCTGGCGATGAATGGCTGGGCGCAATGGTCGCTGGGCGCGCCCATCGAGTTCCTCGTGGGCCCCTGGCGCTTCCTCGCCTTGTGGGTGGGCAGCGCCCTCGGTGCGTCTGTGACCTCTCTCTTGTTCAACGAATCGAGTGTTGCCGCCGGCGCCTCGGGCGCCATCTTCGGCCTGCTCGGCGCCTTCACCACCTTCGTCTTCTTCCGAAAGGACGTCCTGCCCCAGCCGGTGCCGCGTCCCCTGCGGAACGGCGTGCTCGCCACGTTGCTCCTGAACCTGATGATCTCGTTCATCCCGAGCATCGACATGGCCGCGCATGGGGGCGGCTTCCTCACAGGGGCCGTCATGGCCTTTGGCCTGGTGAAACGCGATCGCGCGGGCAGCGTCTCTCCCTCCCGCCCCGCGCCTCTTCGTCTCGCGGTCGCCGCCCTGGTTCTGCTCGGCGTTGGCGTGACTTCCATTCAGGCACGCGCGGATCTCGCCACCGAGATCCCGAACATGGGGGCGGAACACGCGGTGGCGGAGGTGCGCCTCCCCATCCCCGCGGGCTTCACGGTGTCGGAAAGCCGCGCCAAAGGGCTCACCACGGTGGAGGCCGATGGCGCGCCAGCTTCGCCCTACGCCGTGACCTACAAGGTCAGCGAGCCCCAGGCCGATGAAGCGGCGGCGCGGCGGGTTCTGCAAAGCCTCCATCCGGAGCCGGTCGCAGTGAAGGAGTCCGATTGGATCGCGGCCTCGCAGATGGGGATTCAGAATCTCCGCGCCATAGAGATCGTGGTGGTGGCGCCCTCCTCGTGCACGGCGAAGGCGGAGAAGCTCGCCGCCTCCTTGGCTGCCCTCGTTCGCTGACGCCGTTCAAGAGCGTCGCGACCCTCTCTTCGATTCTGAAAATCGAACACGAGGCGTTCGGGACGCTCACCGTCCAGACGACGAGGGGCTTGATTTTCAACGACTTTGCAGCCTAGGATCCGCGCACCTATTTGGCCGGTGTTCGGATTTCCGAACTGTTCTGAGACGGCCAACACCCATTCGAAAAACTGAAACCAGGAGTGTTATGAACCGATTCCGGGCGGCGTTGTCGTGTCTCTTGTTACTGGCCTTCTCTCTCAAAGCACCCGCGCAGGAACAGAGCGGGTCGATTCAGGGTGTGGTTCGAGACGCGCAGGGTGGGGTTCTGCCCGGCGTCCAGGTTGAGGCGCGCAGCGCTCGCAACGCCGGAATCCTGACTACGGTGACGGACACCGCCGGGCTCTTCCGATTCCCCGCGCTGCCCCCCGGCTCCTATGACTTCACCGCCACCCTCTCTGGTTTCGCGCCGTCCCGATCCTCGGCGGTCGTGGCTCTGGGCCAGCTGCTCAAGGTCGACCTCACGCTCAAGGTGGGCGGCATGACCGAGACCATCCAGGTCACCGGGGAGGCTCCGCTGATCGATACCAAGGCGAACGCCGCCACCGCGACGGTCAGCAAGGAAACGATCGATCTCATTCCGAAAGGTCGCGGCCTGCTGAGCGTCCTGACCCAGATTCCCGGCACCAACAACGAAAGCCGCGGCGGCGGCCTGATGATCGACGGCGCCTCGGGCTCCGAGAACCGGTTCCTCGTCGATGGCGTCGACCGCACCAACGCCCGCACGGGCACGGACAGCTTCACCGGCGCCTCGACCGCGACGATCAGCCGCTCGGAAGTGGTTCTGCAGGACTTCATCGAGACGGTTCAGGTGAAGCAGTCGGGCTACAACGCCGAATTCCGCGCGGCGCTCGGTGGCGTCGTCAGCGCGGTCACCAGGAGCGGCACGAACACCTTCCGCGGTTCCGCCGGGGCCTATTACACGAACGACAAGATGCTCGGCGACATTCGTCCGACCACTCGCTCGGTGCCCACCGACCTCTCCAAGGCGGAGTTCATTTCGCCGCCGCGCGACAAGTCCTATGCCCTCGACCCCGTCCTTTCGTTGGGCGGCCCCATCATCAAGGACAAGGCCTGGTTCTTCGTGGGGTACGGTCCCCAGTACAGCAGCGCCGAGCGCACGGTGACCTGGGTGACTCCGGGCACCAACCCGCCGACCCAGACCTTCAACGACGGCAAGCCGAACGTCAAGCAGCTGAACTACAACATCTCCACCCAGTTCACCTCCAAGCTTCGCGCCCGGGCGACCGGTTCGAATGAGCGTCAGCGGGGCGGCCTCGCGCTTCCCGCGATCGAGCAGAACGGCACCAGCACGGCCAACGTCAATTCGTTCAATCCGCGCCCCACCATCCGCACCGACTACTTCGCGAACTCCTACAGCGGAATCATCGACTACACGGCGAGCAGCAAGCTCTACCTCAACGTGACCGGTGGATACTTCGGATACGGAAACCACAGCGCCGGCGGCGATTACTACCACGGCACCCGCCGTACCTTCACGACCACCAATACGAATCTCCTCGACGTGCCCGCAAGCCTCCAGCGCGTGAGCGGCTTCGCCGACAATCCATCGAACTCGTTCAGCGTCCAGGACGACTATTCCCGGTTCAACTTCTCGACCGACGCCACCTGGTTCGCGAGCTGGAAGGGCGAGCACTCGATCAAGATCGGCGGCTTGTACGAGCGCATCGGGAACGTCGCCAATCTGGGCCAGCAGAACCCGAACATCGCCTTCAACTGGGGCGGTACCTACGCCACCCTGAGCGGCGGCACGGCCAGGGGCAAGTACGGCTACTTCACGGTGAGCCGCACCTATACGGGCGGCGACATCAAGGAAACGAACCTCAGCTTCTTCGTGCAGGACCAGTGGACGGTCAACAACAAGCTCACCGTCAACTACGGCATGCGCCTCGAGAACGAGGAGATCCCCTCCTACAAGCCCGAGAACCCGGGCGTGAAGTTCGGCTGGGGCGACAAGATCGCGCCGCGCCTGGGCTTTGCCTATGACGTCAAGGGCGACAGCCGATGGAAGGCCTACGGTTCGTGGGGCGTCTTCTACGACACCATGAAGCTCGAGATGCCGCGCGGCGCCTGGGGTGGAGACCACTGGATCGACTACGTCTACACCGCCGACGTGGCCGACTGGACCACGGTCGATTGCAAGGACATCAACGGCGGCACCACCTGTACGGGCGGCACCTTCATCGAGCAGAACGACCGCCGCCATCCGTCGAACGAGCTTGGCAAGAGCCTGGTCGATCCGAACCTGAAGCCGACCAGGAAGCAGGAGTTCACCTTCGGCATCGACCACGAGTTGAGCTCGGTGATGTCGGTCGGCCTGCGCTACGCGCACAAGTGGTGGAACGAGACCATCGACGACGTGGGCGTCTCCGTTCCGGGTGTGGGCGAGGTCTTCTACATCGCGAACCCCGGTTCGGGTGTCGGCAAAGCCCCTCTTGGCACCCAGTTCCCCTCCGTGCCCAAGGTGCTGAATCGGTATGACGGCGTCGAACTCGTCCTTCGCAAGCGCTACTCCAACCGCTGGCAGGCGACCACCAGCCTCCTCTGGAGCCGCCTGTACGGCAACTACGGCGGCCTCGCGAGCTCCGATGAAGCGGGCCGCACCTCGCCGAACGTCAGCCGTTACTACGATGCGCTCTACCTGTCCTTCGACCAGAAGGGCAACGAGGCGAACGGCCTGCTCAACACGGACCGGCCGATCCAGTTCAAGCTTCAGGGCAGCTACTCGTTCCCGTTCGGCACCAACGTGGGCCTCAATTTCCGGGCGAACAGCGGCACGCTCAACTCGTCGACCGTCACGTACCAGTCCGTGCCCGTGTACTTCAACGGCCGCGGCGATCTCGGCCGGACGCCCTTCCTGAACCAGACCGACCTCAACATCACCCACGACATCAAGCTCAAGGGCGAGATGAAGCTCAGCCTGGGCGTGAACGTCAACAACGTCTTCGATCAGATGACGGTCACCCAGATCGGCTTCGCCGCGTATCGCGACGCCCTCGTCATTCCGGGCTTCCCCAACAATCCGGGCGGCGCGTTCTTCCAGCCGGGAGGCTTCGACACGGTGGCGATCCAGGCGGCGCGGCTTCCCGGGTCCGGCCGTCCCTCGCCCCTTTACAAGCTGCCGAACGCCTACCAGGGCGCTCGTTCCATCCGCCTGATGGCCCGGGTGTCCTTCTAGATCAGCGGCCGGTCGTGAAGAGGGCGGCGAGTTTCTCGCCGCCCTTTTTTTCGCCGTGCTACGCTCCTTCGCCTCTTGGCCGCACCTCGCTCATCCAACCTCTCCGCTCGACGCGCCACGGGATCGGCGACGTTGCCCCACCGCTCCGGCTCGCGGGCGCTGCCTCAGGCGGCCGCGGTTGTCCTGATCCTCGTGGCGGGCGGGATTGCGTACTCGAACAGCTTCGCCGGGATCTTCGTTTTCGACGATGAGCCGGCCCTCGCGAACAATCCGAATCTCGCAAGGCTCTTTCCGCTGGCCGACGCCCTGAAGGCGCCTCCGGACACCACTCTTTCCGGCCGGCCGGTAGCCAGCCTGACCTTCGCCCTGGATCACGCCCGGTCGGGAGGAACGCTCGAGGCCTATCACGCCACGAATCTCCTCATTCACGTGCTGGCCGCGCTCCTCGTCTTCGGAATCACGCGAAGAACACTGCTCACGCCAAGCCTCGCACGGCGCTTCCCGGGCGCCGCGACCGCACTCGCCCTGATTGTCGCCATCCTCTTCGTCGTCCATCCGCTCCAGACAGGTGCGGTGACCTACATCGTCCAGAGGGTCGAGTCGTTGATGGGCCTTCTCTACCTGGCGACGCTCTATGGCGCCATTCGGGCGCTCGACGCTTCGCCGCGGTTTGGCGCCGTCTGGACGGGTGTCGCGGTTCTTTCCTGCGCGCTCGGCATGGGCGTCAAGGAGGTGATGGCCACCGCCCCCCTCATGGTGATGCTGTGGGATCGCCAGTTCGCTCCGGAGCGCGTTTCCGCCCGCCGGCCCCTGTACGCGTTGCTTGTCGCAACCTGGCTTCCTCTCGCGGTTCTGGTCGCTGGCGGGCCCCGAGCCGCATCCGTCGGCTTCAGCTTCGAAGACTGGCCGTGGTGGCGCTACCTGATGACGCAGGCCGAGGTGGTGACTCACTATCTGCGCCTCTCGTTCTACCCGTCTCCGCTGGTGCTCGACTATGAATGGCCGGCCGCGAAATCGCTGGCGCAGATTGCCGCGCCAGGCGCTCTCATTGCCGCGCTCCTGGTGGCGACGGCCCTGGGCGTGGTCCGGCGCGCACCGGCTTCCTTCGCCGGCGCGTGGTTCTTTCTCATCCTGGCGCCCACTTCCAGCATTCTCCCCATCGCAACCGAAGTGGCGGCCGAACACCGCATGTATCTCCCGCTCGCCGGCGTGATCGCGCTCGTGGTTCTTGGAGCGTTCGCGTTGGGTCGAAGGATCGGCGCGATTCTGCCGGCACGGCTCTCCGGGATCCTTGCGCCCGCGGGCCTGCTGATCGCGGCCGTCGTCATTACCCTCTTCACCACGATGACGCGCGCGCGCAACCTCGACTATCAGGACTACGACCGCATCTGGTCCGACACCATCGCCAAACGGCCCGAAGACGGACGCGCGCGAAACAACTACGCGACCTCATTGCTGGCCGCGGGGAAGTTCGCCGAAGCGGAGCCGCACCTTCGCGTGGCAGTGGAACAGAAGCCGTCGTTTGCGGAAGCCCAGGCCAACCTGGGCGTCGCCCTTTCGGCTCAGGGGAAGCTCGAGGAAGGGGCCGCGCATCTCGAGCGCGCCGTGACGTTGCGACCCGACTTTGCCGATGCCCATCGAAACCTCGCGGAGGCTTACGCCCTTCAAGGCCGGATGGGCGAGGCCGCAGCGCACTACACCAAGGCCCTGGAAACGCGGCCCGACGACGTGAGCCTGCTGAACCGCGCGGCCTGGATCCTCGCCACCGCGTCCGATCCGGGGGTGCGGAACGGTGCGCGCGCGCGGGCGCTCGCCGACCGTGCGGTGCAGATCACGCGCAGACAGGACTCAGCTTCGCTGGATTCGCTCGCTGCTTCGCTCGCCGAACTGGGGCAGTTCGCCGAGGCCCGCCGGGTCCTCGAGGAGGCGCTTTCCCTGGCCGGATCCAAGGGCGACTCGGGCCTGCTGCGGGAACTCGAATTGCGGGCCGCCCACTACGCGCGCAACGAGGCTTTCCGCGACCGGTGAAAGGCCCGCGGGACCGCCCCTTAGAATCACCGGGTGTCCCCGAGCCTGCGCCGTGATCTGACGTCCGGCGCCCTGGCCGCGAGCGTTTCGGCGACGAGCCTGGTCGCCTATTGGCTGACCCACGGCTCCGGCCCCTTCTGGCAGGACTCCGGCCTCTTCCTCGCTGCCCTCAAGGCGGGCGGCGGGCTCCTTCCCCCCGGGTATCCGGTGTACCTGCTCCTCGGACGGCCGTTCGTCACCGCTTTCGAATGGCTCCTGCCCGGGCGGCCCTTCGCGGAGGCGGGAAACATGTTCTCCGCGGTCTGGGCGTCCCTCGCCGCGGGGCTCACGTGTCTTTCGATTCTCGCTCTCAGACAGCCGGGGTACCGTTTTCTCTCCGCGAAGTCCTCGAGCGAAGAACTGCCCAGCAGCGCCGGCTGGTTTGGGGCGTGGCTGGGCGGCGTGCTCACCGGGCTCTCGTACTCGCTCTGGTTCCAGGCTCTCACCGCCGAGGCCTATGCGCTCAACGCGTTCTTCTCGGCCGCCGTCCTGTATCTCGTGATCCGTCTCGGCGCTTCGGGTCCCATTGGGGCCGATCCTCCATCTCGCGAGCGGCGGCTCGCTCTCCTCCTGCTTGTGGTGCACGGGCTCTCCTTCGGCAATCACCCGGTCACCGTGGTCTTCCTTCCCGCGATCGCCTGGCTCGCCTGGAAGGGCAGAGCGGCGCTCGCGAATCGCCGCTTTCTCGCGCTCGCGCTGGCGGCTTACGGGGGCAGCGCACTTGTGCCCTACCTGTACCTTCCCTGGGCCGCGAGCGCCTTCCCGCAGACTCCCTACAGCGGAGTCGCCAGCATCACGGGGCTTGCCGCCCAGATCAGCGGCTCGCAGTGGAGCGCGGATGCACGCAACTACGGCTGGTCCTTCATCCGGTTCAAGGAACTGCCGGGGCAGATCTGGCAGGAGCTTTTCGGAATGGGCGTCCTTGGCCTTCTCGTTGGGCTTCGATGGGTGGCAAGAGAGCGACCCGCCCTCCTTCGTTTCCTGGCTCTGGTTCTCGTCCCCGCCTTCCTTCTTCCCCTCGTGTACCTGCGAGGCGGCGAGTACGACTTCTGGCTTCTGACGGCATACATGGCCTTGTTCGTGGTGTCGGGCGCGGGTCTGTGCGCCGTGTTCGACCGCATCCAGGCCTCGAGATGGCCCGCCGGACTGAGAGGGGTCGGGATTCTGGCCGTGGCGGTGCTGACCCTTATCGCTCCGCTTCGGATCAACCCGCCGCTCGTCGATCGGACGGGCTACTTCGTCCCCGAGGACTTCGGCCGGAACCTGTACCGTCATCTGGCGCCTGGCGCCGTATTCATCGCCGTGTCGGATCAGGAGAACGCCCTCACCTACTACCTCGACGTCGTGGAGCACGAGCGGCCCGACGTGGTCCGCATCGACGCGGGCGTCGCCACCACGCCATGGTTCGCAAGACAGTTGAAGAGCCGCTACCCCGCTTTTGAGTTCGAGGACATTTCGCAAGGCCGCGCGACCCCGCCCTCCACCGAGGAATGGGTGGCCGCACTGCTGCGATCGAGCCTGAAGACACGTTCCGTGTACATGACCACGCGCCTTCCCGTGGACATTCCCGCGGGCGCAACCTGGACTCCGGCGGGCGGCCTGTGGAAGCTCACCGCCGGCCCGGCCGGCATTGATGTCCACGACTGGGACTACGAGTACCGGAATCCCGACCCCATGGCGCGTCCGGCCCGCGATCATGCGCCCGAGAAGATGCCGGACGGCTCGATCCGGCGGGAGCCTTACACCGCCCAGATCCGCCGGTTCCACGCGCAGGCCTGGACGAATCTGGGGGACTGGAGCCTCGAGCATGACGACTTCCCCCAGGCCTCGAGTGCCTATGCGAAAGCCCTCGCCACCGATCCGACTCTCGATCAGGCGGGCATCTTCTTCGGGCTCGGCAAATCTCTCTTCGTGCTGGACCGCCCGAACGAGGCGCTGCCCTACCTGGAGCGGGTGGGGGAGCGGTTGGCGCCGCCACTCGTGGCGGAGACAGCCTTGTACCTCGGCCAGATCTACGCGGGTCGCGGAGATGCGCAGAAGGCGGAGCACTACTTCGACACCGTCCGCCTTCTCGCTCCCGAGATCGGAGCGCGGCTGCCTCCCCGGGCGCCGGCGAAGCGCTAGTCAAGAGGAAGGGGCCGAGGGGGGCCCCTAGCGGACAAGAAAAAGGGGAGCCCGTTGGGGCTCCCCTGTTCTTCTTCAGGAGCGCGGCTAGGACCGCGCCCCCGCTTTACGGATTAGAAGGAGAACTTCGCTCCGAGACGGATGGCGCGAGCGTCCTGGTAGGCGCTGTCCTTCAGGAAGCGCGGATCCTTCGGGATGTTCGCGATCAGAGCCGGGATGTTGACCTGGCCCTGATAGAACGCGTTCTCCGAGAAGTTAACGCCCTGTCCGGCGGCGAGCTGCGTGGCGAAGAAGTTCGTCGCCGTCTTCGAGTCGAGAACGTTGATGACGTTGGCGCTCAGAACCAGACGCCGGTTGCCGCCCATCTTGATCTGGTGCTGGATGTACAGGTCGGCCTGATTGAAGAACGGCAGACGCCCGTCGCTGCCACGGCCCATGTACTGGACCGGGAAGTTGTTCGGGGGAATGACGGCCACTTCGCGAGTCCGCAGGATGCCGCTGGCGCCGTACCAGTTGAGACCGAAGCTGGTGCCGAACTTGGCGTCGTAAACGAGCTGGACCTTCAACTGATGGGTGCGGTCGGTGGGCAGGAGGCCATACGCGGCCTGGCCGGACCCGTCGAACATCATGATGGGGTAGTCGTACGAGCGGCCCACGTTCGGGCTGGAGCGGCCGTTTTCATCGGCCTGTCCGAGCCCGGTGTGGTTGCCGTACAGCCGGCTCCACATGTAGGAGGCGCGTCCGGACCAGCGGTTCGCCATGCGCTTGTTGAGACTCACTTCGACCGCGTCGTAGTCGCGCTTTGGCTTGGGCAGCGGGATCTTGGTGCCGTTGGTCAGGGTGAAAGCGGTCTGGAGTGGGCCTTCGCTCGGATTGCCGATCACGTAGATCTCGTTCTGCTGCGCATCCAAAGCACCCGTGTCCTCGACCACGCGGTCGAGCTGCTTGTGGACGTAGCGGACGCCCACGGAGAGCACCTGGGTGAGTTCACGATCGCCGCCGAAGACCATTTCCTGCGACTTGTAGGGCTTGAGGTTCGGGT
>JAIBCN010000011.1 GCA_019694155.1 Vicinamibacteria bacterium | reverse complement strand
ATCGGCTTCTGCTTCACCGGGTATGTGCTACCCATGGACCAGCCCGCGTACTGGGGCACCTCGGTGCGCCTCGGCATCGTGGAGACGGTTCCCGTGGTCGGCGGCCTGCAGGCCGACATGCTTCGCGGCGGTTCGTCCTTCGGCGCCGCCACCCTGCCGCGTTTTTATGCCCTCCACGTGGCGGCCCTGCCCCTCGTCCTCGTCATCCTTGTGCTGGTCGGCTTCAAGGACGCTCTCGACCGCGCGGCCCGGAACGCGGGCGGCTGGCTCATCCCGGCCTGCGTGCTGATCGCCATCGCGGCGTGGGGGATTGCCGCCCTCTTCCCCGCGCCCCTCGAGCCGAGGGCGGCGGCGGCCGACACCGAGTATGTGCCCCGGCCGGAGTGGTATTTCCTCTGGCTCTTTCAGTTCGGCAAGTACGTGCACGGTTTCCAATGGGTGGAAAGCGCCCTCCTGCCCGCGCTCGGCGTGGGCACGCTCATGCTTCTTCCCGAGATCCGCACGTCCCGAAGGCTCCGTGCGGGGGGAGTCGCCGCCTTGTTCCTCTTCATGTTCGGTCTCGGCGGTCTTGCGCTCTATGAAGACCGGGACCTGCCGCGAAAGCCCCAGTACGAGGAGGGCCTGGCGGTCAAGGCCGCGCGCGACTACAAGGTCGAATGCGCCTCGTGCCACGGACTCACGGGCCTGGGGGATGGTCCGGACGTGGCGAAGCTCGAAAGCAAGCCGAAGAACTTCACCCGGGAGTCGTTCTGGGACGAAGGCACCATGAACGACATGATCGAAGTCATCACCAAGGGCGAAGCGCCCGACATGCCGGCCTTCGGAGAGCGCATGTCCGCCGAGGAGATTCTTGCCCTCGCCGCCCACATCGAGGCAAACTTCCGGCCGCGGGCGGCCGCCGCCCGCTGATCGAAGCTCTCTTCACCAAAGGAACATCCCCGAAACCCCCATGAGACATCCATCCCTTTCCGTCATCTTTCTTGCCGTCAGCCTTCTCGGCGTGACCGCCTTCGCGGGCCCCGAGCACAAGAATCTCCAGGTCCTGCCGAAGACGATCACGAACGACGAGTTGAAGAAGACCATGGACGGCTTCACCGAGCAGCTCGGGGTGAAGTGCACCTTCTGCCATGTGATCGATCAGTACGACAAGGACGAGCGCCCGCACAAGGCGGATGCCCGCCGCATGATCAAGCTGGTTCAGGACATGAAGGCGAAGAAGGCCGACTATTTCGGTCCGCGCACCAAGGAAGCGGTCATCACCTGCTCCATGTGCCACAAGGGCAAGGCCGAACCCGAACCCTTCGTCCCCTGACGCGGCCGGCGCCGGGCGCGCGCCGAAGAGGGGAGCGCTTCTACTGAATCCGCACCCGTCCCGAAAACCCTTCCTCGTACGTGTGGTAGTAGTCGAGGGAGGGTTCGGGGTGCTTCCAGCAGTAGTAGCCGCTGCCGTTGTCGAAATCGACGAGCCACAGGCCCTTGATGTCGAGCCCGAGCGCGCCCATTTCCGTGGCCCAGGCGTTCACGATGGACTGCGCCTGCTCGCGGGTCTGCGGAACCTGGGTGGAGGCGCCGAGCAGCCGTTCGACCTTCTCGTGGGCTTCCTGGGTGAGTTGCTGCACCCGCGGCAGAAGGGCCTTCGCCTCCGCGTAGGTGAAGAGGCGCTTTTCGGTCTGGGTTTCGTTCACGGTTCCTTCGCGCTCTCTCAGGCGATGGTGACGTCGCGGCACAGGTAGACGTCCTGGATCGCATTCAGCAGTTTGACGCCTTCCGCCATCGGCCGCTGGAACGCCTTGCGCCCCGAGATGAGGCCCATGCCGCCGGCCCGCTTGTTGATGACCGCGGTGCGCACCGCCTCGGCGAAATCGTTCTCACCGGAAGCGCCGCCCGAGTTGATGAGCCCGGCCCGGCCCATGTAGCAGTTCGCGAGCTGGTAGCGGGTGAGGTCGATCGCGTGATCCGTGGTGAGCTCGGTGTAGACGCGCTCGTCGGTCTTGCCGTACGGGTTTTCCTTCGAGTTCAGGACCTTGTAGCCGCCGTTGTTCTCGGGCAGCTTTTGCTTGATGATGTCCGCCTCGATGGTGACGCCGAGGTGGTTGGCCTGGCCGGTGAGATCGGCGGAGACGTGATAGTCCTTGTCCTTCTTGAAGGCTGAATTCCTGAGGTAGCACCACAGGATGGTGGCGAGGCCGAGATCGTGAGCGGCGTGGAAGGCCTCGCTCACTTCGACGATCTGCCGCGAGGACTGATCGGAGCCGAAGTAGATGGTGGCCCCCACCGCGACCGCCCCCATGTCCCGCGCCTGCCGCATCTGCGCGAACATGATCTGGTCGAACTTGTTCGGGTAAGTC
Source organism: Vicinamibacteria bacterium (assembly GCA_019694155.1). Taxonomy (GTDB): domain Bacteria; phylum Acidobacteriota; class Vicinamibacteria; order Fen-336; family JAGNNV01; genus JAGNNV01. The sequence goes on along the minus strand of JAIBCN010000011.1, from coordinate 47,974 downwards.
AGGAACTCGTTGTGGTTGACCTTCACGATGAACGGAATCTTGTGGGCGTACTTTCGCGCGCAGCCCCCGAGCACCCCCAGAGTCGACGCCACCGCGTTGCATCCGCCTTCGATCGCGAGCTTCACGATGTTCTCAGGGTCGAAGTAGTCGGGGTTCCTGGCGAAGGAGGCGCCCGCCGAGTGCTCGATGCCCTGATCGACCGGGAGGATGGAAAGGTACCCGGTGCCCTGGAGCCGGCCCGTGCCGAACATGTCCTGCAGCGAGCGCAGCACGGGGATGGGGCGGTCGGACGGACCGTGGATGAGCGACACCCAGTCGGGTCCCGGCAGGTGCAGACGGTCCTTCGAGATGCCCGTGCTCCGGTGATCGAGGAGGGAACGCGCGTCCTTGCCCAGGGCCTGTTCGATTGACGGAAGGTTGGTCATAAAGCTGCTTTCGATGCGATCTTAGCGCGGGCTCGGGGCGGCCTCGGGAATCCGCGTGTTCTGCCACGCGAGCTGCACCCAGCGGCCGTGGTCGTTCTCGTAGACGTCGGTGAATCGGGCTTTCGTGTCGATGGTCTCGCCGTTGTTCGTGGCCTGGAGCCGGAAGACGCCGGTGATGATCGCGATGGGCCCGATCCGGCGGACCTTCCGCTCGACGATGTCGAGGGCCTTGTACTTGAGCGCACCCGCGCGGATCGCGGCCATGAATTCGGTCTTGTTCTGGGCCGAACCGGTCGAGTGATGGTAGGTGAGGGAGGGATCGAGCGCGGTCTCGAGGTAGGCGGCGTCGCCTTTCACCATGGCCGCGAAGCGCGCGTCCTGGGCGGCGGTGATCTGGGCCTCGTCTTTGACGGGCGCCTGGGCTTCGAGGGCGAGAGCGAGAAGAAGGGTCAGCATCGGTTCATTCCTTCAGATGATCGGATCGGGACGCCTTCCGACTCGATCCCTCGAACCCTGGCGCATAGACTCCAGGCTTCAATGAACTCGGTTCGGTCGGCCGTGATGATGGTGATTCTCGCAGGAATCGCGGCGGTTCTCCTCATGCCCCCGCTCGTGTCCCGGCATTTTGGATCGGTCGCGAGCCTCGCCTGGGGAACGGACGATGCGTTCGTGGCGGAAGGGCTCGAGCCACGGGAGAACCAGGTCGGGGGGGGCGCCATCCGCTGGACCCGCCCTCGGGCCGCCTTCGTTTTCGCGGACGCCGGCCCGGGACTCGTTGACATCGACCTGGAAGTTCGCGACCACCGGACCGAAGTGAACGTCACTGTGAACGGGGCGGTGGTGGGTACGCTCGTGCCCGGGCAGAGGCGATTTGCCTCGCAGACCCGGCTCGGAGGCGCTTCGATGGTGCTCGGGATCGAAACCGAGGGCTTCGCGGCCTCTAGCCGAACCCTCGGCACTCAGTTCGTGTCCCTGAGGGTCGAGCCCGCCGCAGCGCTGAGCCGCGGGGCCGCGGGCGTTCCCGTCCGCCTCTGGGTCGCCCTCGGCGCGATCCTCCTCGTTTCAACAGGCGCGCAGATCCTCGCCGGTCAGAGCGCCTGGATCGCCCTGGTTCCCCCCGTCCTGTTCACCGCCATGATCCTGCCCGCGGGACTGTGGCGATCGGGATGGCTCGTCGAGTGCGCCGTGCTGATGAGCGCGGCAAGCCTCATTTCCGCCCTCGTCCCGAGGGCGACCTTCGGCACGCTCTTCGCTCGCGGGTGTCTCCAGGTCGCGCTCCTGCTGGCCCTGACGGTTCACGGCCTGCTCCCGCCCTCCCCCCTGGTCATCCAGGGCGATGCCCAGCTCCATGGCAACAAACTCGCCGAGGTCGCGAGAGGGAACCGCTTCCCGATAAGCAGGACGGACCACAAGAAGCCCTTCGAGTTTCCCTACGGGTTCAGCTTCTATGCCACCTTGAGCCCGTTCGTCTCGCCGGAAGTCCAAAACGTCAGGATCGTGCGTGAGGGAGCTGCTTTCTTCTGGTCGCTCTCCATCCTCGGCCTGGCCCTCGTTCTTGGCCGCGCTTCGGCGGGCCTTGCCGCGGGCTCGGTCCTGCTGTGGACCTTTGCCCCGGTCAACATACGGACGATGGGATTTGGGAACCTCAACAACGTCTTTGCGCAGGCCATCTTCGTCCTATTCCTTGCTGCAGCGGCGACGCCGCTTCGGGGGAAGCTGAAAGGACTGGCGCTGGCCTTCCTTGTGGCGCTCTCCGCGACCGCCCACCTTTCTTCCTTCATCGTCCTCGTGACCCTCCTTCTCCTGACCCTCGCCAGTCCCGGTGACCGACGCGGCCCGGCATTCAAGCCGCTCCTTCTGGGAGTGGCCGCGGCCGGTCTCTACTTCGCGACCTTCCTTCCCATGATCCTGGCCCAGGTCCCGCGAATTCTCGGCGAGCGCGGCGGGAGTTCCGGGGTCTTCGATCCGTGGCGGCTTCCCAGACAGGTGATGGCGGGGGCGGGATGGCCCGTGCTGGCCCTCGTAGTGCTGGCCCTGTTGGTGTGCCGGGTCCGCCCGGTTCTGCCCCTCGCGAGAAGTCTCGCTCTCACCGGTCTCCTCCTCGGAGTGGTGGCCCTCGTCTCTCCCATCGAGGTGCGCTACCTGCTGGCCGTCCTTCCCCTCCTCGCCGTCGTCGGCGCCGCGCCTTTCGACGAGGAGGATCCCCGCTCCTTTCCGCGACAGAATCTGGCCGCGGTCTTCGATTTCCGCTGGCTTCGGACCTTGGGACGCGAGGGGGTGCGGCTCCCCCTGGCCCTGGCCCTCCTTCTCGCCGCGATCGTCCATGGCGGCCTCGTTCTCTTCGAGTTCCTGCCTTTGTCGGGCGTCTGATCCAGGCTGCTACACTCAGTTGTTCCAATAACTTATGGAGTACATCTGCAAGGTCGGCACGCCGGCGGGCGAGATCGTCGAACGGAGTTTCGACGCTCCGAACGAGGAAGCCCTGAAGGCCGACCTTCTGCGACAAGGCCTGTTCCTCTTCTCGCACCGCGCCGCGGCGCGCGGCTTCCGGATTGGAGCACCCCGAGTGAAGGCGGAGAACCTGCAGTTGTTCGGGCAGGAACTCGCTGCTCTTCTCAAGGCCGGCCTTCCTCTGACGCAGTCGATGGACCTCATGGTGGAGCGCCAGCGCGACCCGGTGTTCAAGCGCTCGCTCGCCGCCGTCCGCGATCGAATCAAGTCCGGCGCCGCGCTCTCCGAGTCGTTCCGCCTCGAGGGGCCGTTGTACCCGCAGATGTTCTCGGCGAGCCTCATCGCGGGAGAGCGGAGCGGCAATCTCGAGGGCGTGCTGCGACGGTTCGTCACCTACGTCAAGCTCAACCAGGCCATCAAGAAAAAGGTCATCGCGGCGTCCGTCTACCCGATGGTGCTCTTCTCAGGCATGTTCGGCCTCATGTACGTGATGCTCACCCGCGTTCTTCCCCAGTTCACCGCGTTCTACGGGAGCCTCGGCGCTCAATTACCCCTTCCCACGCGGGTGCTCATGGGACTGTCCGAGCAGGCGCGCCAATGGAGCCTGCCTCTGCTGGGCATTCTCGTCGTGTCCGGCTTTGCCTTCGCCACCTGGATTCAGGCCGCCTCGAATCGCGAGCGCTTCGATGGGTGGACATTGAGGCTGCCCTTCTTCGGCGTGCTCCTCCGCACGTACTCCACGAGCCAGCTGGCGCGCAGCCTGTCGACGCTTCTCTCCGGCGGCCTGCCCCTCGTGCAGGCGCTCGGTGTGGCGGCAGCATCTGTTGGGAATCGAGCGATCTCGGCGGCGGCCATGGCCGCCGTGCCCCAGATCCAGGAAGGCAAGAGCCTGTCCCTGGCGCTCGATGCCACCGGGCACATCGAGCCTCTGACGGTGGAGATGATCCGCGTGGGTGAGAACACAGGCGCCCTCGGCGAGATGCTGAACCAGGTCGCCGATTTCTACGACGAGGACCTCGACGTGAAGGTGCAGACCATCCTCGCCCTCGTGGAGCCCGTCCTTCTCGTCTTCATGGCCGTGGTCATCGGCTCCATGGTCCTCGCTCTCTACCTGCCCATGTTCGAGGCCTTCTCGGCGCTTCAGTCGAGGGGGGGAGCGTAGCCATGGCCGCCCTATCCACGCCGGCCGCAAGCGCTCTGGCGCCCGCCCCGCCCGCGAACGAGGAGAACGCGGCGCGATCGCTCGCCGCCCGCCTCGGCCTGCAGTTCCACGACGTGACCTCGTTCGCCCCCGACCCGCTGATCCTCCAGAGCGTTCCCGTGGATCTGATGTTCCGGTACAACTTCCTGCCTTACCGCGAGGAGCAGGGGCGGCTCGTCCTCGTGATGGCCGATCCCTCCGATCTCACGGTCATCGACGACCTCGCCATCCTGCTGGGGCGGAGGATCCAGGCCGCGGTGGGGACGCCCTCGGCGATCGCTGAGGCCCTGAAACGCGGTCAGGGCTCGCAGCGCGTCCTCGAGCAGGCCTCCGAATCGCTGCTCATGCAGATCGTGCGCGAGGGCGATGAAGGCGAGACGCTCTCCGTCGATTCCATCCAGGCGCAGGACAAATCGCCGATCGTCCGGCTCATCGATTCGGCGCTTTTCGACTCCCTCTCGCGCCGCGCCTCCGACATTCACATCGAGACGCGCGACAACGAGGTGCAGATCAAGTACCGCATCGACGGCGTCCTGCAGCCGGCCATGAAGCCGATCGCGAAGGAGCATCACGCCGAGATCATCAGCCGCATCAAGGTCATGGCCGAACTCGACATCGCGGAGAAGCGCGTGCCCCAGGACGGCCGCTTCCGGGTCCGCCTGGGCGGCCGGCAGATCGACTTCCGCGTCTCCATCATGCCGTCGGTCCACGGCGAAGACGCGGTCATCCGCATCCTCGACAAGGAGAACCTCTCGAAGCAGTTCTCCTCGCTGCGGCTCGACATCGTGGGCTTCGAAGGCAAGGAACTCGCCAGGTTCCGACGCTTCATCCGCGAGCCGTACGGCATGGTCCTGGTCACCGGCCCCACCGGCTCGGGCAAGACGACCACTCTGTACGCCGCGCTCTCCGAGATCAAGACCGAAGAAGACAAGATCATCACCATCGAGGACCCTGTCGAGTATCAGCTCCGCGGCATCACCCAGATTCCCGTGAATGAGAAGAAGGGCCTCACCTTCGCGCGCGGCCTGCGTTCGATCCTCCGCCACGACCCGGACAAAATCATGGTCGGGGAAATCCGCGACCCCGAGACCGCGGACATCGCGATCCAGTCGGCGCTCACCGGCCACCTCGTCTTCACCACGGTGCACGCGAACAACGTCATCGACGTCCTCGGCCGCTTCCTCAACATGAAGATCGAGCCGTACAACTTCGTCTCCGCGCTCAACTGCGTGATGGCGCAACGGCTGGTGCGGACGATCTGCGAGCACTGCAAGCGCGAGGTGCGCGCTTCCGAGGCCCTGCTCGTCGAATCGGGGCTGGATGTGGCCCGGTACTCCTCGCATACCTTCCACGAGGGCGCCGGATGCCTCGAATGCGGGGGCACGGGATTCAAGGGGCGCACTGCGATCTGCGAACTGCTGGACGTGACCGACCACATCCGGGAGCTGATCCTCGCGCGGCGCCCGGCATCGGAGATCAAGCGCGCGGCCAAGGAGGAGGGCATGACCTTCCTCCGCGACTCGGCGCTTCATCGCGTCTTCGCGGGCACCACCACGCTTCAGGAGATCAACAAGGTGACGTTCGTGGAGGTGGTGTGATCGGGACTCCAGGCCCGCCTCCAAGGTCCCTTGGTGGGAGGCTCCGCCGTTTCTTTCTCGAGCCCGATGGAGCCGAGGTGGCCCTCGAGTTCTCGTCCATCGCCCTCGTGGGCGCCCGCGTGGAATCGAAGCGCGGCAAGGTGGAGCTGCGCTCCCTGGTGAGCGAGCCCCTGAGCGAGGGGACCTTTGTTCCGACTCTCGAGGACCCCGGCTTCGTCAACAAGGAAGAGATGCGTGATGCCGCCAGGCGGGTCCTTGCGAAAATCGGAGCTGCGCCGCAGGCCCGGGCCGCCCTCGTGGTCCCGGACGTGGTGGCGCGCTTCCGGCTGTTCGCGCAGGAGGAAGTCCGCGCCGAGCCCAAGCGGCGCGACGCGGTGATGGCCTTTCGCATGCAGAAGCTCCTCCCGTTCCCCCCCGCGGACGTTCGCGTCATCTCCGCCTGGCCGCGCGGGTCCGTCGACCCGGTTCTCGGCGTGGGGTTCTCGAGATCGGTGCTCGGCGCCTACGAGCAGGTCGGGCACGCCTTTGGTCTGGACGTGGGCTCGGTCGAGACCTCGTCCATGGCCCTCCTCCGGGGAATCGCGGCGGAAGGAGACGCTCTGCTCGTTCGCCACGATCCGACGTGGCTGACCCTGACCCTGATGCGCCAGGGCTGGCCTCTCTCCATCCGTTCGTTCGACGCCGCGGTCGCGCGCAGTCCCGCAGAGGTCAGGCGGGAGATCGCCTCCACCGCCGTCTTCTGGCGGGACCGCCTGTCGGGCGCCAGGCTCTCTTCCGCGGTCGTACACGCATCGGACCGGTGGTTCGAGGCGATCAGCGGGGACCTGGGCGCCGTCTTCGCCTGCACGGCGGAGCGGGCGAAGCCGCCGGCGCATCTGGTGGTGGCCGGGATGCCGACCGCGGTCGAGCGCTCGGCCGCCCCCGCGCTGGCTTTGCTTGGAGCCTGCTGACGCCGATGATGCCGTCGACGAATCTGGCCCTCCGACCCTTCCGAAACGAGAGGGTGCCCTGGCTGCTCACGGGAATTCTCCTGCTCATGGCGCTGGTCCTCTCGTTTCTCCACGGACGCCTCCTGAGCCGGCTCATCTCGGGCGACGAGGCCAACATCGTGCGCGCGGTGCGTCAGGACGAGGCCCGCATCGCCGAGCTCGAGGACGGGATCGCCAGGGAGCCCCCTTTGAGGGTCGAGCCCGCCGAGCTCGCTCGGCTGCGCGCCTACAAAGAGCTCGTCGACCGGCGGGTCTTCCCCTGGCGGCGGCTGCTCGCCGAACTCGAGGGCACCCTGTCCGATGACGTGCGCTTGAACCGGATCTCGCCCTCCACCGCGCGCGGTGTGCGGGGCATGCTGGTCGAGCTCGCGGGGGTGGCCCGGACCAAGGACGCTGCCTTCTCCCTCGCCGAGACCCTCGACGCTTCGCCGGTCTTCTCGAACGCCTCCCTCCGGTCGCTGTCGGACACCGAAGAGGGCACGGAGTTCGGATTGGAAGTGATTTTCGATCCGTTGACCCCGGCCGCCTCTGTCGAAACGAGCGGCGGCAGGCCGGCGACCCCGCCCGGGCCCGCGTCGTCGCCCTCCCCGGTTCCTGGAGGTGCACGATGAGCCGGCGGTCGTCCGGGACGCGGCGACGCCTGGCCTGGCTGGCTCTGCTTCTCCTCGTTGCCAACGGCGTCCTTTTCGCGGCCGCGACGTGGCCGCGGCTCAACTCGCTTCGCCGCGCCGAAAGCCGGGCGAAGGAAGTGTCCACGCGTCGGGCCGCGCTCGAGAAGGTCTGGGCCCAGGCGACCGCGCGCAAGGAGCTTCTGGCGCGGAACCGAAGCGATATCGAGAGCCTGAGCCGCGACCATCTCAAGTACCGCAACGAGGACCTCTTCGGCACCCAGCGCGAGATCGAGAGGCTCGCCCGCGAGGCGGGGCTCAAGCCCAAGAAGAGCACCTATTCCATCTCGAAGGTCCGGGGCACCGACCTCGTGCGCTGCGATGTCACTCTGCCCCTCGATGGGAGCTATTCCAACCTGACCGCCTTCTTGGCCCGTATCGAGTCCGCGAAGCGCTTCCTTCTGGTCGAGCAGATGGCCCTGTCGCAGGAAGACCAGGGGGCGAAGATGAACCTGCGCCTATCGGCCATCTTCAAGGACGGAGACACCCGTGCGGCGCAGTGAACGGGGCACGACCTTCATCGAGGTGCTCGCGGTCGCGACCATCATCGCGATACTCGCGGCCGCCATCCTGCCCCTTTCCCGCGTGACCCGTCAGCGACAGAGAGAGATCGAACTCCGGCGGTCGCTCCGGGAGATCCGCACGGCCATCGATCGGTTCAAGGATGGCGTGGATCGGGGTCAGATCGGGGGAACCGACGTGAAGCTCGGGAGCGAAGGGTACCCCGAATCCCTCGAGACCCTGGTCGAAGGCGTGAATCAGGTGGGCCGTCCGGGATTCAAGCTGAAGTTCCTCAGGCGCATTCCCGAGGACCCTTTCTCCGGAAAGGCGGAATGGGGGATGCGCTGCTATCAGGATGATCACGACTCTTCCTCCTGGTGTGGCGACAACGTTTACGATGTCTACTCGCTGGCCGAGGGAATAGCGCTCGACGGCACGAAGCTGAAGGACTGGTGATGGTTGGACTCAAATCCGCGTTCCTGACATCCAGGCAGAGGGACGGTCGATCGAGGGGCTTCACTCTTCTCGAGCTGATCGTGGTCATCACCATCATGGGCATCCTGGTGTCCATTGCCCTGCCCAATTACCGCAACTCCGTGCTTTCCGCGAAAGAGGCGGTTCTGCGCGAAAACCTCTACCGGCTGCGCGACCTGATCGACCAGTACCAGTCGGACAAAGGGAAGTATCCAGAGACCCTCGACGCCCTCGTTACGGACGGCTACACGCGAAAGATCCCGCCCGATCCCATCGCCGGCGAGCCCTGGGTGGAGATACCACCCGAGACCGATTCGGCGAGCGGGGAGACCCCCACCGGCGTCTTCGACGTCAAGAGCGCCTCCAGCCAGGTCGGGTTGAACGGCGTGCCCTACAACGAATGGTGATGGGGCGGAAGGAACTGGGCGCGGGGCTTCTTCTCCTCATCCTCGCGGCCGTTGTCTGGAACGGCTTCTTCCGTTCGTCGGACACCCCCGAGAAGGCGGCGCTGCGCCTCGAGGTGGGTTCGGAGGTTCCGGCCATCGGTCTCGACCGTCTGGGGAGGTCCGACGCGGGTGTCGCGGCTCCATCGAGAGATGTCTTCAAGTTCGGCCGCGAATCCCGCGCCGATCTCAATCCCGTTCCGACGCCCGTGATCCGGCTGGCTCCCCTGCCGCCTCCCACGCCCTTTCCCACGCCGGAGGCCGAACCGACTCCTACCCCGTGGCCAACGCTGAACGTGACTCTCATCGGGATCGTCGATAATGGGGCAGGCCGGAAGATCGCCTCCTTCGTCAAAGATGGAGAGATACTCCTCGTCGGACAGCCGGGGCAGGTGCTGGGCAACGCGTTTCGCGTCATCCGCATTGGCGCCGAGTCGGCGGAAATCGAAGAGCTGGGCTCGGGAAGAACCCGGCGTCTGCCCCTGAAGACGAACTAATCGAGCGAAAAATTGAAAACCAGATTGAAGCGTGAACGAAGCCCGCGCCGCGCCGCGTCGACCTTTCTCGTCGCCGTGGCGCTGGCTGCGCTCTCGTTCGGCTGCGCGGCGAGCAGCGCCTACCGCGGCGGGCAGAAGTTCTCCGAGAAGGGCGACTGGGACATGGCGGTGGCCCGCTTCACCAAGGCCCTGGCCGCCTCTCCCCGCAACCTCAAGTACAAGATTGCGCTCGAAAACGCCAGGATCCAGGCCAGCCGCTCCCACACCGACAAGGCCCGCCGGCACCTCCAGACCGGGAACCTCGAAAAGGCGAAGGAGGAATACGGCATTGCCGTCGGCTTCGACCCCTCGAATCGCGCCGCCGCCGACGACATGGCCGTCGTACAGGCGCGGATCGAGAAGATCGCCGCCGAGAAGCGCCAGCAGAAGGACCTCGCCGCCCGTCGCCCCGCCGACGCCACCCTGCCCGTTCCGCTGCTCTCGCCTCGCTCTCCGGTGCCGATCAAGCTCAACATGACCGAGCGGCTCGACAAGATCTACCAGGCTCTGGGCACTCTCGCCGGAGTCAACGTGGTTTTCGATCCGGATCTGCAGGGGAAGGACAAAGTCATCTCCTCGAACCTCACCGGGGTCACCTTCCAGGAGGCGCTCGATCAGATCGGCCTCATCAACAAGAAGGCCTACCGGGTTCTCGACCGCAACACCATACTGATCTTCGACGACACCAACGCCCAGACCCGCCAGCGCTGGGACGATCAGGTCATGCGCACCTTCTACCTCGAGAACGTCGAGGCCAAGGACCTCGAGGCGGCCGTGCGCACGGCCCTCGGCGCGCAGACCAAGGTGGCGAAGAACGACGCCACCAACTCCATCACCGTGATCTCGACCCTCGACGAAATGGCTCTCGCCGATCGCTTCATCCGGTCGAACGACAAGCCCAAGGGCGAGATCCTGGTGGAAGTCGAGATCATCGAGGTGAACCGCACCAAGGCGAAGGAGTACGGCCTCCAACTCTCCAACTACCAGGCGGGAGCGGAACTGAGGCCGACCGGAAACGAGGGGGAGGTCTCGGGAGGTCTCACCAACCTGAGAGCCATCTTCCTCGCCTCCCTCAATGCATCCGACTGGGTGGTCCAGATCCCGTCCGCGATCTTCTCGAAGTTCCTTCAGGATGATTCGATGGTGAAGATCCTCTCGTCGCCCAAGGTCCGCGCCTTCGAGGGCAAGAAGGCGACGTTCAATGTGGGCACCGACATTCCCATTCCCCAGTTCTATCCGGGCTACGCCAACCAGGGGACGGGCGCCACTGCCGGGGGATTCGTGGGCGGGACCACGAGCGCCCAGTACAAAACGGTGGGCGTCAACCTCGAGATCGACAAGGCCAAGGTGACCGCGAACGACGAGATCACCATGGAGTTCAAGGCGGAGTTTTCGGCGCTGGGCGAGGACAAGGTCTTCGGCACCGGAGATGCCGCCACCAACTACCCGACCTTCCTGACCCGCAAACTGGAGAACACCCTGCGCCTCACCGACGGGGTGACCGCGGTCATCGGCGGCCTCATTCAGGGCCGGGAGGCGCGGTCTTTGAAGGGGGCCCTGGGCATGGGTTCGATTCCCCTGGTCAACAAGCTCCTCGGCGGGCACGTGTCCACGGACCAGGAGATCGAGATCCTCATTTCCCTGACGCCGCACATCCTCCGCGCGCCCAATGTGCTCGCCGAAGATGTCGAGCCCCTGTACCTCGGACTGCGAAACAACCTGCGCATCCCGGGAGTGCGTCCGCTCTTTGGTCCCGAGGAAGTGGAGCCTGAGCCCGAAACGCCGGCGTCCCCAGCGGCGGCGCCCGCCGAGGCCCCGGCTCCGGCCCCGGCCCCGCTCGCGACACCTGCCCCTGTTGCCTCACCAACGCCCCTTCAGCCGTCCGCTCCCTCGATGCCCCCCGGGGCGGCCGAGGCGGGCTCGCCTTCCTCGAGTTCGGCGCTCGATCCGGCGCCCCGCGTCGCCCCGCCCGCGCCGGGAGCCGTGCCCACTCCGCCCGCGGCGGGAGGGCCGCTCGCCTCTCGCTCGGCGTGGGACCGCACGGAAGTGAAGATGAAGGTGGGAGAGGTTCAGCGCGTCGCCGTGAACCTCTTCAATGCGCGCTCGCTGAAGGACGTCAGCATCACGGTGCGCTCCGATTCGCCCGTCATCGAGTTCACGGAGATGATCGCGGGTCAGCTCCTGTCCGTGGACGGCGTTCAGGTCCTGACCGAGCGGCAGCTCGAAGGATCGCGGGCCTCCGCCCAGTTCAGGCGCCCCACACCGCTCGCGGGCGGAACGGGCACCGTCGCCACGGTCGGCTTTCGTGCCACGCGTCCCGGCGAGGTGACGATCTTCGTGGAGAACCTTTCCTTGAGCTCGGGCGTGACCCAGAGCCCGGTTCCTCTCGCCGGAGCCGTTCGTGTTACGGTGACGCCATGATTCGTCGCGTCTACGAAAGCGTCGCGGCCCGCGTGGCCGCGGGCAGCCTTGTCGCGATGGTCCTTGCGTCGTGCGGTCAGGCCATCCTGAGCGCGCCGGATGGCACCACGCTCCAGATCTTCGTGAATCCGCCTTTCATCGCGGCCAACGGCGACACGGCAGTCGTATCGGTCCTGGCCGTCGAAAAGGCGGGGACGCCCGTTCCGGACGGGACGGTTATCCAGTTCTTCACGACGGTGGGGATCATCGACGAACAAGCCAGAACCAACGATGGCGTGGCTCGGGTGAATCTCAGATCCAACGCGACTTCCGGCACGGCCGTTGTGACGGCGGTGTCCGGGGCGGTGTCGATCAAGTCGGACAGCATCCCGATCGGCGCACGCCGGGTAAACAGTGTCAAGACCCAGGCCGTAGACCAGATCATCGACCTGCGGCTGGGCAAGTCCACCGCCGAAATCGGGGCCCGCGTCCTCGACGAGAACGGCAACCCGATTCCCGGGATCATCGTGCGCTTCAGAGTTTCCAGCGACCCCGCGACCGACCGCCTGCTGGAGGGATCGGACGTGCCCACCAACAACAATGGGGATGCGATCAACAAGGTTCAGACCAAGCGAACCACGACGGGCACGATCACCATCAAGGTCGAGGTGCTGGCGCCGGGCAGCGTCACAGCCGCCGACATCACGGTCCAGGTTGTGGCCGGCTCCTAGTTGCGCGTGAGGCCTGTTTTCCTCGCCGCCGTCCTGTTCCTGGGGAGCAGCGCCGCTTTCGCGGACACGCTGTACCTTCGCTCCGGCAAGACACTCAAGATCGAAGCGCTCTCCTGCACGGCCTCCGCCTGCGTCGCCACGCTCAAGGGCGGGGACATCGAATTGCGCCCGATCGACGTCGAGCGTGTCGAGCCCGATGAAGAGGTCGACGCGGAGCCCGTTGCCGAGACGCCCCCGCCCACGGCTGGCGACGCCCCGCCGCGGACCATCGAGCAACTGGTCGAGGCCGCCGCCCACCGGTACGCCCTCCCGAGGTCGCTCGTGCGCGCGGTGGCCCGCGCCGAGTCGGCTTTCGATCCGGCCGCGGTCTCGCCCAAGGGTGCTCAAGGAGTGATGCAGCTCATGCCCGGCACCGCGAAGGAGCTTGGCGTCTCGAACGCCTTCGATCCCGCGCAGAACATCGACGCGGGCGCCCGGCTGCTCCGCCAGCTTCTCGAGAAGTACCAGGGCCGCGTGGCCGAGGCCCTCGCCGCTTACAACGCGGGCGCGGGGGCAGTGGCGAAACACAACGGTGTCCCCCCTTATCGCGAGACGCGCGGCTACATCCGCAAGGTGGTGAGGGAATTCGAAAGGTCGGAGAAGCAGGAGTCCGCCGCCAGGGCCTCCGAGAAGAAGCAGTGAGAGCGAACGGCCCGATTGCCGCCCTCGCGCGAAGCGAGGCAGGTTTCTCCATGCCCGCGCTTCTCGCCATGCTCGCGATCATGACCTTCGCCCTCATGCTGGCGATGCCCTCCTGGCGCTACATCGTGAAGGATGACAAGGAGCAGGAACTCATCTTCCGCGGGCGGCAGATCAGCGCCGCTATCGCGAAGTTTCAACGCAAGAACGGAAACGCCTTCCCAACCTCGTTCGAGCAGCTGGTGAAAGGCAAGTTCCTCCGTCAGGCCTACAAGGACCCCATGACTCCGAGCGGGGACTGGCGCATGCTCGGCCCCGGTGAAGTGGTGCCGGGTCGTCCCGGCTCCCCTGGGTCCTCGGGCGCGCCGGGCGGTCCCGGCCGACCGACGCCCACTCCGACGCCCGCGCCCACGCCAGTCTTTGGAGCCGGGCCCGGCACCCGGATCGGACCGATCGCCGGCGTCGCCAGCCTCTCGAAGGAGACCGGACTGCGCATGGTGAACGGAAACGCGGCCTACAACCAGTGGGTTTTCGCCCCGAACGTTCCCTTCATTGTCGGCGGTCAGCCGGGGATCGGCGCGGGCGGCCTTTCCCGCGCGCCGAATCAGGCTCCACCCCAGGGCGGTGGCCAGCGAGCCCCGGATGTGGAGGCGCCGCGCATTTCACGGTGAGGGCGAAGGCGAGGGACGCGGCCCGAAAGGCGAGCCGAACGGCGGACGCGGCGCGAACGGGGAGGGGGGGAACGGCGAACCTTGTCCCCCGGGGCCTCTTACGGGGAGGCCCGGAGTCGGCGAAGGAGTAGCGGCGGGGGTCGGCTCCGGTTCGGGCTCGACCGGGTCGTCATCCACCGGCACCTCGGCTCTAGGACCGCGAGGCGGCGTGAAGGGCTGAGGACGTGCGGCAGGAGAGGTCGCCGCCGATCCCCCGGTCTTCGATGCGGCTCCGAAAACCAGGAGCGAGGTGACATTCCGGCCGGAGCGGTCGAACATCACCGCATAGTTCAGGTTCTGTCCGTCGATGAGACGAAACAGGGTTTCGGCCACGCTGGGCGTGTCGATCTCGGCATTGTAGAGCATGGAGCCCGGACGGGAGCCTTCGTAGGTCACCTTGAAGCCGGCTGCTCGCGCAAGAGCGTCGATCGCTTCCCCAAGCGAGGCCGAGGCGACGACGACCTTCGCGCCTCCGGCCCGCAGCGTGACCACCGGAGGCGCCGCCTGCGCCGTCGGGTGAAAGCACAGAACCGCGAGCATCGCACTGAGGACGGCGAGGCGTGGAATACGGCGTCGCTCGAGACCCTTAGACGTCATGCGGGCACCCTAACGCCGCGGATCGTTCGCGGCCCGCAGGGTGATGGGTTGAGGAGGCAAGCGGAGCACGGCGGCCTTCGCCACCTCTGCGAAGGCCGGGCGATCTTCCGCGCGGAGCGGCTCGGCGGGAGGGCTCTGGATCCGCATCGGGTCCGCCCAGGCCCCATTCCTCATGATTCCGTAGTGGAGGTGGGGGCCGGTGGCGAGGCCGGTGGCGCCCACAAGGCCCACGAGATCGCTCTGCGAGACTCTGGCCCCCGCCCGCACGAGGATCTTCGAGAGGTGGCCGTAGTAACTCGTGTACCCGTTGGCGTGTCGCACCGCGACCAGGTTCCCGTAGCCTCCCTGGTATCCGGCGGCCACCACGGTTCCGTGTCCGATCGCCCGGACCGGCGTTCCGTAGGTGGCGGCGAGGTCGGTGCCGTTGTGCGCGCGCGTGACGTGCAGAACCGGATGGAAGCGGCCCGAAGAGAAGCGCGAACTCACGCGCGTGAAGCGCAGCGGCGATTTCAGGAAGGCCTTCTTGAGCGGCTCTCCCGAGGGCTCGTAGTATGAGGCCGTGCCGTCCCGTCCCTCGAAGCGCACCGCGCGCAGGGTCCGGCCCGAGTTCACGAACTCCGCGGCCAGAATCTTCCCGTAGCGGCGCAGTTCGCCGTCCAGGTAGAGCTTCTCGACCGCCACCCGGAAAGTGTCACCTCGCTGGATGGCGGTGTTGAAGTCGATGTCCCAGGCGAAGATCTCGGAGAGTTCCACCGCGAGTTCGTCCTTCTCGCCCATCGCGTCGATGGTTTCGAAGAGGCTCGACTGGATGACCCCCGCGGCGGTGCCGACGAGGACCTCGTATTGGCGCGACGCCACGTCCGCGTGGAGCCCGTCCACCCGCTTCGACACGCGAAGAGTGCGCAGTTCGTCGATCGCGTAAGCGAACGTCCGGAGTTTGCCGTCTTCACCGAGGGAAAGGCGGAAGGGCTGTCCCGGCCGCACGTCCTTGAGGTCGTAGCTCGCCCGCGCCGACTCCACCAGATCGTGGATCTCCCGATCGCTCACCACGTGGGAGAGCGCGGACGCGAGAGTCCGGCCCCGCTCGATGCGGCCGCGCATGACTGAGAACTTCGGCGTGACCGCGGCCATGGCGAGCGACTCCGTGCTTCCCAGGAACAGGGAAGCATCGATGGGGAGGCCGGCGAGGCCAACCGCCATGACGAGACAGAAGAAGAGTTTCCTCAGGGGCTTAGGGTCCTTAACCGAAAAGTATAGGCCCGTCCGTCCGCCAGACCGCAAGCACAAGGCGAAAGCAGCCCGGATCCAATAAAATCGCGGTCCAATGAACGCCTCCGCCGTGGCCGTCCCTTCCGTGCTCGAAACCTTCCCGATGAACGACCCGTCGCTCGAATCGATCCGCGCCAAGGTCCTTGCGGGCAAGCGCCTCTCGTTCGACGACGGCGTCGCCCTCTATCGCACCCACGACCTCCTCGGGCTGGGGCGCCTCGCCAATCACGTTCGAGAAGCGAAGCACGGGGATGTCGCCTACTTCGTCTGCAACACTCACATCAACCACACCAACGTGTGCGCCGCGACCTGCGACTTCTGCGCCTTCGCCGCGAAGACCGGCGAGCCTCGCGCCTACACCATGTCGCTCGACCAGATCTTTGCGGACGTGGCGAAGCAGCCGAAGGCCTGCCGCGAGGTCCACATCGTGGGCGGCCTCCATCCCGAGCTGCCCTTCTCCTACTTCACGGACATGCTCAAGGGCATCAAGCGGATCCGGCCGGACATCCACGTGAAGGCTTTCACCGCGGTGGAGATCTTCTTTTTCTCGAAGCTCTACAAGAAGCCGGTGGTGGAGATTCTCCAGACCCTCAAGGACGCGGGGATGGACTCCATGCCCGGCGGGGGCGCCGAGATCTTCAACAAGGAAACCCGCAACAAGATCATCAAGGGCAAAGCCACCGGCGAGCAGTGGCTCGACGTCGCCCGCCAGGCGCACAAGCTTGGGATCCCGAGCAACTGCACCATGCTCTACGGCCACATCGAGACCATCGAAGACCGCGTCGACCATCTGATCCGCCTGCGGGAACTCCAGGATGAAACGAACGGCTTCGTCACCTTCATTCCTCTCGCCTTCCAGCCCTGGGAAGCGCCGTCGATGAAGCTGCCCGAGACCACGGGCTTCGAGGACTTGAAGGCGATCGCGGTGGCGCGGCTGATGCTCGACAACATCCCGCACATCAAGTCCTACTGGATCATGATCGGCCCGCGGGTGGCCCAGATCGGCCTGTCCTTCGGCGCCGACGACCTCGACGGCACCGTCACGGAGGAGAAGGTGGCCCACGACGCGGGCGCGCCCACATCTCAGTCGCTTTCCGTAGATGAACTCTGCCGTTTGATCCGCGAAGCCGGCCGCCGCCCGGTGGAGCGCGACACCGTCTTCAACACCATCAAGGAGTGGTAGGCGGCGGCGTGGGGGCCGGCGGGAAGGGCGCCGGCCTGAGCGCCTCCCACGGCAGCGCTCCCCGCGCGAGGATGTTGTTCGCGATGTAGCGGGTCTGGTCGACCGCGAGGGATACGAAGAACGCCTGGGGAGCCGAGCCTTCGGTGGCCTTGATCCGCTTTTGCGCCTCCTCCGACCAGGTCAGAACCGCGTTCGTGTCGTGGCGGCGGGCCGCGTCCAGCATCTGGGTGTAGGCCTCCGTGTAGCCGAATCCGAGGCGCGCGAAGGCCACCCGGGCCCGGACCTTTTCGCTGTCGCTCTTCGCGAGAGATTCCGCCTGGGCCAGAAGGAGGCCCGCTTCCGAAACCAGGGCCGGAGTGAACATCGACTGCCAGGCGTAGCCGCGGTCGCCCGCCGGAGCGGTCTGCCGCATCGCGTCCTCCCAGAGATCGAAGTAGCGCCGCATGGGGTCGCGGGCCTTTCCGTAGAACCTCCAGAAGTACTCGCCGAGAAGCGCGTCCACATCGCGGCCGGGATCGTCCACGAGCTTCGCGGCCACGTAGAAATTGATGCCCTGGTTGGCCCAGTTCTGCTGGGTCTCACTGATGAAGCGCTCGACGCCGAGCCTCCTGAACAGGGGGATGTCGCGGCGCATCGAATGAACGATGGGCCAGGGGGTGAAGGCGAAGAAGTGGCCGTAGTACTCGTAGACCCCCACGTGCCTGGTGAGCGCCATCCAGCCCTTCAAGTATGCGAGGAAATCGCGATTCGCCGGGCAGGACGGGTCGTCGATCGCGTGCACATGGCAGAACGCCCACGGCTGATGGGTAAGCGCGGTCTCGTAGTTCGCCATGGGCCTCGCCTTTTTCGGAGGGACCGTGTGCTCGGCGTACGCGTAGATGCCCACCCGCTTGCCGGGATCCGTCTTCTCGAGCTCGGTCAGCACCTCGTTCGCGTAGTGAACGAACCGGTCGGCGAGACTCCCGTCGGTGATGCCGTAGAGGGCGTCGATCTTCCGGCAGCGGTCGCACTCGCACCAGCCGTTTCCGTCGTTCGGGCTGATGGAGAAGAGGGGGGAGTCGGGGTTGGCCTTGAAATATCGGCGCGCCGCTTCCACCGTGACCTTCACGACCTCGGGGTTGCCGGTGCACAACTGGGTGCTGTAGCCGCGCTTGCCGCCTACCATCGCGAACATCTCGGGGTTCTTCTCGAAGACCGGCTGCGAGAAGCGGTAGATGTTGTACCAGTTGTGGCCGAAGCTCACCGCCTTGCCGATGCGGACCCGCGATCGAAGCTCCCAGTCCTCGGCCCCGGGGCCCCCCGCCCACATGAAGCCGCTCACCGAGGGGAAGGCGGGGTTCTTCACGATCGCCAGTTCGGGCACGGGGATCGTCTTCGCGGGAAGGATGTCCTCGCCCATCTCGCCGGGCATGAACCAGCGCACACCGAGTACCCGTTCGACGAAATCGTAGACGCCGTAGAGCGTTCCCCGGGGCGAGCCGCCCATGATGGTGATCATCCTTCCGCTGCTCTGGATCGTGTATCCGTCCTGGTGGACGATCTGGGCGGCGGGGTCGCCGCCCGCGGCGATTCCGAGGGGCGTCACCGCGAGGCGAATCTCCACTCTCTCGCTCCGTGGCGCGTCGTCGGTGCGAATCGCGAGTTCTGCTCCGGATGTCTTCCGCACGTAGGCCTGCAGCTCCCTGGCCGCGCGCATGACCTCGATCGGAGCGCTCGCAGGCACGATGATGCTCGCGGCGGCCCGGCCGTCAGTGACGATCGCCTCCGTGCAGCCGTGGAGCAGCCAGGCCATGACCATCATGAGGGCCCGCCGCATCGGACTTGAAGAGAGGCGCATCCGTTCCACCGACACGATAACCCCCGGGATCAGCGGGGCCGCGACCTCAAGCCCCCGAATACCGCCGCGGAACGCGCGAGCCCACACCGGTAAGGACCTGCCACGCGTTGGTGCCCGCCCATCCGGCGAGATCCCAGGCGGTGGGAGCGTCTCCGAATACCGTGATCTCATCGCCGGCGGCGATGCGGGGCGCGCCGCTCGCGTCCAGCATCGTGAGGTCCATGCAGACGGTTCCCGCGACTGGCAGCACGCTCCCGCCGAAACGCACGAAGCCCTTCGTGCGCATCGCGTCGGTCCTCGGGATGCCGTCCGCATATCCCGCGTTGATGGTGGCGATCACCGTGTCGCGTTCCGCCACGAATTTCCCGCCATAGCTCACGGGCGTTCCCGCACTCACCCCCTTGACCAGCGCCACGCGGACGCGAAGCTCCATCGCGGGCCTGACCACGATGGGGGGCGCGAGCGGGCGGGGCGTCACTCCGTAGAGAAGCAGGCCGGGGCGGACCGCGGTATGGGACGGCCGCAGGAACGCCATCCCCGCGCTGTTGGCGGCGTGGATCAGCGAGGGTCGCACGCCCAGCGTTTCGAGGCGCATGATGGCTTCGTCGAAGAGATCGAGCTGTTTTCTGGTGGCGTCCTCGTCCTCATCCGCGCACGCCAGATGCGTCATGAGGCCCTCGATCCGGATTCCTTCGGCGTCCTCCAGCCGATGGATCGCGGGCTCGATCTCCTGTATGCGGAAGCCCAGCCGCGACATGCCGGTGTCGACCTTGACATGGACGGCCAGAGGCTCCCGGGCTTCGTCATGCGGGAGGGCGACGAGGGCGCTTGCCTGCTCCGGGGTGGAGACCACAGGGGTGAGCCGGAATTCGAGGACGGCATCGAGCTGCGGCGGCGCGAATCCCGTGAGGACGAGGATGGGCGTCTCGATGCCGGCCCGTCGGAGAGCCACGCCTTCATCGACATACGCGACCGCGAACATGGCGACGTCGAGCGGTTCGAGGGCCCGCGCCACCTCGAGGGCGCCGTGCCCGTACGCGTTGGCCTTGAGCACGGGGATCACCGCGCGCCCGCCGGCCTGGCCGCGCAGGGCCTGGAAGTTCTCGCGGATCCGGTCGAGATTCACCCAGGCGGTCGCGGGGTGATGTGTCGTCGTGGCCTCGCTCATCCGCGCTTGCTCGGAGGCTCTTCGGGCCTCAGTAGCCGGAGTCGCCGCCGCCGAACCCGGACGAGTAGTCCTCGGGGGCGCGGTTTTCGAAGCGGGTGAACTCGCGCAGGAAGACGAGGTTCACCGTATCCGTTGGGCCGTTGCGCTGCTTGGCGATGATCAACTCGGCGGACCCGCGGTTCTCCTCGGTGGGCTTGTAGACCGAGTCGCGGTAGATGAACATCACCACGTCCGCGTCCTGCTCGATCGCGCCCGATTCACGCAGGTCCGAGAGCTGGGGTCTTCGATCGGTTCGCGCTTCCGGCGCGCGGGACAGCTGGGAGAGTGCGAGGACGGGGACTTCGAGTTCCTTCGCGAGACCCTTGAGGGACCGGCTGATCGAGGAGATTTCCTGCTGTCGGTTCTCGACCCGGCCGCCCGAGCCCATGAGCTGGAGGTAGTCCACCACGATCAGGCCGAGGCCGTGTTCGGACTTGAGGCGCCGGCATTTGGCGCGCAGTTCGAGGGGCGTCAGGAAAGAGGCGTCATCGATGAAGAGGGGCAGCTTGTGAAGCTCGGCCCAGGCGGTGGTGAGCTTGCCCCAGTCGGAGTCGCGCAACTGGCCGCGGGTGACGAGACCCGACTCGATGCGCGCCTCCGCGAAGATGAGGCGCTTCACCAGCTGTTCCTTCGACATTTCGAGGGAGAAGATGGCGACGGGCTCCGCGGTCGCCTGCGCCGCGGTGCGCGCGATGTTGAGCGCGAACGAGGTCTTGCCCATGGCGGGGCGGGCGGCCAGGATGATGAGGTCGCCCTTCTGGAAGCCGCTCGTCATCCGGTCGAGGTCGACGAAGCCGGTGGGGACGCCGGTGATCGCGTCCTTCGACTGCGAGAGCTTCTCGATTGACTCGAAGGTGGTCTTGATGAAGTCCTTGACGGGGACGAGCCCCGCCCGGATCTTCCGCTCCGCGATCGCGAAGATGGCCTGCTCGGCGCGGTCGAGGATGGAGTCAGCCGATTCCTGCGCGTCCGTCGCTTCCTGGGCGATGCGGGCCGAGGCGTGGATCAGGTTCCGCAGCACGGAGGCCTCGCGGATGATCCGGCTCCAGGGCAGGACATTCTCGAGCCGCGGCACGCCTTCGACGAGGCCGGCGAGGTAGGCGACGCCACCCGCGGCGTCCAGGCTCTGGGTGCGGGTGAGCTCGTTCTTGAGGGTGACGAGGTCGATGGGCTCGCTCTTCTCCGCGAGGGTGGCCATCGCCTCGAATATCCGCCGGTGGGCGTCCCGGTAGAAGTCGTCCCGGGTCAGGATCTCCGCGGCGGAGTTGAAGGCCTGGTTGTCGACCAGGATGGCCCCGAGGACGGTGCGCTCGGCGTCGGCGTTATGCGGAAGCGAGCGCTCGCCCGCGGCGCCCGAGGGCGCACTCGCATTCGAAAACGCCGTGGTCGACATGGCGACGCTTCTCCTGATGAATGAGGGCGCCCCTGCGGGGGGGCGCCCATCATCGAGGGGAGGCTACGCCTCCTTGGTCACGAGGAGGCGTATGGTGGTCTCGACTTCCGGGTGGAGGCGGACCTTGATGGTGTGCTCGCCCAGCTTCTTGATGGGCTCCTCGAGGGACACCTTGCGCTTCTCGACCTCGAAGCCCTTGGCCTTGAGGAGATCGGCGATGTCGTTCGAGGTCACGGAGCCGTAGAGGTTGTCGCCCTCGGCCACGCGCCGCGGCACCACGAAGCGCATCCCGTCGATCTTCTTCCCGAGCTCCTCGAAGGCCGCCTTTTCCTTGGCGGCCTTGATGGCGTTGTCCTTGCGCTCCTTCTCGATGCGCGCCTTGTTCTGCGGGGTGACCGCGAGGGCCTTGCCGTGGGGAAGAAGGAAATTGCGGGCATACCCTTCGGCCACCTTGACGACATCGCCACGGCGTCCGAGGGACTCCCAGTCTTCGCGAAGAATGACTTCCATTGTCTTTGTTACCTCTAGAGTGAATTTACAGAAAAGTTCAGGACGCGGCCGGGGTCTCGGCGCCGGCGAGGCGGCGCCGGAAATCGAACCACTGGTCGAAGAGGCCGAGAAGAGAGAGCAGGATCGCCCAGGGGCCGAGGAGGGAGGTGACCACGAACATCGCGCGCATCAACTCGCTCGAGAACAGGCGGGTGAGGGCGAAGGTCAGCACGGACAGGCCCTGGAGCAGGAAGAGAAAGAGGGTGACGACGAGGCCGTTCCAGCCCGTCTGCTGCGTGCCGGGCACGAGGAGCAGCGCGCCCGAGGCGACGAACGCGACGACCAGGCCCAGGGGCCAGCGCAGGGCCAGAAGCTCTCCGCGGGGGAAGTCCGGGGCCTGGCTTCGCTGCACGAGCCGCCCGAGGGCGACGGCGTTCAGGGCCACGATGGTGATGGCCGAGATCACGGAGAGCGCCGGATAGAGGGCCACGATGCCTGCCCGCACCCGCTCGATCGCGGCCTTCGCCTCAGCCGGCTCCAGCTCGGCCTGCGCCGCCCACTGGTCGAAGGAGGCCTGCACCTGGGGGGATCGGAGCGTGGCCTCGATGGGCGCCGTGCCCTCGGCGAAGCCCGCGAGCAGCGCTTCTGCGGACAGGATCACGAGCCCGGCCACCGAGGCCGCGATGACGCTCTTGCGCCGGGTCAGTACTTCCCCGGCCAGAAGGGCCCAGAGGCCGAACAGGATGAGGAAGCCGATGGCGCTGTCGGAGGAGTCGATCACGGAGATGAGCAGGAGAGCGACGGCGAGGGCGAGAAAAGCGTGCAGGCGGCGTCCGGAGATCCGCACGGCCAGGAGGGGCGCCGCCGAGAACAGCCCGGCGATGCTCAGGGGAAGGGCGAGGAAAGGCGCGCTCGACGCGAGCCGCGGCAGGAGAAACAGGAGGCCGGCCATCGAGCCCGCGAAAACCGCGACGAGGGTGAGCGATGGCGGGGAGACAGGGACGCTCAAGCTCTTGTCACCGGGCAGCCGAACGTCCCTGGTCCCTGAGTCGTCGCGACGAGGTCGACTACTCGGTCGAGTACGGAATCAGCGCCATCTGGCGCGCGCGCAGAATGGCGGTGCGGACCTTGCGCTGGCACGGCGCGCAGGTTCCGAACATGCGGCGGGGCAGGATCTTGGCGCGCTCCGGGATGAAGGCGAGAAGGAGCTTGGTGTTCTTGTAGTCGACGTAGTCGACTTTTTCCGAACAGAGCTTGCAGGTCTTGCGCCGGCGGAAGAAACCGCCCTTGCCCCCGCCCTTCTCCTTGTCCTTGCGTTCGCCGCGTTCGCCACCGGGGCCACGCCCCTCGCCGCCGCGGCCTCTGTATTCAGGCGTTTCCATGTCGCTCATTGCGCACCTCCCTCGTAGGCCCGGTCCTTCTCACGGACGCTCGCGCGCCGCGTCGACTCCTTCTTGCCCCGGATCGTCTTCTTGCGGTCGGCCTTCTTCATCTCCGCGTCGATGCGGATGGCCAGGAAACGAAGGATGCCGTCGGTCACGCGCATGCGGCGCTCGACTTCGCTGATCGAGCTGCCCGGCGCGTTCGCGATCATCAGCACGTAGCTGCCTTCGCGGTTCTTGCCGATCGGGTAGGCGAGGCGCTTCTTGCCCCACTTCTCCACCTTCTCGACCGTGCCGTTTTCCTTTTCGATGAAGCCCTTGACCGTGCTGGTCAGGGTATCGACTTCGGGTTCACCGAGGTTCTGTTCGGCGATGAACAGAATCTCGTACTGTCTTTGACTCACGTGTTTCTGATCTCCTTATGGATCAAGTGAAGAGAGCTGCTTTTGCGTTCCGCTACTTGCAGCAAGGAGTGTCTGGTTTTGGTGCGGCCGGCGATTCTACCCGAGATCGTCGATCCGGGAGGGGGTCATTCGGGCTGGCCCTTGGCCCCGTTGAAGTTGTTCATGGCCGCTTCGACCCCGAGTTCCACGATCGCGGAAATCGCGTCCGCGGCCCTCGAGACCATTTCCTGGACCCTCAGGACCTCGGAGTCGGTGAAGTCCGAGAGGACGTATCCCGCGAGGTCGAGCACGGGCTCGGAGGAGCCGATGCCGAAGCGAAGCCTCGCAAACTCCTCGGAGCCGATCGATTCGATGATCGAGCGTAGGCCGTTCTGGCCGCCGTGAGAACCGCGCGGCCGGATCCGGATCGATCCAAGGGGGATGGCCACATCGTCGGAGATGACGACCAGGCTCTCCGGCTCGACATTGAAATAGCGAAGGGCCGCCTCGACCACCGGACCAGAGCGGTTCATGAAGCTCTGAGGCTTCACAAGGACCACCCGCTCGCCCGCGAGCTCCGTCTTCACCGCCCAGGCGTCGTCGATGCGTTCGACGGCGCCGAGCGGGAGCCTCTGCGCCAGCTCGTCGACCACCATGAAACCGGCGTTGTGCCGCGTACGGCGGTACTTCTCGCCCGGATTTCCAAGGCCGACGATCAGGCGCATTGGCCGCCTATTTCTTGTCTTTCTTGACGTCCTTTCCTGCAGCGGCGGCGGGCGCCGCCTTGCCAGGAGCCGCCTTGGCCGCGGCGGCGTCGGCCTCGGTCGGAGCCTTGCCCTTCTTCGCGACCTCGGGTTCGGCGGCGACCGCAGCACCTTCGGCGGGAGCGGCCGCGGCCTCCTCCTCGTGCTTGGTGACGACGTGAGCCACGAGGAGATCGCCGTCGGTCAGAGCCTTCACCTTGGGCGGCATCGGCAGGGCCGACACCCGGACTTCGCCGTTGATCTCGAGCGCCGACACGTCCACCACGAACTTCTTCGGGATGTCGAGAGGCAGGCAGGAGACGAGGATTTCGCGGGTGATGAACTCGAGCATGCCGCCATGGGTCTTGACCCCCACCGGCACGCCCTGAAGCTCGATGTGGACCTTGACCTGGATCGGCTTGTCGAGCGCCACTTCGTAAAAGTCGGCGTGAAGGAACTCGGGCCGCACCGGGTGGACCTGGTAGTCCTTCAGGATGACCTTGCGCTTCTTTCCGTCCATCTCGAGATCGACGAGGGTGTTCTCGGCGGCGCCCGTCTTGAAGACCACCGCGAGCTCGCGCGGGGAGACGCTCACCGACACGTTCTCCTTGCCGGGGGCGTAAACGACGGCGGGGATCCTGCCGCGGGCCCGGAGGCGCTTGGCTTCGTTCTTTCCGCGCAGCGGGCGGGTTTGGGCGACGACTACGATGTCTGACATGGCTTGCTGGTCTTCAAATCTTAGGGACGCCGTCTCCGAAAACCCCTGATTGGAACGGGTTTCGGGGAGGCGTCAAATGAAGAGGCTCGTGACGGACGCTTCTTCGTGGATATTCTGGATGGCCTTGCCCATCAGCTCTCCGATGGGCAGAACGACAATCTTATCTGATTTTCGCTCCGGTCTCTCTTCGATGGAGTCGGTGACGATCAATTGGGAGATCCTGCTCGCATTGATGTTCCGAACCGCGTTGCCGGAAAGGACGGCATGGGAGGCCGACGCGAGGATCTTGCCCGCCCCCGCTTCGCCCAGCGCCTCCGCCACCTTGCACAGGGTTCCCGCGGTGTCCACGAGGTCGTCGACGATGAGGACGGTCTTGCCGGAGACGTCGCCGATGACATTGTGCACTTCCGCCACGTTCGCGGTCTCGCGGCGCTTGTCGACGATGGCGAGCGAGGCGCCGAGGCGCTTGGCGTAGGCGCGCGCGCGTTCGACGCCGCCCGCGTCCGGGGAGACCACGCAGAGGTCCTGCAGGCCCATCTGGGCCACGTGATCGATGATCACGGGGGCCGCGAAGAGATGATCGACGGGCACGTCGAAGAAGCCCTGGATCTGGGAGGCGTGGAGATCCATGGTGAGCACGCGGTGACAACCCGCGGTCGAGATGAGGTTCGCGACGAGCTTCGCCGAAATGGGAACGCGGGGCCGGTCTTTTCGGTCCTGCCGGGCGTAGCCGTAGTAGGGGATGACCGCGGTGATGCGCGCGGCGCTCGCCCGCCTGAAAGCATCGATCATGATGAGCAGTTCCATCAGGTGCTCGTTGACGGGCGTCGAGGTGGATTGCAGCACGAACACGTCCTTGCCGCGGACGTTCTCTTCGATCTGGAACCAGACCTCCCCGTCGAGGAACCTCGAAAGGTGCGTCTTGCCGAGAGGCACCTTGAGGTACCGCGAGACCGATTCACCCAACGACCTGTTGGCGCTCCCGGTGAAGATCTTCATGTCGTGGGGAGGTCGAACCATGGCGGCTGTTGTCCTTCGGGATTCTTCAGGAAGAGGAATGGAGTCGTTGCGGTTCCCCTGGCTGGGGCGGAAGGATTCGAACCTTCGGATGCGGGATTCAAAGTCCCGAGCCTTACCGCTTGGCGACGCCCCAGTGGCGAGAGGTGAGGAGTGAAGCTTAGCGAAGATGAGCCCGAATCGTTTGTGCTAGCCTGCTCGGCCTTCATGGCACCGGGACGTCCGCGCTTCGCCGAGGCTGCTCTTCTTCTTGGCGGCGCCACCCTTGGTCTGCTTGGTCTCGAGGGAGCGGTGCGACTGACCGCGCCGCAGCCGCTGCGGCGGAACGGTTATCCCGTGGTTCGGGGAGGGGCCTCCTTTCGCCCGGAAAACTCGGCGGGATACCGCGACGTGGAGCACACCAGGAAGAAGCCCCCGGGGGTTCACCGGGCGGTCTTCGTGGGGGACTCGTTCACCTACGGCGCCGGAGTCCTGTTCGACGATACCTACGGTCGCCGGGTGGCGCGCGGCCTCAGCGAAGACCGAGGGGAGCTCTGGGAGGCGGTGGTTCTGTCCATCCCCGGGATCGCGACCGCTCGCGAGGCCGAGATCGCGCGCAAGGAAGCCTTCGAATACGAGCCGGACCTCCTCTTTCTGGGTTATGTCCTCAACGACGCCGAGGCTTCGGGTGCGGCCGAGCAGCGGCGCGCGGAGGAGTGGCGCGCCGAAATGAACCGCCCGGAAACCAGGCCGCCGTTCTGGCGCCGGTCCGCTCTGCTCAGCCTGATCGCGGACCGCGTGAGGGCCACCCGGGAAAACCGGGCGCGGATCGCCAACTATCTCGCCCTCTACGAGGACGATCAGCCGGGCTACCGCGCCGTCGTCCAGGGCCTCACCGAAATCGCCACTCTCGCCCACGAGCACAAAGTGCCGCTGATCGTGGCGGTGTTTCCGCTCTTCGGGAATCCCCTCGACCGCTCGTATCCCTTCGAGTCCATCCACCAGAAGCTCGCGGAGGTCTGTCGCCCCCTTGGCGTCATGTTCGTCGACCTGCTGCCCTATTACCGCGGCCTCGACTGGAAACTCCTCGTGGTGGAGGGGGCGGCAGATGAGCACCCGAACGAGGTGGCCCACCGAATCGCCGCCGAGGCGCTCCTGCGCGCGGTCGACGGCCCGCGAAACCACGCCGCGCCCGAACCCTGGCCGTAGGCGGCCAGCATGGCGAGCGTCGAGGTCCGCAGGGTTCAGGCCTGGCGCGGGATCTCGAAGCGGCTTTCGTACGATCGCCGCGAGACGAATCCGCAGGGCACGCCCCGGATACCGGCCTCCCGGAGGTCCCGCCACGCCGCGGCCCGGGACGGGGCGTCTTCGAAGAGCAGGAAGAAGGACGAGCCGCTGCCGGACATGGCGGCCTGAATCGCTCCGGAGACCCGTGCCGCGCGTCGTATCCGCCGCGCCACCCCGGCGAGGGCGGGACTCTCCTCGATCGCCGCCCGCTCGAGGTCATTGCGGAGTCGGCCGGGTGTGAGGGGCTTCCGCAGGAAGGCGTCGATCCGCGAGCGCGCTTCTGACGGCCCCCCGTCCTCCGCGAATCGCCGGAAGACCTGCGCGGTGGAAACACCGCCGTCCCCGGGCACGAGCAGGACCTTCTGGTCGAGTCGAAGATCGAGAGGGCGGATGTCGTCTCCCCGGCCCAGGCCGAGGGCGGCGCCGCCGAAGAGAAAGTAGGGAACGTCCGCCCCGAGCGACTTCGCGATCTCGATCAGCCCTTCGCGCCCAAGGCCGAGGCCCCACATCGAGTCGAGGGCCCGCAGGACGGCCGCCGCGTTGCTGCTGCCGCCCCCCAGCCCTCCTCCTACCGCGATGCGCTTGTGAATGGCGATGGAGAGACCCCCTGTGCGGCCCGAGAGTCGCTGCATCGCCACCGCTGCCCGATGGGCGAGGTTCGTCTCGTCTCCCGGGACGGACGGGTGGTCGGTGCGGACGGAGATGCCGGCCTTCGTTGCCGCGATGTCGATGGTGTCGTGAAGACTCAGGGTCGCGAAGATCGTCTTCAGTTCGTGGTATCCGCCGGGAAGCCGCCCCACCACCTCGAGGCCGAGGTTGATCTTGGCGAAGGACCGGAAGCGACGCGGCGTCATCGGGTGAGGCCCAGCCGGTCGGACATCTCGCGGAGGCTCCAGACGCGTCCGCGGGGCGGACCGAATTCGAAGGCCTGAGGCCGAGGCGCCACGATCTCGGGGTCGTCGAGGCTCAGGACGAGCGAGGTCTCATTCGACCCGCGAATGGCGAGCCGGACAGGCAGCAACCGATCGAATCGCCACGAAAGGGAGAGCGAATCGGGCGGCGAACCGAGAATCGCGCCCACCAGGTCCCGTGGCGACAACTCGATTCCGAAGAGCGCGTTCATGACCTCGGTCGTGGCCGGGCCTTCATACATCGCGTCGTCCCCGGGGAGATCGGCGCGGAGCCTCCCGTCCTTCGCGACGAGGAGGAACCGCAGCCCGGTTCCGGCTGGGATCTCGATTCGGAGAGCCTCGGGCCGCGCCGCGCCGAAGACGACGCGAGCCGAGAAACGGCCCTTAGGGCCCGAGAGGGTGATCCGCCCCGCGGACGAGAGGCCTTCCGCCTTTTCGAGGAGGGCCATCTCGAGAGGGCTCGCGATGTGCCCGCGGGTGGCGCACGCGGACAAGGACACCGCGAGGAGCGCCCCCAGGCCCCGACGCGTCAAGGCTTCTTCTGGGCCGATCTCGACAAGTCCCGGATCTTGTTTTCCACCAGGACGCGGTCGAGCTCGCCGCCTTCATCCTCACCCTGGAGGGACAGCCGCAGGTAGTTCAAGGCCTCGGCATGGTCGCCTTTGGCGGCGAGGATCAGCCCGAGGTGGGCGATGACCACGGCATTCTTCTCCTGGGTCACGATGGCCTTGCGAATCGCGGCTTCCGCCTCGCTCTGGCGTCCCAGTCGATGAAGCGCCCAGGCCAGGCTGTCGAGATAGGAACCATTCTCGGGATCGGCGGCCACCGCCTTCTGAATCATGGCCAGGGCCTCGGCCACCTTCACGTTCCGGTCGGCGTTCATGTACCCGAGATAGTTGAGGGTGATCGCGGAGTCGGGAGAGAGCGCCAGGGCGCTGCGAAAGGCCTTCTCGGCCTCGTCGTACTTCTTCTGACGCTCGAGCACCGAGCCCAGGCTGAAGAACGCCCGGACGTTCTTTGGATCCTTCGCGGCGACGCGGGCGAACAGTTCCTGGGCCCGCGGGAGGTTCTTCCCGCGTTGATGGAAATCGGCCGCGGCCAGGGTGTCGTCGACCTCGTTGCTGCTGGACGCGAGCAGCGAGTCGACGAGGGCCGTAGCACCCTTCTCGTCGCCCGTCCCGCGAAGGGCGTAGGCCTCGAGGAACCGGAGGTCGGCCTCATCCTTGAAGGCGGGATCCTGCTTGGCCGCTCTCACTTCGACGAGCGCCTTGTCGAACGCCTTGGCGGAAATGAGCGAGTCGATTCGATAGGTCACGAGGGAGGGGTCTTTCTCCTTGCCCGACTTCGCGGCCTCGCCGAACGCATCCGCGGCCTCCTGATAGCGCCCCAGCCTCTGGCGGACCATGCCGGCGTGCGCCCAGAACACGCGGTTGTTCCGGGCGATGCCCTCCTGGTCTTCGTTGGAGGTATTTCGCCGCAACAGCGCTTTGAGTCGCTCGTCCGCCTGTTCGAGCGCGCCCTTCTGTTCGAGAAGGGTCACCACGAGGAAGGCGGCCTTGAGGTCTTTGGGGTCGGAGGCGGCGAGGCTCTCCGCGATCTCGAGCGCTTCGTCCACCTTTCGCAGCTCCTTGAGGGCGCGTGCCTTGAGGTCCAGGCCGAACCGGTTGCTCGCGTCTTCCTTGAGCATCTCGCCCGACATCTCCAGTGCTTCGTCGCCGCGGTGGGCGTCGATGAGGATCTCCCCGATCTTCAGCCGCGTGACGAGGTCCTTGTTGTCGAGCTTCGCCGCGGCCCCGTAGTGCTTGAGCGCTTCGTCGGTCTTGCCCGCTTCCCGCTGGATGTCCCCCAGGATCTGCAGCACACGCGCGTTTTGTGGATCGGCCGCCGCTGCC
Organism: Vicinamibacteria bacterium; assembly: GCA_019694155.1. Lineage (GTDB taxonomy): Bacteria > Acidobacteriota > Vicinamibacteria > Fen-336 > JAGNNV01 > JAGNNV01. The sequence goes on along the minus strand of JAIBCN010000011.1, from coordinate 17,882 downwards.
GTCTCCAGGGCCTCCACCGCGCCTTTCGTGTCGCCGGCGTTGAGCGAGAGGTTCGCCACCTGCATGAACGCATCCACGTTTCGCGGATCGACGACCGAGAGCCGTTTCCAGGTATCGAGCGCCGCCTTGGCGTCGCGCAGGACCGAGTAGAGCCTCGTTAGGTCCCTCAGGGGTTCCGGATCGGCGGGGTTCATGGCCGAGGCCGCCTCGTATTCCCGCGCGGCGAGCCGGAGTTCAGCTTCTCCGCCGCCGGACTGGCCGTAGAACTGGTGCACCTGGCCGGCAAGGCTCCTCAGGTCGGCCCGGTTCGGAGACACCTTGACCGCCTGATTCACCGCCTGCACGGCGAGCTCGTAGCGGCCCTCGTCCAGGTGGATACGCGCCATTTCGGCATAGGCGTCGGCTGCTTGCGGGTCGGCCTTCAGCGTCTTCTGCAGGAGTTTCAACGCCTCCTCGTTCTGCCCGACTTCTCGCAGCGAAAGGGCGTCGAGGAAGAGGCCGTAGGCGGCGGACTGATTCGCGGGCGCGGGGGCCGACTGAACCCACGCGGCCAGTGCCAGCACGGAGAGAGCCATCATCGCCCGAGATTGTGTCACGCGACCCTCGCTTGGAGGAAGAATGAGGAGCGCGGAGGCCAGGCCCCGGCGAAGCCAGCAGGCCTCCGCGCGCCGGGATCTTCTAGGCGGTGTTTCGGTCCCGCAGGCGGTGCTGGTCGCACAAGGCCAGCTTCAAGCGCCTCATGGCCTCGACCCCGCCGTCCCCTACCCGAAGGAGGTCCCAGAACTGACGTTCCGAACCTTCACCCCAGGACCGCGCGGGCACGGTGACGCTCGGCTCTCCCTTCTCGGTTCGCCAGAGGGTGAAGCCTGTGAGCTTCAGCCCGGCGAGCAGGCCGTCTTCGGCGTCGAAGAAGATCTCCGCTTCGCTGATGAGGTTCTTGGGGCCGTTGGCCTTGTCGATGAATTCAATACGCATTTCCTTCTCTCTCCTGTTTTCCTGCGTCTTCTGGTGGATGCCCGGGGGGGGTCACAAACAGGAGCCGAAAGCCTCTTGGGCGGTTCGGATCCTCGGGAGAGAGACGACCGTGGGCGTGAAGGTCCTACTCGCTTTCGGACCGCCGCGACCCTAAGCCCTTGCGAAGCAGGACGGGGTCCCCGGCATGGGGAAAACTTGCCCCTAACCGAGAGATCGGTCTATAACCGTGGCCGGATGCAAGAGTCGTTCCAGGAAAAGCGCAGGGCGAGTGCGCTCCGTTCAAATCCCACGTGGGTCCTGAGAGCGCTTGCCCTCGTGGTGGTGATCGGCGTCGCCGGCGCGGTTCTGCAGGCCCTGTTCCGGCCGCGACCGAAGCCCATTTCGAGCGCGCCTTCGCAGGGGACGCCGGCGCCCGGCGCCGTTCCTGCTCCTTCAACGGGCTATGCCCCTACCGACCCGAAGGCGGACAAGCTCGAATCCCTGGTCTTCGAGCAGTACAGCGCATCGGGGAAGAAAGGGGTGGAACTCGAGGCCAAAGGCTCGTCTGGAAAGGAGACCGAGCGGCGCTTCCTCGACACCGTGAAGGCCCGCATACCCTTCACCACCCAGGGTCGTCAGGCCACCATGGAAATCGTGGCCGACCATGCCCAGCACGTGGCGAGCCGGCCTTCGGCCCTGTTCCAGGGCCACGTGAGGATGACCACCGACGATGGTTTCGTTCTGGAAACCGACGAGCTCTTCTATGACGGGCGCGATGGCCTGGCCCAGAGCGAACGTCAGGTCCGCTGGCATCGCAAGGACATCTCAGGCGAGGCGCTTGGCATGCTCTACGAGAGTTGGAGCGACTCCATCACGTTCTTCAAGAACGTGAAGATCCGACTCCGGGACCCCGACGACGCCCCCGCCGACATCGACGCCAGTTCCGGATGCCTGTCGCGCGAGCAGAATGCCCTTTTTCTCGAGGGGAATGTGCAGGTCAAGCAGGGCGCCAATCGGACGACTTCGGGATCACTGGAGCTCTACTTCGGGGCGGATCGCGCGATCTACCGGGCCCTTTTTCGGGATGGCTTCGAACTCGTTGCGCAGGGCGACACCGCCGCTCTCGGCTTCTCCTTCCCCCGCGCCACCGGCCGCAAGACCATTCGCGGCCGGAGGCTCGACATGACGTTCGGTGAAGGCCGCGTGCTCGAGGAGGTGTCTGCGGGGCCGGAAGGCCTGATGGTCGTGGAGTCCGGCCCCGGCGAGCCACCCGAGCGCCGCGAGATCAGGGCCGACGCCCTGGTCTTCAAGTTCGGGCCGGGCGGGAAGCTCAAGGAATACCAGGGCAATTTCAACACCAGCGTCCGCTTCATTCCCCTGACCCCCGCGGCCGGAGATCTTCGGTCGATCTCCGCCACCTACTTCTTCGCGAGACTCGACCCGCAAACCGGGGAGGCGGAGTCGATCACCTTCGACGAGAACGTGATCTTCGAGAGAAAGAACCAGCGCGGGAAGGGAAGCAAGGCCGAGTTCTCCGAGAAGACCGCCCGCATGGTGGTGTCCGGCGGCGCGTCCTTCGACGACACGCTCACCAAGGTCTCCCTGCTCTCCTCGGCCATCGACATCGACACCCGGGTCGGATCGTTCCGAGCCTGGGGCGGGGTCAGGCACACGCAGAAGGGCGGCATTCCGGGGGCGCCCTTCGGCACCGCGGGATCCGACCTCCTGGCCACCTCCCGCCAGGTCATCTACGAGGCCCCGCTGAAGCGGACTCAATATCTCGACCGGGTCGTGTTCCGCGCGGGCGAGGACGAAATGCGCGCCCTCAGCATCGAGACCGTCGAGTCGCCCCAGGGAGCCCGGATCGCCGCGGATACCGACGTGGAAATCCTGGTGGGGGGTGGAGCGACGGGAGCCGGCCTCGAGGCGCGTGCGGCAAAGATGACCTACACCCCCGCGGATCGACGTTTCGCGTTCCTCGGCGCGGCCTCGGTGAAGCAGAAGGACTTCGAAACCAGGGCGCCCGAGATCCTGGTCGGACTGGGCCCCGCCGGAGGCTTCGAGATCAAGAGCCTGGAAGCGCAGGGCGGGCTCGTCTCGATCAAGGCCCTCGACCGAACCGCGGAGGGAGCCCGGCTTCTATACACTCCCCAGGATGGCCGTGTGGCCATGGCCGGCACGCCGGTGAAACTCGAGGCGCAGGGACGTCGCGTCCAGGGGAAGTCCGTGGTCTTCTTCACTTCGGGAGACCAGGTGGAAGTGGTGGGGGAGGAAGGGCGAACCGAAACCGTGCTTCAAAGAAAGATCATCAAACCGTGAGCGCGCCTCAAATCGTGCTGCGCGCGGAAGGCCTCACCAAGGCCTACGGGTCCCGCGTGGTGGTGAAGGACGTCAGCATCGAGATCGCCACCGGAGAGGTGGTGGGACTTCTGGGGCCCAACGGGGCCGGGAAGACCACGACTTTCTACATGGTGGTGGGCCTCACCAAACCGCGCTCGGGATCGGTGTTCCTGGGACGGGACGACATCACGAGCCTTCCCATGTACCTGCGCGCGCGCGCGGGCATCGGCTACCTGCCCCAGGAGACGAGCGTCTTCCGGAAGCTCTCCACCGAGGAGAACGTGCTCGCCGTGCTCGAGACCCTCGGCTACTCCCTTCGCGAGCAGAAGACCCGGGCCCGGGAACTCCTGCAGGAGCTCGGCATCGCGGGGCTCGCCCACCAGCGCGCCGATACCCTGTCGGGCGGGGAACGCCGCCGTCTCGAGATCTGCCGGGCCCTGGCCGCCTCGCCCCTGTTCATCCTGCTCGACGAGCCCTTCGCGGGTATCGACCCCATCGCGGTCGCCGACATCCAGAGGATCATCGCGTACCTCAGGAAGCGCGGCCTCGGGATCCTCATCACCGACCACAACGTCCGCGAGACCCTGCGCATCACCGACCGCGCGTACATCATCCGCGATGGTGAGGTGTTCCGCGCGGGCACGCCCAGAGCGCTCGCCACCGATGCCGAGGTGCGGCGCGTCTACCTGGGCGATGATTTCGACCTCATGCTTCCCGAGACCAGGGCCTAGACGATGGCACTTCAGCAACGCCTGTCACTCTCGCCCAAGCTGTCGCAGCGACTCGTCCTCACCCCGGCCATGCAGCAGGCGATCAAGCTGCTGCCTCTCACCACCCTCGAGCTCGCGGATGTCATCAACCAGGAGATGGTCGAAAACCCGCTCCTCGAGGAGATCCCCGACGATGAACTGACCGGCCCCGCCCCGGAAACGGACAGCGAGGGCGCGGACGGCTCTCCTGGAGCCGATGCCGAATTCGACGCCGACCAAGGGGCCTCGGACTCGATCGCGGAGTCGGTGGAACCGGCTCCCGCGGAAGTGGGGGCCACGGAGCCTCAACTCGACGCCGCCCTCGAGCCGCTGCCGGCCGAGCAGACGGCGCTCCAGGATTCGGACATCGACAAGCTCTTCGAGAACGTGGTCGACGACGTCGGCGTTCGCGACATGGCGCAAAGCGACCCCGACTCCGAGTACTCGATCGAGAATCGCCTCTCCACCACCATCGATCTGCGCGACCACCTGATGGTCCAGCTGCGCCACGATGCCACCCCCGGCATCGTGCGCGATCTCGGTGAAGCCATCATCCAGAACCTCGACGACGACGGCTATCTCCGGACCCACGATCCGTCCTGCGAAGCGAGCGACCACTCGGTCTGCGGCAAGATCGTTCCCACCACCCTCGACGAGATCTGCGTCGCCATGGGACTCGATCCCGAACTCCACCGCCACGCCGCCGAGAAAGCCCTCGCGCTGATCCAGACCTTCGACCCGGCCGGCGTGGGAGCCCGCGACCTCCGGGAGTGCCTGCTCATCCAGCTGCGATTCTTCGGGTTCGGCGATACGCCCGCGGTCACCATCGTCGAGTCGCACATGCGGGCGCTCGAGATGCGGGACGTGGCGGGCCTCGTTCGCGTGCTCGGGAAGCCGGAAGCCGAAGTGCTGGACTGGCTCGACCTGATCGAAGGGCTCGACCCGCGCCCGGGCAGCACGCTTTCCGCCAAGGCGCCGTCCTACGTGGTGCCCGACGTCATGATCTTCAAGAAGGACGGGCAGTTCGTGGTGGAGCTGAACGATGACTCTCTCCCGCGCCTGCGGATTTCCTCGAGCTACCGGCAGTTCCTGAACGCGGGGTCTCCGGCCGACGATGAGGCGAAGACGTACGTGCGCGACAAGATGAGGAGCGCGCTCTTCCTCATCAAGAGCGTCGATCAGAGGCAGCGGACGCTCTACAAGGTCGCGGACTCCATCGTCCGCCGCCAGGAGGCGTTCTTCGAGCAGGGCATTTCGGCGCTTCGCCCCATGGTGCTGCGCGACGTGGCCGACGATATTTCGATGCACGAGTCCACGGTCTCGCGCATCGTCCAGAACAAGCACGCCCACACCCCCCAGGGAGTTCTGCCCCTGAAGTTCTTCTTCCACTCCGGCCTCAAGGGCGACTCGGGCGAGTCGGTGAGCTCGGTCGCCATCAAGGAGAAGATCCGCCAGATGATCGACGCGGAGACCCCGGGCAAGCCTCTTTCCGACGCCCAGATCGGCCAGGTGCTCTCGTACCAGGGCACCACCATCGCACGCCGCACGGTGGCGAAGTATCGCGAGGAGATGCGGATTCCGAGTTCATCCGAACGCAAGGGCCGGCCGCGGTGAAGAAGGCCTCCCCTCCGCGCGTTGCTGTTGAAGCGCTGCTGAGCGAGGCCGCGGCTCCCATGGGCCTTCGCCTCGTCGGGGGAGGGGCGGGGCTCAAGAACCTCATCGACCGGTCGCGGGTGCAAAGGCCGGGCCTTGCCCTCACCGGCTTCACGCGCTACCTGAGCCCCGGCCGCGTGCAGATCCTGGGGGGCAGCGAGTCGTCCTACCTGAAGACATTGTCGATGAAGCAGCGCGCGGCCGTGCTGCGCCGCCTCATGGCCCGCGAGCTGTGCTGCGTGGTGGTGACGCGGGGCCTCGACGTGCCTCCCGAACTGCAGCGCGAATCCGATCGCCGCGGGATTCCCCTGCTCGCCACCGATCTCGATTCGACGCCCTTCATCAAGCGCCTGACCGAGTTTCTCGAGGACCGGCTCGCGCGCACCGGGCGGCTTCACGGCGTGCTCATTGACGTTCTCGGCGTGGGAGTCTTCATCCGGGGCGACTCCGGGATCGGAAAGTCCGAGTGCGGCCTCGAACTCGTCGACCGGGGCCACCGCCTCGTCTCCGACGACGCCGTCGACCTCAAGGCCACCAGCCAGGGCCTGCTCGGCGCCTCGCCTCAGCCGACCCGCGATCACATGGAGATCCGGGGGCTCGGGATACTCAACATCCAGGACCTGTATGGCGTTTCCGCGGTGAGCCCGGAACAGACCATCGACCTCGTGGTGCGGCTGGAAAAATGGAATCCGCGGAAGGCCTATGACCGGCTTGGTCTTCATCGCGAGACCGAGTCCATCCTCGACGTCGAGATTCCCCTCCTCCGGCTGCCCGTGGCCCCCGGCCGCAACGTGGCGCTCCTCGTCGAGCTCGCGGCCAAGAACCTCCTGCTCCGGGCGCGCGGTCACGACGCCACCGCCACCCTGCTGAGCCGCGTGGAGGCGCTGCGGGCGCCCCGCGCGAAGGACCGGCCTTGAGGGCAGCGCGTTCGCACGCCAATCCGGCGGCCGAGATCGTCATCATCTCCGGCCTTTCCGGCTCCGGGAAGTCCCACGCCGCCAACGCGCTCGAGGATCTCGGGTTCTTCTGCGTCGACAATCTGCCAACCAAGCTCCTGCCCGGCTTCGTCGATTTCCTGAACGCCACGGCCACGCCGCGAGCGGCGCTCGTGGTCGACATGCGCGAGCCGAATTTCGTCACCCACTTCGGCCGCGCCTTCGAGAAGCTGAAGCGGCAGAAGGTGAAGGTCAGCCTGATCTTCCTCGAGGCTTCGGACGCCGCGCTCATCCGCCGCTTCTCCGAGACCCGCCGCGCTCATCCCCTCGCCACCAACCAGCCGGTGCGCGACGGCATCCGCGAGGAGAGGCAGGCCCTCACCGCGATCCGCCGGCTTGCCGACCTCATCCTGGACACCTCGACGCTCAGCGTCCATGATCTCAAGGGTTACGTGCAGGAGCATTTCGGCGCGAGCCAGTCGGGCAGCGGCCTCGTGCTCACCGTCCTTTCCTTCGGCTTCAAGCACGGCCTGCCCACGGAGGCCGACCTCGTCTTCGACGTGCGCTTCCTGAAGAATCCCCATTTCGAGCCGCGCCTGCGGCGTCTCACCGGCCTCGATCCGCGGATCGTCCGCTATTTGAAGCGCGCCCCCGGCACCCTCGAGTTCCAGGCGAGGCTCAAGGACTTCCTGGGCTTCGTGGTGCCCAAGTACGTGGCCGAGGGGAAGGCCTATCTCACCGTCGCCATCGGCTGCACCGGGGGGCGCCACCGCTCTGTCATGATTGCCCGCGAACTGGCGTCGGACCTCGAGGGGATCGAGGGTGTCACCGTCCGCCTCCGTCATCGCGACCTCAAACAGAAATGATCGGAATCCTCGTCGTGACCCACGGTGACGTGGCCAAGGAACTGGTGAACGCCCTCAGGATGATCGTGGGCGACCAGGAGCGAATCCTCGCCCTCTCCATAGACTGGGAGGACGACGTCGATGTGGCGAAGGGCCACATTGGCAAGGCGCTGGCCCAGTGCGGCAGGAAGAACGTGCTGGTGCTGACGGACATGTTCGGCGGCACACCGACGAACCTCGTCCTTCCCTTCGCAGGCGATGGGGTCGAGGTGGTCACGGGCGTGAACCTTCCCATGCTGATCAAGGCCTGCCAGATCCGAAGCAAGCCCCTCGCCGAGGTGGCCCGGATCGTCTGCGCCCAGGGGCGCGAAAGCGTCCAGGTCGCCGGAGATCTTCTCAAGCCGGGAGCCGCGAGTCCATTCCCCCGTGCGACGTAAGACCATCCGGGTCGTGAACGCCCTGGGCTTCCATGCCCGGGCCGCCGCCAGGTTCGTGGCGGAGGCCTCGCGCTTCGACGCTCAGGTCACGGTGGTGTTCAAGGACAAGGAGATGGACGGCAAGTCCATCCTGGGCCTCCTCCTCCTCGCCGCGCCGTGCGGTGCGAGCATTCAGGTGCGCGCGGAGGGCCGCGACGAGAAGGAGGCCATCAAGGCGCTCGCCGCGCTCGTGGCCGCGGGATTCGGAGAGGCGCCGAAGAATTGAGGCTTTCAGGTTTCGCCATCGCCCCCGGCCAGGTGCTGGGGAAGGCGTTCGTGTTCCGGCGCGCTGAGCGCCGCGTGCCCTTCAGGCACATCGAGAAGGCGGACGTGCCGCGTGAGCGGGAGCGGCTGCGGGCCGCGTTCCGCGCCGCTCAGGCGGAGCTTTCGGACCTCACCGCCCGGCTCTCCCACGAGGCCGGCGAAGCGCACGCCTATCTTTTCGACGCGCAGGTCCTCATGCTTCAGGATCCCCTCTTCGCGGGACGGAGCTTGAGCCTCATCGATGAACGCCTGATCGGAGCGGAGTGGGCGCTTTCCATCGTATGCGACGAATTGCGCAGTCTGTTCGCCCGCGCCTCCGCGGTGATCGCCGAGCGCTCTCACGATCTCGACGACGTCCTCGATCGCGTGCTTACCCTTCTCGGCGGCACCAAAGGCGACCTCGTGCTGCCGAAGGGCGAGAAGGTCGTTCTCGTCTGCCAGGATCTGAAACCTTCCGAGGCGGCGGAAATCGACTGGTCGCTCGTGGGGGCGCTCGTCGCCGACCACGGCTCGCCCACGCACCACATGGCCATCCTGGCCCGATCCCGCTCCATCCCCTGCGTCCTCGGTGTTCGCACCGGGACGGCGGAGGTCTTGAGCGAGAGCCTCGTCTTCGTGGATGGAACCGCGGGCTATGTCGACACCGCTCCCTCGCCCGAAACCCGGGTGGACAAGATCACGGAGCACCGGCGCGCGGGCCTGCCCGAGGGACCGATCCGGACCACGGACGGCGTCGAGATTCTGCTGCGGGCCAATATCGAGTTTCCTTCGGACATCGAGACCGTCCGCGAGTCCGGGGCGATGGGCGTGGGACTCTTCCGGTCCGAATACCTGCTCTCCCGCCAGGGGCGGGCGCCCAGCGAAGACGCGCAACTCGAGATCTATCGACGCCTCGCTCTCGCGGTGGCCCCGCATCCGCTGACCGTCCGCACCTTCGATCTCGGGCCCGAAGACCTCTCACCTGCGAGCCCCTCCAGCCCGAATCCCGCGCTCGGCCTGCGCGCCTTCCGGCTGCTCTCGCGGGGCGGCGACTACTTCCGGCCGCAGATCCGGGCCCTGCTGCGGGCCGCCGACGAAACCGCGATCCGCATCCTGTTTCCATTCGTGGGCGGCGTGCGCGAAGCCGACGAGATCCTGGCCCTGGTTCTGGAGATCGAGGGAGAGGTCCGCTCCGCGGGCCGCGCGTTCCGACGGCCGCCGCTGGGCGCGATGATCGAGATTCCCTCCGCGGCTCTGGTTGCGGGGCCCCTCGGGAGGAAATTCGACTATCTGTGCGTCGGCACCAATGACCTCATCCAGTACACCCTCGCCGTCGATCGGGCCGATCCGAGGGTGGGACACCTCTACGCTCCGTTCCACCCGGCGGTGGTGCGGCTGCTCGGCGAAATCGTGAGCGCCGCCCGGGACGCGAATGTCCCGTTGTCGGTCTGCGGCGAAATGGCAGCGAGTCGAGAGGGCGCTCTGCTGCTCGCCGGTCTCGGCTACCGCGAGCTGTCGATGGCGCCGACCTCGATACGTCAGGTGCGTCACGCTCTCGCCTCGTTTTCCCTGGCTGAGGTGGAGGAGGCGGTGGCGATGGCCCTGGGGTCCGACGCCCTCAGCGCGGAATCCTTCGCGGCGGCGCTCCGCGCGCGGCGTCGGGAGACGCCCGCTCCGGTCTGAGGCGGATAATCGGCTCCCCGAAGAAACATCGGATCAACAAGACAAGAGAGGCTCATGAACGAGAGCGCAAAGAGAATCGACAAACCCTGGGGTTACGAGATCTGGTGGGCCCGCACCGACCGCTATGTCGGGAAGCTCCTTCACATCAACAAGGGCGAGAGCCTTTCCCTCCAGTATCACAACGTCAAGGACGAGACCATCCTGGTGCAGGCCGGGACACTGCTCTTCGAGACCGGCTCGAAGGACGATCCGACGAAACTGAAGAAGACCGAGATGAAGCCGGGGGATCTCTTTCACATCACCCCGCACACTGTCCATCGCATGACCGGAATGACCGAGGTCGACCTCGTCGAAGTCTCGACGCCCGAGCTTGACGACGTGGTCCGTCTCGAAGACCGCTATGGCCGCGCCGGCACCAGCAAGCCGTAGAGGATGAACGCCCTCGGTCTCCTGCTCGTCGCGGCCGCCCTGGGGCGGGCACAAGCGCCTTCGCCGCCTCCGGCCCCGACTCCTTACACGGCCCCTTCCATCCCGCCCGCGGCCGCCGCGGTCGAACAGACCACGCACGGGGCCCTGCCCGGGCCTGAACTCGTGGAGAGCTTCGATGGCCTCGGCCTCGGTTTCAGCGGGCCCCAGGGGGTGGCGACGGTCAGGAATCCTTCGGACAACAGCCTCGCGGTGGGGCCCGACCACATCGTCCAGACCGTGAACGGCGCGGGCATGGCGATCTTCACCCGGAAGGGGAGGAAGTTCGACGCGACCGGGAAGGTCCTGTATGGCCCCGTCCGCGCGAACAACGTCTTCAAAGGGTTCGGCGGGAACTGCGAGGCTCGCGTCAGCGGCGACGTGGTCGTGCGCTACGACCAGCTCGCCGATCGCTGGCTTATTGTCATGCCCCTGTTCTCAAGGGGACCGGTCCGTCCCGACCAGATCCCGCCCGCGCCCGCGGGGGTGCCCCAGTCGAGCGTGCCCGGCATCGCGAATCAGCCGGGCGCTGCCGCCCCTTTGTATCAGCCGCCGCCTGCGACTCCAACGCCTTCACCAACGCCCGGCCCGCGACCCTCGCTGACTCCGGGACCGCAGGGACCGTACTCGATGTGCTACGCGATTTCCGCGACGCCCGATCCTCTCGGCGCCTGGTATCGCTACGAGTTCCTCCGCCCGCTCTTTCCCGACTATCCGCGGCCGGCCATCTGGACTGACGGGTACTACGTGCCCACGAGCACGAGCGACGACCGTATCTCGGAGACGGTGGCCACGGAGAAGCACGCCTGCGTCGTCGATCGCGAGAAGATGCTCAAGGGGCTCCCCGCCTCGGAGCAGTGCGTCATCATCAACGACGTCAACTTCCTCAACAATGCCGACATCGACGGCAAGGCTCTGCCTCCGAAGGGCGCGCCGAACATCATGATGGCCGCGGGCGGAAGGCAGCTCGACGGCATCCTGAAGGACGACATCATCAACGTCTGGCAGTTTCACGTCGACTGGAAGGACCCGAAGAAGACCGCGGTCCTCGGGCCCCAGGCGATCAAGGTGGCGCCGTATCACTACCTGTGCGGCGGACAACTCACGTACTGCGTGCCGCAGCCGGGAAGCGAGCTTCGACTCGACGCGCAGGGCGACAAGCTCATGGCGAGGCTCGTGTATCGGCGGATCGGCGGCCGCGAGAGTCTTGTCGCCGCGCACTCCATCGACACCGCGGCTCAAGGTGGCGGCGTGCGCTGGTATGAGTTCCGCGTCAGCCAGGACAAGGCGAGGAGCGTGGCGCTGCATCAACAGGGTACCTATGCGCCGGAGGGCTTCTATCGATGGCTGCCGAGTCCGGCCCTGGACAGGCTCGGCAATATCGGCGTCGGGTATTCGTTTGGCGGATCGCCGAACTTCGCGGGCCAGCGTTTCGCCGGCCGCGGGGCGAACGATCCTCCCGGTCAGCTCACGCTCCGGGAAACCGTTCTGGTCGCGGGCGAAGCCGCGGATGGCGGCTCTGGCGCCTCTCGCCCCCGCGCCCAGCGATGGGAGGACTACACCCAGACGGCGATCGATCCGAGAGACGACTGCACGATCTGGTACGTGGGCGACTACGTGAAGAAGGACGCTGCGAGCTATTCAACGCGCATCGGCGCGTTCCGGCTGCCGGGCTGCTCGGCTCAGGGCGCGTCGACCCGGTAGTCGAGACGCCAGCGCACCTCGCCGTTCCGGGCGGAGAGCAGGCGCAGCCGGCGCAGGCTGCCGACCTTCTCGTTGGCTGAAACCAGCGCGCCCTCGACTCGCGCGTTCACGAACGAGTAGCCCGCGGGCTCGGTCAGGTAGAGCTCGTAAGGATCGCCTCCCACGACGCTGCTGATGCCTTCGAGCGAGCCCGGGCTCCAGCTGAGGTTGGATATGTCCATTGCGCCGCAGGACACGTGGCGATTCGTGGCCACGAGCTGCGGGTGAGTTGTCCTCTCGCGAAGGCAGAAGACCTGAACGCCGAAACGCGGATCCACGTCCCCAGGCATGAACGTTTCGCGGAACGAGCCCAGGAATGACTTCGTCCAGAACTCGAAGGCGAGGTAATCGCGATCCGCGGCGAGACCGAGATCGGCGAAGCGGATGGGCGCGCTGTCGCCGCCGGTGCGCGCCAGCACCATCCATTGCTCGTACGGCCGGCTTACATCGATCGCGTGGAGATAGTGGACGGAGAGCGCCTGGGTGGCGTCGAAGGTGCGCGGGCCGCTGCCCGACATCTCGACCGCAGCCCGGGAGAGGACGTTCGAACGCGACGGCTCCACGTCGTAGATCTGGCCGGGCTGGGCGAAGAGCACGGGCGAGGTGCGCCTCGCCGCTTCCACCCGATCCGTGCGATAGACCGCGGGCGGATCGGTGAGCATCAGGATCGAGCCGGTGAGCGACGTGAGCGTGGTCGCTCGATACGCGTCGGGCTGGGTGAGTTCGATGTGATCGGGATCGTTGCGCCAGACGATGTTGTTGAACGAGTTGTACTCGGAGAAGCCCCCGTAGCCGAAGCCGTCGTTGCCGAGCCGGCACCCGTCGAAGAGGCCGATCAACTCCGGGCGGACGCCCCAGCACATGAGCTTGAACACCTTGGGCCCGAGCGTCGAAGTGATGGAGGACGCGAACTGACGGAAGACCGCCTCGCGATCCAGGTGTCTCCGCGCGAAGTAGTCCCCGAAGCTGTTGTAGCCCTCGTACCGCAGGTGACGCAGCGCATCCACCTTGAAGTACTGCCAGCCGGAATCGACGAGCGATCGGTACACCGGGGTCACGAGATCGGCGAGCGTCTTCGGGTTCGATCCGTCCATCACGTAGCCGACCCAGTTGCCGTAGGCCGGCTTGCCGTCCGGTCCGGGCACGAAGTATCCGGGGTGCGCGAGGGCGTAGTCGGCCTGGGCGAATGAGACATTGGTCCACAGGCCCGGCTTGAGGCTTCGATCGACGATCGACTTCTTCAGTCCATCGAGGCCGCCGGGAAACTTGTCGTTCGTCTTCAGCCAGTGGTCCGGAACGCCGATCGGGTCCTGCTGAAAACCGTCGTCGATCTGAACGTATTCGTACCCGAAGGGAGCGAGCGTCTCCGCGATCACCGCCGCGGTCTCCGCGACGTCCTTCTGTGTGACCTTGTCGCGGAAGGCATACCAGGAAGTCCACCCGGTCACCGACCCTTTCCATGGCTGATAGGTCCATGGTTGGAAATATTTGAGGCCACGATGCTTCTGATAGAAGCGCGGCCGGAAGCGCAGAACGATCTCAAGACCCGTGGCCTGAAGGCGAAACGACGCTCGCGCCGCGGATGTGGCCATGGGGGTGAGGGCCAGCTCCGCCCCGGCATCGATGGACACCGTCCAGTCGCGGGCGCGGTCATACACCGCGCGATTCCTCCGATTGTGGCTGGGGCCGATGGAACTCCGGACAATGGGCAGCGTCGAGTCGGTGCGGTCGGCTTCCACCGCGATGGCGTCCGCGCTGCCCTGCACCTCGAGGTCCAGGGTGATCCGGCCCTTGCCCCGAGCCGTCCACTTGATGACCTGGGTGAGCGCGCCATTCGATTCATCCGCCACCATCCGCCGTTCGGCGGTGGCGCCTGGATCCGCGTTCACCGCGCCCGCGACGATGGGACGGCCTTCGTAAGTGAGGGACATCCGGCCCGCCGCTTCGGACAGCGTGGCCGCGACGTTGGGCGGTTCCCCGAGCGACTGGGCATCCGTGCGTGCCGCTACGGTCAGCAGTCCGAGGCATAGGAATGGGGTGACGACGCGCACGCCCGGATCATAGTCACCAGTGCCCACTTCCGACCTCCAGGATCGAGGCTGGGCCTCACCGTACGGTTCCGGACGAAATCGTACGGAGGCGTACGAAGCATCCCCTCTGCTGAGTCCTAAACCCAGGAGAAACGAGGCGCTTGCGGTGGCACGGCGGTTGCTCTTCCGAGGCGTATGGACCGAGCCCTCGACCCCGCGTTCGTCGCTGCGCAGAAGCGCCGCCGCGTCGTCGCGGCCGCGGTCTTGGTGACCGCCCTCTTCCTGGCTTTCAGCTACGGTCCCTCCCTCCTGCGTCCCTCCGTGCCTCGCTCGCGTGTGCGCGTCGAGAAGGTGGACCGCGGTCCGGTGGAAGCGTCGGTTGCCGCGAGCGGGACGGTCACTCCTGATCTCGAGGAGGTCATCGCGAGCCCGGTGGACGCGCGGGTCACCCGCATCCTCAAGCGGGCGGGAGATCCGATCAAGCCGGGCGAGGCGATCCTGGATCTCGACCTCTCGGAGCAGACCGTCGCTTTCGACAAACTCGAGCGCGACGTGGAGCTCAAGCGAAACGATCAGCGGCGGACGCGGCTCGATCTGCAGAGTCGTCTCGCCGACCTCGACGCCACCACCGAAGCGAAGCGGCTCGAGGTCGAGTCGCTGCGCGCACGTCTCGCCCAGCAGACCGAGCTTGCGGCATCGGGACTCGTCTCGAAAGACGGTCTGCGTGAGGCTCAACTCAACGAGGCGAAGGCCGCGCTCGAGCTGAAGCGCCTCCTGGCCTCGCGCTCCATCGCCGAGGAGATGACGAAGGCGCAGATCGACGGCATGAATCTCGAGCTCGCGACCCTCGAGAGCCAGCGTCGCGAGGCCCGCCGCGTCCTCGATCTGGGCTCGACCCGGGTGGACCGGAGCAGTGTCGTGACTTGGGCGGTCACCGAGGCGGGCGCGCTGGTCCGCCGGGGCGAACCTCTCGCCCGGCTGTCGGACCTCAAGTCGTTCCGCATCGAGGCCACCGTCTCCGCCGTCCATGGCCGCTCCCTGCGCGCCGGGCTTCAAGCCCTCGTCCGGATCGGCAAGACGGATCTGCGCGGAGAGGTGAGCACGGTCGAGCCCACCGTGCGCGATGGCGTCATGCGGTTGTGGATCCGCCTGGCCGAGCCCACTCACGCGGTCCTGCGTCCGAGCCTCAAGGCCGACGTCTACATCGTCACCGACCGCCGCGCCGACGCTGTCCGCGTGGCCCGCGGTCCGTTCCTGACCGGCGAAGGGTCGCAGGACGTCTTCGTGGTTCGCGACGGCGTCGCGGCGCGCACCCGTGTGGACCTGGGACTCATCGGCTACGACGCGGTCGAGATTTCGAGAGGCGTGCAGCCGGGAGACGAACTGATCGTCTCCGACATGACCAACTACCTTTATGCACGGGAGCTGAAACTGAAATGAGCGTTCCAATGATCCGCCTCGACAACGTCGAGAAGGTCTACCGCACCGACCGCATCGAGACCGTGGCTCTCTCCGGGGTCAACCTCGACATCGAGGAGGGCGAGTTCGTCTCCATCATGGGTCCCTCGGGCTGCGGCAAGAGCACCCTCATGCACCTCATGGGACTGCTCGATGCCCCAAGCAAGGGCACGATCTCCCTCGGAGGCGCCGCAGTCACCGACGCTTCGGACAAGGCCCTCGCGCGCCTGCGCAACGAATCGATCGGCTTCGTGTTCCAGTCGTTCCACCTGATCCCCGACCTCTCCGTGCTCGACAACGTCGAGATACCGCTTCTCTACCGGAAGGCCGGGGCATCCGAGCGGCGGAAGGCGGCGGAGGCGGCCCTCGAGCGGGTGGGACTCTCCGCGCGCAAGCATCACTTTCCCTCGCAGCTCTCCGGGGGCCAGCAGCAGCGCGTGGCCATCGCGCGGGCCATCGTGGGGAAGCCGCGGGTGCTCCTCGCGGACGAGCCCACCGGCAACCTCGATTCCCAAATGGGAGACGAAATCATGGCCATCCTGCAGGACCTGAACACGCGGGAGAAGACGACCCTGGTCATGGTCACGCACGATCCGCGTCAGGCCGAGAAGACCGCGCGCACCATCCGCATGTTCGACGGACGCCGGGTCAACTAGCGGAGAGATGGCGAACGCCATCGCTCCGCGTATCCCGGCGCAGGCCGGGATCCAGCTCAAGGAGAAGTCAATGCTCATCAATTACCTAAAGCTCAGTCTGAAGATCCTCGGCCGGCGCAAGTTCTTCACCTTCGTGAGCCTCTTTGGAATCGGCTTTACCCTCCTCGTCCTCACCCTGGCCGCGGCCATCCTCGATCACATCTTCTCGTCGTACCCGCCCGAGACGAGGGGTGATCGCACCCTCGTCGTCGACAACGTCCGCATGCAGGGTAAGGATTCGATGTCGACCGGCCCGGGCGGCTACGCGCTCTATGACCGCTACATGCGCGGCATTCCCGGGGTCGAGCGCATGTCCATCCTCTCGCAGCCCGAGACCGTGATTTCCTATTGGAAGGGGGCCCGGCTCAAGTCCCTGATCAAGCGCACCGACGCCGACTTCTTCCGTATTCTCGACTTCGAGTTCATCGAGGGTGGGCCGTTCGGGGAAGCCGACGTGAGCGAGGCCCGGTTCGTGGCGGTCATCAACGAGACCACGCGGGCGAAGTTCTTCGGCGCCGGCCCCGCCCTCGGACAGGCCATCGAGGCGGACGGACAGACGTTCAAGGTGGTGGGGGTCGTGCCCGACGTCCCGATCTTCAGGCTCATGGCTACCGGGGACATCTACGTCCCCACGACCACGGCCAAGAGCGACGAATACAAGGCGCGGCTGCGCGGCGGCTTCTTCGCACTCTTCCTGCTCAGGGACAAAGGCGCCGTGGAAAGCGTCCAGCAGGAGTTCAAGGTGCGCCTCGGCAAGATCGATCTTCCGCCGCAGTTCGATCGCATCTACGCGGTTCCCGAGACGTTCTTCGCTTCCTTCGCGCGGCTCTTCATCGGCGACTTCCAGGCCGAAGACGCGGGCGGCCGATTGCTGGCAATCCTGCTCACCGCGGCCGCGCTCTTCATGATTCTGCCCGCGGTGAACCTCGTGAACCTGAATGTAAGCCGCGCGCTGGAGCGCGCCTCGGAGATCGGGGTGCGCCGCGCCTTCGGCGCCTCCGCGAGTGATCTCCTGCTCCAGTTTCTGTTCGAGAATGTGGTCCTGTCGGTGGTGGGAGGCCTCCTAGCTCTCGTGAGTTCGGCCGCGCTGCTTGCCTTGCTCAATCGGAGCGACCTCGTTCCCTACGCCCACTTCTCTCTCAACTGGCGCATCGCGGCCTGGGGTTTCGCCTTCGCCCTGGCCTTCGGTGTCATCTCCGGCGTATGGCCCGCCTGGAGGCTGTCGCGCCTGACTCCCATCCAGGCTCTGGCGGGAGGTGTGAAGTGATCCGTCATCTCTTCAGGCTCATCTGGAACAGGAAGCGTGCGAACGCGCTCGTCATCGCGGAGATCTTCGTCTGCTTCCTCGTCCTCTTCGCGGTTTCCACCTTGTCTCTCTATTCGTGGACCAACTACCACAAGCCGCTTGGCTTCGCGTACGAGAACGTCTTCTCGGTCGATATCGATTTCTCGGAAACGCGCGGTGATGGCGGGCAGAGTTCCATCACCGGGGCGGCGGCGGCCGCTCCCGCCCCCGCAGCCGACAACCCGCACGAGAGCCGGCAAAGGGCGCTCCTCGCCGTGGTCAAGGCCGATCCCGCGGTCGAGGCCGCGGCCTGGGCGAGCCCGCTGCC